>NZ_CP088262.1:2065000-2427500 GCF_021117365.1 Nocardioides sp. cx-173 | reverse complement strand
GTGATCACCACCATCCTCATCGAGCACCCGTGGCTGTCCCCGGCGGCGCTCACGCTGCTGCTGGTCGTCGGACCGTTCGCGGGGGCCTGGCTGAGCACCCGGCGGGGGCTGGCCTGGGCGCTCACCTGCGCCTCGCTCGTCCCGGTGGCGCTGCTGACCCTGGTGCCGGTGGACCGGCAGCTGTACTCACGCTGCGAGGTGGCCTGGAGCGTGCCCACGATCGCGCGGGTCGAGCTGGCCGCCAACGTCGTCCTCTTCGTCGCGCCGGTGCTGCTCGCTGCGGTGGCGACGCGGAGCCCGGCGCTGGCCCTGGCCTTCGGCACCGGCCTCTCGGCGGCGGTGGAGGCCGTCCAGGCGCTGCTGCCCGCGTTGGGGCGCTCGTGCTCGACCAACGACTGGCTGGCCAACAGCGTCGGGTCGGTGATCGGTGCCGTACTCGGACTGCTGGCACTCCACCTCGCCCGCGAGTGGCGCCACGTGCGGCAACCTGCACAGGACCTCCACACGTCCTGACCACCTCCTCACCGGCGCCGTCCCTAGCGTCGGACGCATGACCTTCGCAGCGAACGTGGACCGATGACCCGCCACCGGCTCGGTCTCGCCCTCACCGGCGCGACGGCGCTCTTCCTGGTGCTCGCCTCGGGCGCCCTCGGCATTCTGGGGCCCGGGGGACGCCCCGACCGGGTCTACGCCGCCGTCCTCGCCGTCCTGGTGCTCGGCGCCGCCCTCTCCCGGCTCCGGTCGCCCGGGATGGCGCTCACGCTGCTCGCCACCGCCGCCACCCAGGCCGCGGTCACCGCCGCGGCCCTCGCCACAGGCCTGCCGCCGGAGGGTTCCTCGGTCGTCGACGTCCTGGGCGTCAACGCCATGTTCGTCGCGCTGTGGGGCCTGTGCGCCTGGTTGGTCCGCGCCCGGGAGCGATGAGTTTGCCAGGCGGCCCCGGTCCATCGTGCATGCCCACCACCCACGTGCTCGAGACCCCCGAGGTCGACCTCGCCTACGACGTCTACGGCCCGCTGCCCAGCGCCGACGGACGACCCCCGCTGCTCCTCGTCGGCCAGCCGATGGACGCCGGCGGGTTCGCCACGCTGGCCTCGCTGCTCCCGGACCGCACGGTGGTCACCTACGACCCCCGCGGCCTGGGCCGCAGCACCCGCAAGGACGGACGGCTCGACCACACGCCGGAGTCGCAGGCCGAGGACCTGCACGCGCTCGTGGAGGCGCTCGGAGCCGGCCCCGTGGACCTGTTCGGCAGCAGCGGCGGCGCGGTGACCGGCCTCGCGCTCGTCACGGCGTACCCCGGCGACGTGCTCGCGCTGGTCGCGCACGAGCCGCCGCTGATCCCGGTGCTGCCCGACGCCGAGGCCGCCGAGCGCGCCCGCGCGGCCGTGCGCGACGCCTACGAGGCCAGCGGGATGGGCGCGGGCATGGCGACCTTCATCGCGATGACCTCCTGGCAGGGGGAGTACACCGACGAGTACTTCGCGCGCCCCGCGCCGGACCCGGCGTCCTTCGGGCTGCCGAGCGAGGACGACGGCACCCGTGACGACCCCCTGCTCTCGGACCGCTCGTGGGCCGTCAGCGGGTACCGGCCGGACGCGGCAGCCCTGGCGGCCGCGCCCACCCGGGTCGTGGTCGCCGTGGGGGAGGAGTCGGCCGGCACCTTCACCGGACGCACGTCCCTCGCGACCGCCGCGCTGCTCGGCCAGGAGGCGACCGTGTTCCCCAGCCACCACGGCGGGTTCCTCGGCGGCGAGCACGGGTACGCCGGACAGCCGGAGGCCTTCGCCGCCAGGCTGCGAGCCGTCTTGGACGGTGCTGGCTGACGGGCCGGCTGACGGGCCGGCGCTACCCCGGTGACAGGCCGCCGATCGCTGCGCCGATCGCCCCGGTGGCCGAGGAGTCCCGGGCGTTCATCACCAGGAGCACCACCAGGGCGATCACGACCAGGGCGACCAGGACCGCGAGGGTGATCTTCACCGCGGAGTAGGGGCGGTCGCCGGTGACCTTGCCGGTGTGGGCGTTGACCATCACCTGCCACTGCTTGCCCGCGTGCAGGTACGTCGCCAGCCACAGCGGCAGCAGCACCAGCTTGAACAGCACCTGGGCGTAGGTCACGTCCAGGTGGTGCACGCGCTGCTCGTCGCCGCCGATGTCGCTGCGCACGTCCTGCTCGATGGTGCCGCGCATCTCCTCCCGAGCCTGGGTCGAGCCGTCCTGCGGCTCGACGTCGTAGCGCAGTGCGGAGTAGCCCGAGAGGTACTCGGGCTGGTAGGCGACGGCCGTCTCGAGGCGCCAGGGCCCCATCTCGTCGAGGCGCTTCTGCGGTAGGCGCTCGGTCGCCGGGACGAGCACGTCGTCGAAGGCGCGCGTGACGTGCCCCTGGGCGTCGTACCACCGGGTGTGCCGCTCCTGGTAGGTCTCGGTGCGGGTGCCGCCCTTGCCGTCGGAGACCTGCCGGGTCTTGGTGACGTAGTAGTGCTCCCCACGCTCGCCCCGGTAGTCCGTCGCGGTCCGAGCGTCGAAGGTCCAGTGGGGGACGTAGGTGCCGACCAGCGACTCGGTCGAGCCGATCTTCTTCAGTGCGTTGGGTGCGAACCACCGCGAGCCGATCCAGCCCTTGAAGGCCTTCTGGGCGGCGCCGCTGTCGACCTCGAACGGGACCACCGCCTCGGGGGCCACCACCCCGTCGGGCGTCGAGAGCGCGATCAGGTGGCCACTGCAGAACTGGCAGGTCTCGGCCAGGTCGAAGGTCTCGACCTGCGCCCCGCATCCCTGGCAGCGCAGGACCTGCTTGCCGAGCAGTGCCACCTTGGCGTGGGAGTTGCGCGCCATCCACTCGTCGAAGGAGTGCTCGTCGACGGTGGTGTCGGCGCCGGCCTCGATGCTGTGCTCGGCACCGCACGCGCCACAGCGAAGGAGCGTCGTGCCCGGGGCGTAGGTCACCTGGGAGCCACACGTCGGGCAGGACGCGAACAGCGCCTCGCTCGGCGTGAGCGGGGGAGGCGTGCTGGACATGCTCATGCCTCCGGGGGAAGCGGCGGCGGGGTGCTCGCGAAGAGCCCGGCCAGCTCCGGCACCTCGCCGGCGGGCTGCCAGGAGGACATCGCCTCACACCACACCAGCGTCTCGCGGCTCAGCTGCTCGGCGGCGACCTTGGCGGGCAGCGCGGAGGCCGCGAAGGGGCCTGCCTGCTGACCGTTGACGGCGATGTACCACTGCGTACCACCCCCGCCCGGGAGCGGCGGGGGGCTGGCCGGGGCGGCCTGCTGGGCGCCGGCGACGGCACCGGCCGCCGCCTGTCCCAGACCCATCCCCACGACCATGCCGGTGCCCTGCCCGGCGGCCCCCGGGTTGTTGGCGGCGTCCTCCAGCGCGTTGGCGGCCTGGAACTTCGTGTACTGGTCGAGGTTGCCGAGGATGCCCATCTGGCTGCGCTTGTCCAGCGCCTCCTCGACCTCGGGCGGCACCGAGATGTTCTCGATGACGAAGCGCGGCAGCGCGATGCCGAACTCCGCCAGGCTGGCGCTCAACGTCCCGACGAGCTGCTGCGAGATCGCCTGCTGGTTCGCGGCCAGGTCCAGCATCGGGACGTTGGCCGTGGCGAGCGCCGAGGTGACCGCCGCGACGATGTTCTGGCGCAGGAACTCCGACACCTCGTCGGTGCGGAAGTCCGGGTCGGTCCCCACGAGCTGCCGCAGCAGGACCGCGGCGTCGGTGACCCGCAGCGCGTACGTGCCGAAGGCGCGCAGGCGCACCATGCCGAACTCCGCGTCGCGCACGGTGAAGGGGTTCTGGGTGCCCCACTTCAGGTCGGTGTACTGCCGAGTGCCGACGAAGTAGACCTCGGCCTTGAACGGCGAGTTGAAGCCGTACTTCCAGCCCTTGAGCGTGCTGAGGATGGGCAGGTTCTGGGTGGTGAGCTCGAAGGTGCCCGGGGTGAAGACGTCGGCGATCTGGCCCTCGCTCACGAACACCGCCGTCTGACCCTCGCGGACGATCAGCTGGGCACCGTTCTTGATCTCGTTGCCCTGGCGGGGGAACCGCCACACGATCGTGTCGCGACTGTCGTCGAGGAACTCGACGATGTCGATGAACTGACCGCGCACCTTGTCCATGAAGCTCATCCGGTCGTGCTCCTTCGTCTGCGACACCTGGTGTGCCGTCGGCGGCCCCACGCTACCGTCGGCGCCGGACCCGCGTACGGCCTTCGGTGCACCCGCTCGGCGCGTCGCGAGCGTCGGCAGGACCCGGACGCGCTGGCACGCCGACGTAGGATCCGGGGATGGACCTGATCCTGTTGTTGCTGGTGGTCGCGGCGGTCGCCGCGGTGTGGCTCGTGGCCGAGCGGCGCAAGCAGTCCGGTGAGCTCACCCGCCGCGAGACGGAGCTCGCCCCGGTCCGCAAGCTCGCCTTCGAGGACATCACCGCGCTGGGCGAGGACCTGCGCCAGCTCGATGCGGAGATGGCCGGGCACGAGCTGGACGCCGGCGCCAACGCCGACTACCAGCGGGCCCTCGACTCCTACGAGTCGGCCAAGGCGGCCGGCGACGCGCTGACCCGGCCCGAGGACGTCCGCCACGTCACCGAGATCATCGAGGACGGCCGCTACGCGATCTCCTGCGTGCGCGCCCGGGTCGTCGGCGCGCCGCTGCCGACGCGCCGCGCGCCGTGCTTCTTCGACCCGCGCCACGGGCCGTCGGTGACCGACGTGCCCTACGTCCCGCCCGACGGGGTGGAGCGGGACGTCCCCGCGTGCGCCCTGGACGCCGAGCGGGTGCGCGCCGGCGCCGACCCCGACACCCGCAAGGTGATGGTCGGCGCCCAGCGGGTGCCGTACTACCAGGGCGGCCGCGCCTACGAGCCCTATGCCGCCGGCTACTTCGGCGCCTTCGGCCCCCTGACCTGGATGTTCATGGGCGGCATGATGTTCGGCGGCTTCGGCGACGGCGGGTACGGCGGTGGTGACGGTGGTGACGGCGGCGGTGACGGTGGCGGGGGCGACGGCGGTGACTCCGGCGGGGGCTTCGACGGCGGTGGCGACGCGGGCGGCTTCGACGGCGGCGGCTTCGACTTCGGCGGGTTCTAGCCGAGGCGGCTGACCCGGGATGGATACCCGGTCAGCCGGGTATCCCGTCGCTTGTCAGGGGTTGCAACCCCTGACAAGCGCCAGGATCGCCCGCGGAGTACGGCGTCCGCGGCTCGGCCGGCTCGCCCCTTCGCCAGCGAGGACCGGCAACGCGCCGGAGCGATCGTCGGTCACCCCAGGCCCGCCAGCCAGGCGTCGAACATCCGGGCGACGAGCCCGTGGCTCGCCACCGAAGCCGCGACGTCGCCGGGGACCCGGAGGACGTGGTCGCCCGCGACGACGCGGCGCTCGCCCGGAAGGGCGTCGAGCACGTCCCGGCTGAGGTACGGGTCCTCCGAACCGATGACGACGAGCTGCGCGGCCGGGTAGGTGAGCAGCGGTGCGGCGGCGTCGGGCTCGTTGAGCAGCGGGGTGAGCCACGCGGCGTCGTACCCGCGTGCTGCCGCGCGTGCGGCGGCCAGGGTGCCCAGCGACTTGCCGACGACGAGCACCCGTCCGTCGTAGCCGCCGACGGCCGCGTCGAGCTGGTCGCCGACCCACGTGATCTCGTCGGCGCCGCCGCCCCGGGCCGGCGCCTCCCACCACACCTGGCGCACGTCCCAGCCACGGTCGAGCGCGACCTGGGTGGCGAAGAAGAGCAGCGGGCCGTCGGCGGTGTACTGCCGCCCGGGCAGCACCACGCAGCGGCCGACGGACGCGCCCTCGGGCGCCAGGTCGACGTAGCGGGTCATGGGGAGAGCCTCGGTGTCGCCCGCACCCGGCACAACCCCCGTTGCCCCAATCTAGAACGCGTTCTAGTCTGCTCCGGTGACCTCCACCGCGACGGACAGCCTGCGCACCGGGACCCACAACGGCAACCTGATGGTGGCCGCGCTCAAGCGCCACCGCGACCAGGACGTCATGCACCTCGGCGACACGACGCTCACGGGCGGCGAGGTGGCCGAGCAGATGTCGCGCTACGTGCAGGCGTTCGAGGCGCTCGGCGCCGGGGCGGGTACGTCGGCCGCGTTGCTGGCGCTGAACCGGCCGGAGGTGCTGTTCGTCCTGGGCGCCGGCCAGACGCAGGGCTACCGGCGTACGTCGCTGCACCCGCTGGGCTCCGCCGACGACCACGCCTACGTCATCAACGACGCGGGCATCACGACCTTGGTCATCGACCCCTACTTCACCGAGCGTGCGCTGGCGCTGCTCGAGAAGTGCCCGGGCCTCACCCGGGTGCTCACCATCGGCCCGGTGCCGCAGGAGCTCGAGCACGTCGGTACCGACCTGGTGGCGGCGGCCGCCACGTTCGACGCGCAGCCGCTCCAGTCCCCGGTGCTGCCGCCCGACCACATCGTCTCGATCACCTACACCGGGGGCACGACCGGCAAGCCCAAGGGCGTCATCGGGACGGCGGCGGCGATGGCGACGATGACGCAGGTCCAGCTCGCCGAGTGGGAGTGGCCGCAGCGCCCCCGCTTCTTGATGTGCACGCCGCTGAGCCACGCCGGCGCGGCGTTCTTCGTGCCGACCGTGATCAAGGGCGGGTCGCTGCACGTGCTCTCGCGATTCGACCCGGCCGAGGTGCTCCGGACGATCGAGGAGCAGCGGATCACGGCCACGATGCTGGTGCCGTCGATGCTCTACGCGCTCATGGACCACCCGGACTCGCACACCCGCGACCTGTCGTCGCTGGAGACCGTCTACTACGGCGCCTCGGCGATCAACCCGGTGCGGCTCAAGGAGGCGATCGAGCGGTTCGGGCCGATCTTCGCCCAGTACTACGGCCAGTCCGAGGCACCCATGGTGATCAGCTACCTGTCGAAGTCCGACCACGCGACCGGCGACGACCGCCGGCTGTCGTCGTGCGGGCGGCCGTCGGCCTTCCTGCGTACGGCGCTGCTGGGCGAGGACGGCCGACCGGTGCCGGTGGGGGAGCCCGGCGAGATCTGCGTGTCCGGGTCGCTGCTGGCCGGCGGCTACTGGAACCTCCCCGACGAGACCGCCGAGACCTTCCGCGACGGCTGGATGCACACCGGCGACGTGGCACGCGAGGACGAGGACGGCTTCTGGTACATCGTCGACCGCACCAAGGACATGATCGTCACCGGCGGGTTCAACGTGTTCCCCCGCGAGGTTGAGGACGTCGTCGCCGAGCACCCCGCGGTCGCCCAGGTGGGCGTCATCGGGACGCCGGACGAGAAGTGGGGTGAGGCCGTCACGGCCGTCGTCGTGCTCCGTCCGGGAGCGGAGCTGACCGGCGAGGTCCGGGCCGAGATCACGCAGCTGGTCAAGGAGCGCAAGGGCGCCGTCCACGCCCCCAAGCAGATCATTATCGCCGACGCGCTGCCGCTCACCGGGCTCGGCAAGCTGGACAAGAAGGCCCTGCGGGCGCAGTACTGGACGGGCGAGCGCTCCGTTGGCTAGCCGCTACGCCTCGCTGTCCCGGCAGGAGCTCGCGACGCTGGTGCCCGAGCTGCTGCTCATCGGGCAGCTGATCGACCGCTCCGGCATGGCCTGGTGCATCTCGGCCTGGGGACGCGAGGAGATGGCGCAGGTCGCCATCGAGGAGTGGTCCGGCGCCTCGCCCGTCTACACGCGCCGCATGCAGGACGCGCTCGGCTACCGGGGCACCGACGTGGTCACGATCTTCAAGGGACTGCAGCTCGACATCGGAGCGCCGCCGCAGTTCATGGACTTCCGCTACACCGTGCACGATCCCTGGCACGGCGAGTTCCACCTCGACCACTGCGGCGCGCTGATAGACGTGGAGCCGATGGGGGAGCCGTACGTCGTGTCGATGTGCCACGACATCGAGGACCCCACCTTCGACGCCACCGCGGTCGCGACCAACCCCCGGGCGCAGGTGCGCCCCGTGCACCGTCCGCCCCGGTCCTCGCCCCAGGAGCACCCGCACTGCCGCTGGACGGTCACCATCGACGAGTCGTTCCCGCCCGTCGCGCCACTGCCGGCCTACGACGAGGTGGCGCTCACGTACGCCGCCACGGTCGCGCTCGACCCGATCGACCCCGCCGACGCGGGCCTCTCCGACTACTCCGGGCCGCTGCTCTCCGACCTCGACTTCGCCGCGTTCTCGCACTCCGCGATGGTGCGCATCGCCGACGAGGTGTGCCTGCAGATGCACCTGCTGAACCTGTCGTTCGAAGTGGCGGTGCGAAAGCGTGCCACCAGCGAGGCGATGGCGCGCGAGATCTGCACCAAGCAGCTCATCGGCATCGCCGGGCTCGCGGCCGAGCGCCTGCACCGCGCGCTGCGGCTGCCCGAGGGGATCCCCGGCGCGATGCGGGTCCTCGAGCTGCACCCGCTGCTCAACCCGGCGGCCTACCACGACGCGGTCGTGGGGGAGGCGTCCGTGACCGTCGGCCCCTCCCCGGCCTCCGCCGACGGGGGTTGGGCCGCGCTTCTCGGGCCCGAGAGCCCCGAGTCGCTCCAGGCGATCGTGCGCGCCGTCGACCCCTGTCTGGACGTCGAGGTCGTCGGCGGCGACGAGGCCTTCACCGCCCACGTCGTACGGCGTGAGGTCGCCGCCCCGGAGGCGGGCGAGGTCGCGGTCACCCGCTTCAGCACGGGTGCGACCTTCGCCTTCCAGCCGCGCCGGTCGCTGCCGATCACCCCGGTCTGAGCCGGAGGCCTCAGACCTGTGGCACGGCCCTGGCGGCCGGGTCGTGCAGCTCGAAGAAGTCGCGAGCGGTGAAGCCGAACATCCCCGCGACCAGGTTGGAGGGGAAGGTGCGGATGCGGGTGTTGTAGGCGCGGACGTTGCCGTTGTAGAAGCGCCTCGCCGCCGCGATCCGGTCCTCGGTGTGGGTGAGCTCGCGCTGCAGCTGCAGGAAGCCGTTGTGGGCCTTGAGGTCGGGGTAGGCCTCGGCGCGCACGAGCACGGAGGCGATCGCGCCGCCGAGGGTGTCCTCGTAGGACTCACGCTGCGCGGGCTGGTCGCGCGAGTGCGCCGTGGCGGCCTCGCGGGCGACGACGAGCTGCTGCAGCAGCGCCTGCTCGTGGGCGGCGTACCCGCGCACCGTCTCGACCAGGTTGGGGATCAGGTCGTGGCGGCGGGTCAGCTCGACGTCGATGCCGCCCCAGGACTCGTCCACGAGGGTGCGCTGGCGCACGAAGCGGTTGTACATCACCACCACGGACAGCAGGAGGACCAGCGCCACGGCCAGGCACGCCAGGACGAGGACGACCATCACTGCCCCCGCAGGGTGCGCCACACGTGCTCGGGCACCCGGTCGAGGATCGCGTCCATCACGGCCAGCGTGGCGTCGACCTCGTGCGGCTCGTGGTGTCCGGCGCGCACCATGAGCATCGAGTCGCCCTCGAAGCGCCACCCGAGCGCCGGCCACTGCAGCAGCATCTGCATCATCTGCGGGTGCAGCACGTCGGAGGCGAACCTCCGGTCGTGGGCGAGCACCGTGAACGCCCGGTTGAAGTCCTCCGACTCCAGCTCGATGTCGCGGTTGGTCAGGCGCCCGAAGAAGCGACCCACGGGCCCCTCGGGCGACACCGCGAGCGGCGGCACGGGCAGGCCGAGCGACATGGCGACGACCGAGTAGGTGTGGGTCTCCGTGGAGCTGTTCTCGCCGCTGCCGCTGCTGGTCGTGTAGCGGTAGTCGAACGCCACCATCGGGCGCCCGTCGTGGGCGCCGTACAGGCAGTTGGTCGCCCGCCGGCTGCTGCCGGTCCCGAACGGGTCGCCGCTGAAGCGGGTGACCAGGGAGCCGTCGGACTCCCGGTAGGTCCAGCCGCGCGCCGCCGCGAACGCCGTCATCCCCTCGCGCCGCCGCTTGGCCTGAACCATGCTGACGACGAACACCACCACGACCAGCGCGATGAAGCCGAGGAAGAGCAGCCCGAAGCTGCCGCCGAAGACTGACGTGAGCACGGGAGCAGGCTAGAGGAGCCCGGACCAGACCACCCGGACTTCCGGAATGCCGATCTGGAAAACGTTATCGACAACGATTGACAAGTGCCGTCTCCGGTGACACCTTGCCGTGTGACGAACGTCTCAACGAGCGTTGGGGCGGGACGGAGGAACCCCATGAGGTCGAAGACCCGACGCGCGGCCCTCGCCGCGCTCAGCGCCGGAGTGCTGCTGCTCGCAGCGGCCTGCGGCGGCGACGACTCGTCCGAGGCGGACGAGGACACCATCACCTGGTGGCACAACTCGAACAACGACCCCGGCAAGGCCTACTACGAGCAGGTCGCCAAGGACTTCGAGGCCGACAACCCCGGCGTCAACGTCGAGATCAGCGCCATGGCCCACGAGGACATGGTCGACAAGCTGGCCGCCGCCTTCCAGAGCGGCGACCTGCCCGACGTCTACATGGAGCGCGGAGGCGGCGAGCTGGCCGACCACGTCGAGGCCGGACTAGTCCGTGACCTCAGCGAGGACGCGTCGGAGGAGATCGAGAAGATCGGCGACGTCGCGATGGCCGGCTGGCAGGTCGACGACACCAGCTACGCGCTGCCGTTCTCGCTGGGCGTCGTGGGCTTCTGGTACAACACCGAGCTGTTCGAGCAGGCCGGCATCACCGAGACCCCGACCACCATGGACGGGCTCTACGACGTGATCGACAAGCTCAAGGCCGCCGACCTCACGCCCCTGTCCGTGGGCGCCGGTGACAAGTGGCCGGCTGCGCACTACTGGTACTACACCGCGGTGCGCGCATGCTCCCCGGACACCATCACCGAGGCCGTCTCCAGCCGCGACTTCTCCGACCCCTGCTTCGTGAAGGCGGGCGAGGTCGTCGAGGACATCCTCGAGACCGAGCCGTTCCACGCGGGCTTCCTGAGCACCCCCGCGCAGGAGGGCGCGAGCTCGGCGTCCGGCCTCCTGGCCACGGGCAAGGTGGCGATGGAGATGCAGGGACAGTGGGAGCCCGGTGTCATGCAGGGGCTCACCGACGACGGCTTGGGGCTGGGCGACAAGACCGGCTGGTTCCCCTTCCCGGCCGTCGAGGGCGGCGAGGGCGACCCGGCTGCCCAGCTCGGTGGCGGCGACGCGTGGGCGGTGCCGGAGGGTGCCCCCGACGTCGCGGTCGACCTCGCCAAGTACCTGCTCTCCGACGAGGTGCAGCAGGGCTTCGCCGAGAAGGACATGGGGCTGCCGACCAACCCGGCCGCCTTCGACTCCCTGGCCAACCCGTCCCTCGCCGAGCTCCTCAAGGTGCGCGACGAGGCGCCGTACGTCCAGCTCTACTTCGACACGGCGTTCGGAGAGTCCATCGGAGGCGCGATGAACGACGAGATCGCCCTGCTGTTCGCCGGTCAGGCCACGCCGGAGGACGTCGTGTCCGCCACGCAGTCGGCCGCCGACGACGAGGGTTGAGCTGAGCGTGACTCGCGGGGGCTGGCGTCAACGACTGGAGATCCTCCTCTTCGTGACGCCGGCCCTCGCTCTCATGGGCGTGTTCGTCGTGTGGCCGATCGTGTCCGCGGTGCGCATGTCCTTCTACCGCTGGAAGGGCTTCGGCCCGATGGAGGACTTCGTCGGCCTGCGCAACTACGGGCGGGTCCTCGGCGACGACGTGTTCCGCGACGCGGTCGCGCACAACTTCGTCATCGTCATCGCCTCCGTCGTGGTGCAGCTGCCCCTGGGCCTGGCGATCGCGATGCTGCTCAACCGCAACATCCGGTTACGCGGGCTGCTGCGCACCGTCGTCTTCGTCCCCTACGTCATGGCCGAGGTCATCGCGGCCGTGATCTGGTTCCAGCTCCTCCAGCCCGAGTACGGCGTCGTCGACGGCTTGATCGAGCTCGTCGGTCTCACCCCACCGGAGCAGGGGTTCCTGGGCACGCCGGAGCTGGCGCTGCCGACCCTCTTCGTCGTCCTCACGTGGAAGTACCTCGGACTGGCGGTGCTGCTCTTCCTCGCCGGGCTGCAGGGAGTGCCCGACGAGCTGTACGAGGCGGCGCAGCTCGACGGGGCCAGCTGGTGGCGGACCCAGCTCCGGGTGGCGCTGCCCCTGCTCGGGCCGACCATCCGCACCTGGCTGTTCTTGTCGATGATCGGCTCGCTGCAGCAGTTCGACATGGTGTGGGTGCTGACCGGCGGCGGCCCGGCCAACGCGACGACGACGATGGCGACGTACCTGATCAACCAGGGCACCCAGCGCCACAACTACGGGATCGCCGGGGCGGCCTCGGTCGTGCTGTTCCTGGTGAGCTTCGTGATGGCGCTGGCCTACCAGCTGCTGATCCTGCGGCGGGACACGGTGGTCGAACGATGAGCCCGGCGTTCAGGCCCGCAACGGACAGGGAGAAGATGTCGACTCGTCGGATGCGCCCCTTCGGTGCCGGTGGGCCGCTGACCTACGGCATCGCGCTGGTGGTCGTCGCCCTGACGCTGGGACCGGTCGTCTACGGCGCCCTGGGCGGCTTCCGCAGCAACGAGCAGCTGGCCACCGACCCCGCCGGGCTGCCGGACCCCTGGCTGCTGAAGAACTACAACGGCGTCTTCGCCAACCCCGACTTCTGGCGCTACGCCCTCAACTCCACGGCCATCGCGGTCATCACCACCGTCGTCGCCGTTGTCTGCGGGGTGATGGCGGCCTACCCGCTGGCGCGCTATCAGTTCCGGCTGCGCGAGCCGCTGTTCATGGTGTTCGTGCTGGGGCTGCTGTTCCCGGCGGCGGTGGCGATCATCCCGCTGTTCATCCTGGTCACCCGCGACCTGGAGATGGGCAACACCTGGTGGGGCGTGGCGCTGCCGCAGGCGGCCTTCTGGCTGCCGATCACCGTGGTGATCCTGCGCCCGTTCCTGATGGCGATCCCCAAGGAGCTCGAGGAGGCCGCCCTGATGGACGGCGCCTCGCGGGTCGGCATCTTCTGGTGGCTGATGCTGCCCCTGTCCCGGCCCGGGCTCGTGACCGTGGCCGTCCTGGCCTTCGTCGGCTCATGGAACGCCTACCTGCTGCCGCTCCTGCTCCTGCAGCAGGACATGCGTACGCTGCCCCTCGGCGTCGCCGACTACTCCACCGAGCACTCGGCGGACACGGCCGGCGTCCTGGCCTTCACCTCGATCGCGATGATCCCCGCCCTGGTGCTGTTCCTGGCGCTGCAGCGGCGGATCGTCGGCGGTCTGCAGGGCGCGGTGAAGGGATGACCGGCCAGACGAACGGCCAGACGAACGGCCAGACGGACGGCCGCGGAGAGGACGAGATGACGGAGCGCCGCTCGAGCAACGGTCGGGTCACGATGCAGCAGGTGGCATCGGAGGCGGGCGTCTCGGTGTCGACGGTCTCCAAGGTGATCAACGGCCGCTACGGCGTCGCGAGCGGCACCTCGGCCCAGGTGTTCGAGGTCGTCAACCGCCTCGGCTACGAGGCCAGCCTGGTCGCCCGCAGCCTGCGCAACAGCCGCACCAACGTGCTCGGCGTGCTGGTCGCCGACTTCGAGCCGTTCAGCACCGAGGTGCTCAAGGGGGCCGCCGACGCCATCCGCGGCACCGGCTTCGAGCTGGTCGCCTACTCCGCCGGCGGCCGGGTCGACGAGCACGTCGGCTGGGAGCGGCGCTACCTGTCGCGGGTCATGGGCACCCTGGTCGACGGCGCGGTGCTGGTGACGCCCACCGTCACCGACGTGCAGTACGACGGGCCGATCGTCGCGGTCGACCCGCACACCGGGCGCTCCAGCCTGCCGACCGTCACCGCGGACAACCTGCAGGGCGCGCGGCTCGGCGTCGACCACCTCCTGCAGCTGGGGCACCGGCGCATCGGCATGGTCACCGGCCGCCCCGACCTGATCTCGGCCCGCCTGCGCGAGCGCGGCTACCGCGAGGCGCACGCGGCCGCCGGCGTGCCCGTCGACGAGTCGCTGCTGCGCCTGGGCGCGTTCGAGGCCGACCAGGCCGGCGACGCGGCCCGCGAGCTGCTGGCACTGCCGCAGCCGCCCACCGCGATCTTCGCGGCCAACGACGCCTCCGCCTTGGCCACCCTGGAGGTCGCCGCGCAGCTCGGGATAGAGGTGCCGGAGCGGCTCTCGGTCGTGGGGTTCGACAACATCCCCGACTCCGCGCTGTCGCGCCCGCCGCTCACGACGGTGCAGCAGCCGATCCGACAGATGGGCCACGACGCGGTCGAGATGCTGGTGGCGCTGGTCGCCGGTGAGGAGCTCGCCCACACGCACGTGACCCTCGAGACGACGCTCGTCCGACGTCACTCCACCGCCGCCCCGGGAGGCACTTCATGACCGAGCTCTGGCGCGACCCGACCGCGAGCACCGACGCCCGCGTCGCGGACCTGATGCCGCGGATGACCCTGCGCGAGAAGGTGAGCCAGCTCTCCGGCATCTGGTGGCTCGACCCCGAGGCCGGCGGGATGGCGCCGATGCTGCGCGAGACCTTGGGGCCCCAGCCCGACTGGGACGAGCTGATCGAGGACGGCCTGGGCCAGCTGACCCGCACCTTCGGCACCGGGCCCCTGGCCCCCCGTGAGGGGCTGGAGCTGCTGGCCCAGCGCCAGCGTGACGTCGTCGCCGCCAACCGCTTCGGCATCCCGGCCCAGGCGCACGAGGAGTGCCTGACCGGCCTGGCCGTCTGGGGCGCGACCATCTACCCCTCGCCTCTGTGCTGGGCGGCGACCTTCGACCCCCCGCTCGTCGAGCGCATGGCCGGGCAGATCGCCGCGTCCATGCGCGACCTCGGGGTGCACCAGGGCCTGGCTCCGGTGCTCGACGTCGTGCGTGACGCGCGCTGGGGGCGCGTGGAGGAGACGCTGGGCGAGGATCCGTTCCTGGTGGGGCTCGTCGGCAGCGCCTACGTGCGCGGGCTCGAGTCCGGGGGAGTGGTGGCCACGCTCAAGCACTTCCTGAGCTACTCCGCCTCCCGCGCCGCACGCAACCTGGCGCCCGTGTCCGCGGGCCCGCGCGAGCTGGCCGACGTGTTCCTGCCGCCCTTCGAGATGGCCCTGCGCGCCGGGGCCCGCTCGGTGATGAACTCCTACACCGACATCGACGGCGTGCCCGCCGCCGCCGACCCCGAGCTGTTCACGACCCTGCTGCGCGACCAGCTGGGCTTCGAGGGCACGGTCGCCGCCGACTACTTCTCGGTCGCGTTCCTCGAGAGCCTGCACCGCGTCGCCGGCGACCTCGGCGAGGCCGCTCGCCTCGCGCTGGAGGCGGGAATCGACATCGAGCTGCCCTCGCCCAAGGCCTACGACGAGCCGCTCCGGGCGGCGGTCACCGAGGGGCAGGTGGACGAGAAGGTCGTCGACCGCGCGCTGTCGCGGGTGCTGCGGCAGAAGTGCGAGCTCGGGCTCCTCGACCCCGGCTGGGCGCCGCCCGAGCCGGCCGACGTGGACCTCGACCGGCCCGAGTCCCGCGCGGTGGCGCTCGAGGTCGCGCAGCGCTCGGTCGTGCTGCTCGCCAACGACGGCGTGCTGCCGTTGCGCGACGGCGTCCGGGTCGCCGTCGTCGGCCCGCGCGCGGACACCCCGCAGGCGATGCAAGGCTGCTACGCCTTCCCGATGCACGTGCTCGTGCACCACCCCGAGGTCGAGGACGGTGTCGTCATCCGGACGGTGCGCGAGGCGCTGGCCGACACCTACGACATCTCCTACGAGCTCGGCTGCCCGGTGCTCGGCGGCGACGACGCCGACCTGGCGGCGGCCGCGGCGACGGCGGCGGCGGCCGATGTCTGCGTCGTCGTCCTGGGTGACCAGGCCGGGCTCTTCGGCCGCGGCACCTCCGGCGAGGGCTGCGACGTACCCGACCTGCGGCTCCCGGGCCGCCAGGAGGAGCTGCTCGGGGCGCTGCTGGAGACCGGCACCCCCGTCGTGGCGGTGCTGCTGGTCGGCCGCCCGTACGACGTCAGCGCGTTCGCGCCGCGGCTGGCGGGGCTGGTGTGCGGCTTCTTCCCCGGCGAGGAGGGCGCCCAGGCGATCGCGGACGTGCTGTCCGGCCGGGTCAACCCGTCCGGCCGGCTGCCCGTGAGCTTCCCCGACGCCGGCTCGACCCAGCCGTGGACCTACCTCTCGCCGACCCTGGCCCGCCTCACCGACGTGAGCAGCGTCGACCCCACGCCGCTCTACCCCTTCGGTCACGGCCTGTCCTACGCCTGCGCCACCTGGGTCTCCGTCAGCGGCACGTCCGGATCGCGCTGGGACACCGACGGCACCACCGCCGTCGAGGTCGAGCTGGCCAACGACGCCGACCGTGACGTCTCCGAGGTCGTCCAGGTCTACCTGCACGATCCGGTCTCGTCGGTGGTCCGCCCCGTCCAGCAGCTGATCGGGGCCGTCCGGGTCGACCTGGCGCCGGGGGAGCGGGCCCGGGTGCGCCTCGATCTCCACGCGGACCTCACCTCCCTCACCGGCCGCGACCTCGTGCGGGTGGTCGAGCCGGGAGCGGTCGAGCTGCGGGTCGGTGCGTCCAGTGAGGACATCCGCGGCGTCGTCGCCCTCGACCTCGTCGGCTCCTCGCGCCAGGTCGGCCACGACCGGGTGCTCGAGCCGACGGTGAGCCTCAGGTCCCAGTGAACTGCGGCGCGCGCTTCTCGGCGAACGCGCGGGGGCCCTCCTTGGCGTCGTTCGAGGCGAAGACGGCGGCGCCGACGCGGGCGTCGTCGGCCCAGCAGTCGTCCTCGTGTTTGCCCTCGGAGTCGCGCATGGTCCGCAGGATCGCCTGGACGGCGAGCGGGCCGTTGGCGGCGATGAGGTCGGCGAGCTCGTGCGCCTTGGCTAGGGCGGTGCCGTCGGGGACGACGTGGCCGATCAGGCCGACCTCCTTGGCCTCGGAAGCGGTCATGGTGCGGCCGGTGAGGAGCAGCTCGGCGGCGACGGTGTAGGGCAGCTGCCGGATCAGGCGCACGGCGGAGCCGCCCAGCGGGTAGAGGCTCCAGCGGGCCTCGGTGACGCCGAACCTGGCGGACGCGCCGGCCACGCGGATGTCGGTGCCCTGGAGGATCTCGGTGCCACCGGCGACGGCCGGGCCCTCGACCGCGGCGATGAGCGGCTTGGTGAGGCGGAACCCCTTGAGCAGGGGCTTGATCACCGAGGGGTCGAAGTCGCCGGAGTCGAAGCTGGCCGACGGGGGTCGGGAGTCCATGGCCTTGAGGTCGGCGCCGGCGCAGAAGTAGCCGCCGGCTCCGGTGAGGATGCAGACGCGCACCGAGTCGTCGGAGTTCACCCGGTCCCACGCCTCACCCATGATCGCGAGCATCTCGCCGGACAGCGCGTTGCGGGCCTCGGGGCGGTTCATCGTGACCACCAGGGTGTGGCCGACCTGCTCGACGAGGCAGTGCGGGGCGGGCTCGGTGGACTCGCGGGTGACGTCCTGGCTGCTCATGACGCGAGGCTAGCGAAAAACAAGAACGTGTTCTAGTCTCGCGGCGTGGCCCTGAACATCGCCGACCTCTTCGAGCACGCCGTCGACGCCGCGCCCGACAACCGCGCCCTGAAGGTGGGGGAGCGAGTCGTCACGTACGGCGAGCTGGAGCGCGACGCCAACAGGCTGGCGCACTACCTGGCTTCGCGAGGCATCGGGGCCGGCGACCACGTCGCCGTCTACGCGAAGAACAGTGTCGAGCACGTCGTCGCGGTCCTGGCCGTGGTCAAGGTGCGCGCGGTCAACATCAACGTCAACTACCGCTACGTCGAGGGCGAGCTCAACTACCTCTTCGACAACGCCGACGTCGTGGCGCTGATCCACGAGCGCACCTACGCGCCGCTGGTGGCCGCTTGCGCGCCGAACCACGAGAAGCTCACGACCTTCGTCGCCATCCCCGACGCGCTCGACCCCGACAACGTCGCCGACCTCTCGCCGTTCGGCGGCGTGACCATCGAGGCCGCCCTGGAGGGGCAGAGCGAGGAGCGCGACTTCGGCGAGCGCAGCCCCGACGACCTCCACATCATCTACACCGGCGGCACCACAGGCTTCCCCAAGGGCGTCATGTGGCGCCACGAGGACTTCTGGCGGGTGCTCGGCGGCGGCATCGACTTCTACACCGGTGAGCCGCTGGCGGAGTACGACCAGTCGAAGCAGGCCACCGAGCCCCGGATGGTGACCTTCCCGCTCAGCCCGCTGATGCACGGCGGCGCGCAGGCCGGGCTGCTCATGCACCTCTTCGCCGGGCACCTGACGGTGCTCGAGCCGAAGTTCGACGCGCGGCGTACCTGGGAGATCATCGAGCGCGAGCAGGTGCAGCTGATCTTCATGACCGGCGACGCGATGGCCCGCCCGTTGATCGAGGAGTACGAGCGCAAGGCCGCGACCGGTACGCCGTACGACGGGTCCAGCCTGTTCGCGATCTCCAGCAGTGCCGCGATCTTCAGCCCGCCGGTGAAGGAGCGGTGGATGGCGGCGTTCCCGAACAGCGTCTTCACCGACTCGGTGGGGGCCTCGGAGACCGGCTTCCAGGGCATGGGGATGCAGGACCGGAACGCGATCAGCCACGACGGCCCGGTCGTCGGCCTCGGGCCGGCCAGCGTGGTCATCGGCGACGACGACCACGTGCTGGACCTGGCGACGAACGTGGGCCGGATCGGGCGCCTCGGCCGCGGCGGGTCGGTGCCCGTGGGCTACTACAAGGACCCCGAGAAGTCGGCCAAGACCTTCCTGGAGATCGACGGCGAGCGCTACTCCGTGCCGGGCGACTTCGCGCGCATCGAGACCGACGGCCGGGTCACGCTGCTCGGTCGCGGCTCCAACTGCGTCAACACCGGCGGCGAGAAGGTCTACCCCGAGGAGGTGGAGATGGCGATCAAGGGCCACCCCGCCGTCTACGACTGCCTCGTGGTGGGCATCCCCGACGACAAGTACGGCCAGGCGGTCGCCGCCGTCGTGCAGCCGCGTGAGGGCGAGACGGTCGAGCTGGAGGACCTGCGCGCGTTCCTGCGCGCGTCGCTGTCGGGCTACAAGCTGCCGCGGGCACTGACGCTGGTGCCCGAGATCCCCCGCAACGCGACGGGCAAGGCGCAGTACCCCAAGGCGAAGCAGATGGCCCTGGCTACCCGGTCGGGGCAGACGGCGGAGGTGCCTGATGCGGACGCCGCTGTGTGAGGAGTTCGGGATCGAGTACCCGATCTTCGCCTTCACGCCCTCCGAGCACGTCGCCGCCGCGGTCTCTCGCGCGGGCGGCTTGGGCGTGCTGGGCTGCGTGCGCTTCAACGACGCCGAGGATCTCGAGCGGGTCCTCACCTGGCTCGACGACCACACCGAAGGCAAGCCGTACGGCGTCGACATCGTCATGCCGATGACGATCCCGACCGAGGGCACCTCGATGGACCTCGGGGCGATGATCCCCGAGGAGCACCGGCAGTTCGTCGACCAGACGCTGCTCAAGCTCGGCGTGCCGCCGCTGCCCGAGGGCGAGGACCGCGAGGGCGTGCTCGGCTGGCTGCACTCCGTGGCCCGCTCGCACCTCGACGTCGCGCTGCAGCACCGGCCGGTGCTGATCGCCAACGCGCTGGGCTCGCCGCCGGTCGACGTCATCGAGAAGTGCCACGAGCACGGCATCAAGGTCGCCGCGCTCGCCGGCGCCGCCAAGCACGCGCTCAGCCACGTCGCCAACGGCGTCGACATCATCGTCGCGCAGGGCTACGAGGCGGGCGGCCACACCGGCGAGGTCGCCAGCATGGTGCTGCAGCCCGACATCGTCGACGCCGTCGGGCCCGACGTACCCGTGCTCGGCGCCGGCGGCATCGGCTCCGGGCGCCAGGTCGCCGCCTCGCTCGCGCTGGGGTCGCAGGGCGTCTGGATGGGCTCGATCTGGCTCGGCACCCAGGAGTACCAGCTCATGGGCGCCGCCAACAGCGAGGCCTGGGAGACGGCGTTCACGCGCGCCACCAGCAGCGACACCGTGCGCACCCGGGTCTACACCGGCAAGCCGGCCCGCCTGCTCAAGACCAAGTGGACTCAGGCCTGGGAGGAGGAGGGCGCGCCCGCGCCGCTCCCGATGCCGCTGCAGAACCTGCTCGTCGCCCAGGCCCACCACCGGATCAGCGCCGCCAACGACCCCGACGTCATCTCGATGCCGATCGGCCAGATCGTGGGCCGCATGAACGACGTCCGCCCGGTGGCCGACGTCATGGCCGACCTGGTGGCCGAGTTCGAGGAGACCGTCCGCAGGCTCGGCGAGATCTGACCCCTTCGGTGGTCGAGGTGTGAGGGCCGCCAGGCCCGAGCCTCGAGACCCCGCAACCTTCAGTACGGCGTCGTGCGGGCGATGTTGAGCGCGCGCCTGAGCAGGAACGGCTCGGTCTGCATGAACAGCCACGGCCGGCCCGACCACACGAACGCGTCGACGTAGTGACCCGCGAGCTCGCGCACCTCGGCGGAGAGACCGGTCGCCGGGTCGGTGACGTCGGCGGTCGGCGGGATGCCGAGGGTGACGCAGCGGACCTGGGTGCGGTTGCGGCACGGCGCGGCGTTGGCGTAGTCGCGGTCCTGGGGGTTTCTCCTCCAGTCCTGGTACGTGAACGGCCGGCCGCTCTGGGAGGTGTCCACGACGACCTTCTTGCCAGGCATGCCGCGCGCCGCGAGCCGGTCGGCGACCTCGGCGCCGTAGCGGATGTTGGCCTCGGGGGAGTCGTAGTGGGTGGTGTTGAGCGCGAGCCCGCGGGTGTGCCCCACGCCCATGTCGACCAGCAGCTGCACGGCCTCGTCGACGCGCAGCCAGTCGGAGGCGCCCGCCTCGAGGTAGACGTGGGTGTTGGGCAGCGCGCTGAGGACCCGCGCGCTCCACGCGATCAGCCGGCTGGGGACCTTCGAGCCGCCCGGCGCACAGAGCGCGAAGGGGCCGTCGGGCTGCAGGACCAGCATCGTGTGGGTGTCGCCGAGCGCGCGGGCGAAGCGGTTGATCCAGCGCCGGTAGCTGGCCTTCTCCTCCTTCGTCGGCAGCCGCTGGCACGCCGTGCGCTCCCACGGCCGCATCCGGAAGACGCTCATCGACACCATGACCTCGGGGTCGCCCCCTGTCGCGTTGGCGACGTACTCGCGCACCTTGCCCGCGATCTTGTCGTCGGGGATCCAGCCGCCGAACCACTTGGCCTTAGGCCGGAGCGCGATCTTGGCGAGCAGCTTCTTGCGCCAGCCGGTCGCGCGCACGTACGGCTCCCACGCCAGCTCGGCCCGACCGCCGTACACGCCCCAGGCGCGGCCGGCGAGCGGGTTGGTGTCCTCGATGCGGGGGGAGGCCGGCGCTGGTGCTGGCGCCGCCAGCGTCAGGGCGGCCGCCAGCGTCACGAGGACGACGAGCGCGCGGCGGATCACCGGATCAGGGTAGGGGCTCGGCGTGCGCCAGTCTCGGGTTTGGACTCTGAGCACAGCCGGCAACCCGGGGTCGCGCATCACAAGCGCGGACGCCGGGCGGACACGCCGGTGGCCCCGCGGGTGGCGGGGTGTGGGGCGGTCAGGGTCTCTGGTGTTGGAGTGGTTCGGTGCCGGTGTGGTCGCGGCGGTAGGCGTCGCCGTGGGGTGAGTGCCAGACATACGTGCCGCGGTCCAGGACGTCGTAGGTCCAGCGGCCGTGCGTTTTCAGGCGATGGTGTCCGCGACACAGGGGTGCTGAGTTGCAGGAGCACGTTGGTCCGCCCTTGTTGTAGGGGGTGACGTGGTCGTGGTCGCAGCGTTCGGCGGGTCGGGTGCACCAGGGGAACACGCAGTGGTGGTCGACCAGGTCGTCCTGCTCGATGAGGCGGTCGGGGTGCTCGTAGCCGGCGACGTGGACGTGCTCGGCCAGGTCGCGCACGGGCTTGACGTTGATGACCGTGGTGTCGGGTGCGGCGCACCACTCGCGGATCGTCTCGACGAGCACCGGCTTGCGGCCGCATCTGCCGAGGGTGGCGTTCGGGTCGCCGAAGACGCCGGCTTCGTGGACGTGCAGGTCGATGACCCGGGTGATCTTGATGCTCTTCTCGGTGGTTGAGGTGCGAGCGAAGCGAGCCTCGAAACCACCCCCACCGTCCTGATCACCCAAGGACAGCGTCTCCTGTCCCCGCGCCAGATCACCGGCGGCCTGCGCGCGTCGCACATCCAACGACTCGCTCGACCCCGCCGCCTTCCGGTCGGCGGCGAGCCGGCTGATCGCGGCATCGAGGTCGAGGGCGTCCTGGGCGTCCAGGGTGCCGTTGATCTCGATGGTGCCTTCGAGGGACATGGCCTCGGTGTGGATGTCGAGCTTGCGGCCGTCGGCGGCTTGGCGGCGTAGCTTCTCGGCCTGCTCGGGGTCGAACCTGGCGATCGCGGTGGTGATCTGTCGTTCGACCTCGGCGTAGGAGACCTTGTGCGCGCAGTAGGCGACCCGGGCGTCGACGAACGCGGCGCCGGCCGCGGGTAGGCACTTGGTGTGCTCGGCGATCCAGCGGGCTTTCCAGAACCCGAGCTGACCGGCTTCGACGCGGGCCCAGATCCTGGGGAGGCGGTACTTGATCTCGAGGGCGGCGCCGACGTAGCGCTTGGCGGAGTCGGTCGACATGCCCAGGGCGGCGCCGAGCTCCATGACCGCGAACTCGCTGATCATGGGTGCCCCGGGGCCGGCGAGCGGGATGCCGTGGTCGCCGAACGCGGCGTCGGCATCGTCGTGGGTCTCGTGGAGGGCGCACCAGTCGTGGACGAGGTGGAGGCGTCGCAGCTCGGCGTCGGTGGCTGCTCGGGTCTCGGCGCGGACACCGTCGAGCAGCTGCCTGCTCTGGTCGGGTCCGGGGGTGCTCATGGGTCTACTCAAGCACCCGCCACCGACAGTCGAGCGCCCGAGAATGCCCTTTGTCCACAGGGTTCTGAGAACTTTTTGCGTCTCGGTGGTCGAGGTGCGAAGGCGTGCAACGCGCCCCTTCGGTGGTCGAGGTGCGCAGGCACGCAACGCCCCTTCGGTGGTCGAGGTGCGAAGGCGTGCAGCGCCTGAGCCTCGAGACCCCCGCGGCGACCCGACCGCCGTACCCCATGCTGCTTGTCGGCTCACCAGGTCTCGAGGCTCGTCCCTTCGAGGCTCGCTGCGCTCGCACCTCAGGACGAGCGCTGGCGTTCCTCGCACCTCGACCACCGGAGGGCCTCGGTGGTCGAGGTGCGAAGGCGTGCAACGCCTGAGCCTCGAGACCCGCGGCCTGACGGCCGTACCCCGGGCCGCTTGTCGGCTCACTGGGTCTCGAGGCTCGTCGCTGGCGCTCCTCGCACCTCGACCACCGAGAGGACGCGGGTCTCGAGGCTCGTCCCTTCGAGGCTCGCTGCGCTCGCACCTCAGGACGAGCGCTGGCGTTCCTCGCACCTCGACCACCGAGGTGGTGCGCCCCGTTCGGTGGTCGAGGTGCGAAGGCGTGCAACGCCTGAGCCTCGAGACCCCCGCGGCGACCCGACCGCCGTACCCCAGGCTGCTTGTCGGCTCACTCGGTCTCGAGGCTCGTCCCTTCGAGGCTCGCTGCGCTCGCACCTCAGGACAAGCGCTGGCGCTCCTCGCACCTCGACCACCGAAAGTAGGCCGCTGCCGCCGCTCCACCTCGATGACCGACGAGATGCGGGCGGTCAGCGGTAGGTGGTGCCGCGGGGGTCGCGGGTCCAGGTGGGGTCGGCGGCGCCGGCGGCGGACAGCTGGCGCTTGAGGACCTTGTTGGTGGCGGTACGGGGGAGGGAGTCGACGAGCCTCACGTAGCGCGGCCAGGCCTTGGGCGACAGGTCGGGCTGGTCGGCGAGGAAGGACTCCAGGTCGTCGGGGCCCAGCGGGGAGAGGGTGATCAGCGAGGCCATGACCTGGTCGCCCACGGACTCGTCGGGGACGGCGTAGACGGCCGCCTCGGAGATCGCCGGGTGGCGCAGCAGGATCCGCTCGATGGGGGCGGCGGCGAGGTTCTCGCCGTCGACGCGCAGCCAGTCGGCGGTGCGACCGGCGAAGTAGACGAAGCCGTCGGCGTCGCGGTAGGCCAGGTCGCCGGACCAGTAGATGCCGCCGCGCATCCGCTCCGACTCCGCGTCGGGGTCCTTGTAGTACCCGGCGAAGGCGCCGGCGCCCTGGGCGTTGACCAGCTCTCCGGTCGCCGCGTCGGCGTTGAGCAGCTCGCCGTGCGGCCCGAACTCCGCGTCCGGCGTCTCCTCCATCGTCACCGGGTCGAGCACCTTCACCCCGTCCAGGGGCCTCCCGAGCGAGCCCTGCGGCATCTCCGGCACCCGCTGCACGACCACGGCGTTCTCGGTCGAGGAGTAGGAGTCGACGACGACGCAGCCGAAGCGCCGGCCGAAGGCGTCGATGTCGCGCTCGTTGGCCTCGTTGCCGAAGACGATGCGCAGCGGGTTGTCCGCGTCGTCGGGTCGCTCGGGCGTGGCCATGACGTAGGTGAGCGGCTTGCCGACGTAGTTGGCGTACGTCGCTCCGTAGCGCCGTACGTCGGCCAGGAAGCCGGAGGCGCTGAACCGCGGCGCCAACGCCATCGTCGTGCCGGACGCGAGCGCCGGCGCCCAGCCGGCCATGATCGCGTTGGAGTGGAACATCGGCATCGACAGATACGCGACGTGACCGGGGCCCAGGCCGAACCGGTCGGCGAGGAAGAGGCCGGGGAATGCCACCTTCACCTGGGTGATGTTGACGGCCTTGGGCTCGCCCGACGTGCCGGAGGTGAAGATCAGCATCATCAGGTCGTCCTGCCCGACCTCGACGTCGGGTACGCCGGCGCCCGCGTGCTCCGCGAGCAGCCCCGCCCACGCCGGTCCGTCGGTCAGGAGCACGGGCACGTCGACGTCGCCCAGCAGGCCCGCGTAGGTCGAGTCCGCGACCACGACCTGGCAGTCCGCGCGCGCGACGTCGGCCGCGAGGGCCGGGCCGCGGCGGGTCGGGTTCAACCCGACCACCACCTGCCCGCCCAGCGCGGCGCCGCCGAGCAGGAACGCGAACTCCGGGGTGTTGTCGAGCAGCACGCCCACGTGCGGCGGCTCGCCGGCCGGCAGCAGCGAGGCGACGACCGCGGACCGCACGCACGAGGCGGCCACCACCTCGTCCCAGGTCCAGGAGTCGTCACCGAACAGCAGCCCCGCGCGCGTGTCGCCGCGCCGCGCCAGGAGCTGGTTGCGGACGGTCAGCTGCTCCTCGGTCATCGCCGGCGCCCTCAGACGGGCTCGGTCGCGAGCGCGCGGCCGATGGTCAGGGCCTGCTCGGTGGCACCCCCGAAGAGGAACTCGAAGCGCTTCGCGCTGGTGAAGTAGCGGTGCGCCTCGCCGTCGAGGTCGATGCCGACGCCCCCGTGCACGTGGACGGTCGTGTGGGCGAGCCGGTGGCCGGCGTCGGCCGCCCAGAGCTTCGCGGTCGCGACCTCGGTCTCGGCCGGCAGGCCCTCGGAGAGCCGCCACGCTGCGCTCCACAGGGTGAGCCGCTGGGCCAGGACGTCGATGTAGCCGTCGGCCAGCCGCTGCGACACCGCCTGGAAGCTGCCGATCGGCCGGCCGAACTGCTCGCGGGTCTTCGCGTACGCCGCCGTCAGGGCCAGCGCGCCCTCGGTGACGCCCAGCTGCTCGGCGGCCGAGCACACCGTCAGCAGCAGACCGAGACGCTGCGCGGCGGTGCCGTCCACCCTGCCGACCGGCGCGCCGGGCGCACGCGCCAGGTCGAGCCGCGCGACCGCGTCGCCGTCGCTCGTGTGCTGCTCGACGAGGTCGACGCCGCCCGCCCCCGGCTCCACCAGGAAGACGCCGACGCCGTCGGGGGTCGTGGCCGTGACCAGGACCGCCGCCGCGGCGAGACCGGCCCGCACGATCGCCTTGGAGCCCGACAGGGTCCAGCCGTCACCGTCGAGCGTGGCCGTCACCGTCGGCCGGGCGGGCAGGTGCGCGCGCTCCTCGGCGACGGCCGCGCTCAGCACGGTCTCGCCGGTGGCGGCGCCGGGCAGCCAGGCCGCCCGCTGCTCGTCGCTGCCGAGCTCGGCCAGCAGCAGGGCCGCCGCACCGTGGACGGCGAGCGGCACCGGCGCCACCGTGCGCCCGACCTCGACCAGCACCCGGCACAGCTCGACCAGCCCGAGACCGGCGCCGCCGTGCTCCTCGGGTACGGCGAGCGAGAGCAGCCCGGCCGAGGCCAGCTCGCCCCACAGCGCCCGGTCGAACCGGTCGCCGCCGGCCTCGACCTCCTGCAACCGGTCGGTGCTCGTGCGGTCCTCGAGGATCCGCGCGGCGAGCGTCGCGGCCTCGTCCTGCCCGGGGGTGAAGGTGAAGTCCATCAGGTTGCCTCTCGTCTCACCGGGTCTCGAGGCTCGGCCCTGGCGGGCCTCGCACCTCGACCGCCGGACATGGTGGTCAGCGCTTGGCGGCGGGGAGGCCGAGACCGACGTAGCCGATGATGTCGCGCTGGATCTCGTTGGTGCCGCCGCCGAAGGTCATGACGAGCGCGGAGCGGAAGGAGCGCTCGAGACGACCGGCGAGGACCGCCCCCGCGGACGCGCCGGTGATGCCGGCGTTGGGGCCGACGATCTCCATCAGCGAGCGGTAGACCTCGGTCGCCAGCTCCGAGCCGTAGATCTTGGTCGCCGACGCCTCCGCCGGCGACAGCGCGACCCCGGCGTCCGCGTCGGCGGCGAGCTTGAAGTTGACCAGGCTCAGCGCCTCGATCCGGGCGTGGGCCCGGCCCAGCGCGATCTGCACCCACTCCGAGTCGATCACCCGCTGCCCGTCGGGGTTCTTGGTCTGCTGCGCCCACTCGCGCACCAACGCCAGGGAGTGCACGAGCGGCGCCGCCGAGGTGAGCGCCACGCGCTCGTGGTTGAGCTGGTTGGTCATCAGCGCCCAGCCGCCGTTGAGCTCGCCGACCAGGTTGCCCGCCGGCACCCGCACGTCCTCGTAGTACGTCGCGCTGGTGCCCACGCCGGCCACCGTGTGCACCGGTGTGTAGGAGACACCCGGCGCGTCGGCCGGGACCAGGATCATCGACAGGCCCCGGTGGCGCGGGAGGTCGGGGTCGGTGCGGCAGGCCAGCCAGATCCAGTCGGCGTACTGGATCAGCGAGGTCCACATCTTCTGGCCGTTGACGACCCACTCGTCGCCTTCGCGCACCGCCCTCGTCCGCAGCGACGCGAGGTCGGTGCCGGACCCGGGCTCGGAGTAGCCGATCGAGAAGTGGAGCTCGCCGCGCAGGATCCGCGGCAGGAAGTACTCCTTCTGCTGCTCGGTCCCGTAGCGCATGATCGTCGGTCCGACGGTGTTGAGCGTCAGGTAGGGGATCGGCACGCCGGCGACGGCCGCAGCGTCGGTGAAGATCAGCTGCTCGACCATGGAGCGCGCCTGACCGCCGTACTCCCGGGGCCAGCCGATGCCGAGCCAGCCGTCCGCGCCGACCTGGCGGATGACGTCCTGGTAGACCGTCGCGTCGCCGAACTCGCCGGTGGCCGAGGCGAGGCCGGCCCGGCGCTCAGGCGTGACGAGCTCGGCGAAGTACTCCCGGAGCTCCTCCCGCAGGCGGACCTGGTCGGCGTTCAGGGCGACGCGCATGCACGCCAGACTAGAACGCGTTCTCGTTTCGGTCCACTGTCGATCGGTCCGTCGCCAGGTGCCGGCCGAGGAACCGCACCTGGTGCGCGACGGCCGCCTCGAACCACTCCTTGCCCGGCCACACGTCGAAGTGGTCGCACGGGTAGTGGCGGACCTCCGCGCGGCCCTTGACCGCCGCCTTCGCGGCGGCGTGCGGCGGCGCGCTGCGGTCGAAGTCGGCGATCTGCACCAGCATCGGACAGCGCACGTGCTTGGCCAGCCGTCCCGGCCGGTGGCCGCCGAGCTTGAGCCCGACCGCGGCGTCGACCTCGTTGACCCAGGTGGGGCCGGCGAGCGCGGTGTAGTCCTCGTAGAGGCCGGGCAGCGTGAGCGCGGCGGTCTCCCCGAGCCGGCCGACGATGGGCATCGTCACGGGGACGCGGCCGGCGCGGCTGTGCAGCCCGGCCACCGTCGAGCGCACGATCGAGGCGGGGGAGTGCGATGCCAGGGCGTGCCGGCCGGCGGCCAGCCCGTCGACGAGCGGGGTGAGCGAGACGACCGCCGCCACGTCGTCGCGACCCGCGGCCGCGGCCAGGACGTGCCCGCCGGCCAGCGAGACCCCCCACAACACGAGCCGTCGCGGGTCGACGCCCGGCAGCGCGGCGGCCGCCGCCATCGCGGCGCGGTAGTCCTCGAGCTGGCCGGCCATCGAGACCCGCTGGCGCGGGCTGCCCTCGCTGGCGCCGAAGCCGCGGTAGTCGAAGGCGAGCACCTCCAGCCCGGCGGCGGCGAGCCGGGTGGCGAAGGGCTCCAGCCCGGAGTCCTTGGTGCCGCCCAGCCCGTGCGCCATCACGACCGCCGGACGGCCGGCGGCGGTGGCGAGCCCGTCGCCCACGCCGGGGAAGTGCCAGGCCGCACAGGCCACGCCCGCTGAGTCGAAGCGGACGTCGGCGCGGACGCTCACCGCTCGGTCCGCCCGTAGATCGTGCGCAGCCAGATCTCGATGACGGCCTCCTGGATCGCCGCCCGGTCGCCGCCGTGGGCGAGGCGCTCGAGCATCCGGTCGTTGAGCTCGAGCAGCACGCTGGCCACCGCCGTCGCGTCGGCCCCGTTCGGCGCGCGTCCGGACGCCCGCTCGGCGCTGATCATCGCGGCGACCGGCGCCACGAACGACAGCCGGTCGCTGTCCCACAGCTCGCGCACGGCGGCGCTGGTCGCCCGCGCGTCGAGCATCGCGCGGAACAGGTGCCGGTGGGCCTCCCACGCGTCGAAGAGCCCCACGATCGTGGCGGTGATCCGCCCGGTCGGGGTGCCGTCCGTGCGCAGCCGGTTGCCGGTCGCGATCGCCTCGTACATCTCCTCCATCAGCGCCGCGACCGCGGCCTGCTTGTTCTCGAAGTAGAAGTAGAAGGCCGAGCGGGTCACCCCGGCCCGCCGGGAGATCTCGGCGATGTTGATGGAGTCCAGGCTCGAGTCGTCGAGGCCCGCGCGCTCGCGCAGGATCTCGTCGAGCGATCCCAGCAGGGCGGCGCGGCGCTGGTCGCCCCGGTGGGCGCGGGTCTGGGTGCTCATCGGACCGCCGCCGCACGCCGTACGCCGGCGGGCAGCTCCTTGGCGCGCAGGTCGTGCTCGTAGACGAAGTAGTCGAGCTGCTGGGTGTGCCGCGGCCGGTCGAGCACGTGCCCGGTGTAGCGCTCCTGGTCGGCGTCGATCATCCGCTCCATCTCCTCGGTGCTCGGCAGCGCGTAGCGTCCCACGGCGTACGCCGCGAGCAGCCGGGCCTGCGCCTCGACGAACGGGAAGAGCGTCGGCGTCGCCTGGGCGAAGCCCATGAACACCAGGTCCTCGATGCCCGGCTTGAACATCCGCTTGAACAGCCGGATCCGGTTGTCCGGGGCGCTGATGAAGCCGGGGTCGAAGAACGGGAAGGTGATGTTGTAGCCGGTGGCGTAGACGATGATGTCGAACTCGCTCGCGGTGCCGTCCTCGAAGTGGACGGTCCGACCGTCGAGGCGGGCTACGTCGCCCTTCGGCGTGATGTCGCCGGAGCCGAGCCGCAGCGGCAGCTCGACGGACTGGGTCGGGTGCGCCTCGAAGAACTTGTGGTTGGGCTTCGGCAGGCCGTACAGCTCGGGGTTGGAGCCGGCCATCACCTGCATCTTCTGCAGCACCCACCGCTGCCAGTGCAGCGGGATCTGGGGGATGGTGACGAAGTACTTGTCGGCCGGCAGCCCGCCCATGTACTTCGGCACGATCCACGCGCTGGACCGGGTGGAGAGGGTGACCTCGTTCTGCAGTGACCTGCTCGACAGCTCGACCGCGATGTCGGCGGCGCTGTTTCCGATGCCGACGACCAGGATCCGCTTCTTCTTGAAGTCGAGCGGGTCGGTGGGGTCGATGTAGTGGTGCGAGTGGATCGACTCGCCGGTGAACTCGCCCGGGAAGTCGGCCGTCCGCGGGTCCCAGTGGTGGCCGTTGGCGACGACCAGCAGGTCGAAGCGGCGTACGTCGCCGACCTGGTCGGTGAGCTCCCACCCGCCGTCGTCGAGACGCGCGGCGTGCTGCACGCCGTTCTCGAACTCGATCCGCTCCCGCAGCCCGAACGCGTCGGCGTAGTCGTCGAGGTAGGCCTTGACCTGGGTGTGGTGCGGGAAGTCGGGGTAGTCCTCCGGCATCGGGAAGTCCTTGAACGACAGCCGGTGCTTGGAGGTGTCGATGTGCAGCGACCGGTAGGCGCTGCTGTGGCCGTTGGGGTTGCCGAACGCCCAGTTGCCGCCCACCCGGTCGGAGGCCTCGAAGCAGGTGTAGTCGACCCCGTAGTCGCCCAGCATCTTGCCGGCGGTGAGCCCGCTGATGCCGGCGCCGATCACCGCGGCGCGTGGCCGGTTGCTGCGTCGTGACATGGGGCCTCCGCTGAACGCTGGACACGGGACGTGACCAGCGGCACGCTAGGGCGAGATTTGACACGCGTCAACAGCGGCGCCGAGCAAGGGTGGCAGACATGGAGCAGGAGCACCGGATCGCGGTCGTCGTGGCGGGCGTCCGGCATCGGCGCCGCCGCCGCGAGGGCGCTGGAGGCCGACGGCTGCACGGTGGTGGTGGCCGACCTGGCGACCGACCCCGCAGTGGACGTGACCGACGAGGCGGAGGTCGAGGCGCTGTTCGCCGCGGTCGCCGCCGAGCACGGAGGTGTCGACATCGTGGTCAACAGCGCCGGCGTTAGCACGCTCGGGCTGCTCACCGAGCTGGACGCCGCGGAGTTCCGGCGGGTGATCGAGGTCAACCTCACGGGTGCGTTCCTGGTGCTCAAGCACGCCGGCCGGGTGGTGAGCGACGGGGGAGCGCTGGTCTCCTTGACCTCGCTCAACGCCCGCCAGCCCGGCACCGGCATGGGTGCCTACTGCGCCGCCAAGGCCGGCCTCGCGATGCTCACCGAGGTCGCGGCGCTCGAGCTGGCGCCGCGACGGGTACGGGTCAACGCGATCTCGCCGGGCCTGGTCCTCACGCCGCTGACGGCGCCCGCTATGGACATCCCCGGCATCGAGGACGACTACCTCGCCAACACCCCGCTGGGCCGGGCGGGTCTTCCGGAGGAGGTCGCCGAGGCGGTCGTCTACGTCGCCAAGGCGCAGTGGCTCACCGGTGAGGTGCTCGACCTCAACGGCGGCGCCCACCTCGCCCGTTACCCCGACATCCACGGCCATGTGACGAGGGCGTTCGCGTGAGCGGGCCCGCGGCCGGTCGGCAGGCGATCGTCACCGGCGGCGGCTCCGGGATCGGAGCCGCCCTCTGCCGGGCACTGGTGGCCGCCGGCGACCACGTGGTCGTGGCCGACCTGGACCGGGCCGCCGCGGCCCGGACGGCCGACAGCGTCCGCGGACCCGGGTCGGCGCGGCCGCTCGAGCTGGACGTGACGGACGCGGCGGGCGTCCAGGCTGCGGTCGACGAGGTGGTCGCGGCCGCGGGCCGGCTGGACCTGATGTTCAACAACGCGGGGATCTCGCTCGGCGGGGAGACCGAGGAGCTCACGCTCGCCCAGTGGGACGCGATCATCGACGTCAACATCCGCGGCGTGGTGCACGGCGTGGCGGCGGCGTACCCGGTCATGGTGCGGCAAGGGGCCGGCCACATCGTCAACACCGCCTCGATGGGCGGGCTGATGGCAGCGGGCCTGCTCACCAGCTACGTCATGACCAAGCACGCGGTCGTCGGGCTGTCGCTGGCGCTGCGCTCCGAGGCGGCGGCGAAGGGCGTGGGGGTCACCGCGGTCTGCCCCTCGGCCGTCGACACCCCCATCCTGGACAAGGGTGCGGTGGGGCGCTTCCACGGCCGTGACTACTTCCTCAAGGGACAGGGTGTGCGCCGCCCGCACGATCCGGACGTCCTCGCCCAGGAGGTGCTGCGGGCGGTCCGCGACGACCGCGGCCTGCTGGTGACGCCGCGGACCGCACGGGCGACCTGGCTGATCGGTCGGCTGGCGCCGGTGACGACCCAGCGGATGTCCGTGCGGTTCGTGGCCAAGCAACGCGCCCTCCAGGCGGCCCGCGCCGCGGCACTTTCCTCTCCGCCCCGAAAACTATAACCTGTTCTAGTACGGCTCCATCCCGCAGTCACGGTCGGAGAGAGGCACACGATGAGCGACACGAGGATCCTCGACCGGGGCACGCCGCCGGAGCGCTTCGCCCGCGGCTGGCACTGCCTCGGTCTCGCCGAGAGCTTCACCGACGGCTTGCCGCACCGGATCGAGGCGTTCGGCGGACAGCTGGTCGTGTGGGAGGACACGAAGGGGGAGCTCCACGTCCTCGACGGGTACTGCCGCCACATGGGCGGCGACCTGACCCAGGGCACGGTCAAGGGCGACGAGATCGCCTGCCCGTTCCACGACTGGCGCTGGGGCGGCGACGGCAAGTGCAAGGCGATCCCCTACGCCCGCCGGGTGCCGCTGCGCGCCCGCACCCAGAAGTACGACACGGCCGTCCGCAACGGCCAGCTCCTGATCTGGCACGACGTCGAGGGCTCGGCGCCCGACCACGACGTCCTCCCGCCGGAGCTGCCCGGGGTCGGCACCGACGCGTACACCGACTGGAGCTGGGAGGTCGTGCCGATCGAGGGCTCCCACTGCCGCGAGCTGATCGACAACGTCGTCGACATGGCGCACTTCTACTACGTGCACTTCTCGTTCCCCACGAGCTTCCGCAACGTCTTCGAGGGCCACCAGGCGACCCAGTTCATGGAGTCCAAGGGCCGCCCCGACATGAGCGGCGGCTACGGCGACGTCGACCTGTTCCTGAAGTCCGAGGCGACCTACTTCGGGCCGGCGTACATGGTCAACTGGCTGCAGGTCGACTACAAGGGCTTCGAGACCGAGGTCATCCTGATCAACTGCCACATCCCGACCGGGCCCGACTCGTTCACGCTGCAGTACGGCATCACGGTCAAGAAGCCCGAGGGCATCGACGACAAGACCGCCGCCTACATCAGCAGGAAGTACAACGAGATGTTCGGCGGCGGCTTCCTGCAGGACGTGCACATCTGGAAGAACAAGGTGCCCGTGCAGAACCCGCTGCTGTGCGAGGAGGACGGCCCCGTCTACCAGCTGCGCCGGTGGTACGAGCAGTTCTACGTCGACCGGGCCGACGTGCAGCCCGAGATGGTCGACCGCTTCGAGTTCGAGGTCGACACCACCAAGGCCAACGAGTACTGGCAGGAGGAGGTCGCGCAGAATCTCGCCCGGCAGGCCCAGGACGACTCGGCCGAGAGCTCCAGCGACACGCCCTCGGTGATGACGGGCACCTGATGGCGTCCTTCGTCCCGACCCGCGCCGACACCCTCGAGGACCAGCGGCTCTACACCAGCGCCCGGCTCACCGAGGTGGCCTGCCTGGACTGCCTGGCGCGGGTGGGCGTGAAGAAGAACAGCGAGCACCACACCTCGATCCAGTGGAGCCGTAAGGCCCGCGATGGGTGTCCCGAGCTCGCCAGGCGAGACGCTGGGACTGACGGTCGCGACTACCACCAGGGTTGTCCGCGGCTGACGGCCAGCATCGACGCCGCGGTGCGCGAGGGCCGGGTCCCGATCGGCGCCGAGGACGGCTACTGACCCACATGGACACCGCATCGTTCGACCTCACGGTCTGCGACGTCGTCGAGGAGACGGCCGACGCGCACTCGATCACCTTCGAGGTGCCCGACGAGCACGCCGACCACTTCGCCTACACGCCGGGGCAGTTCCTCACCGTCGCCGTGCCCAGCGACCGCACCGGCGTGGCGGCCCGCTGCTACTCGCTGTCCAGCAGCCCCCTGACCTACGCCGAGACCGGCCGACTGACGATCACGGTCAAGCGCACGGTCGAGGGCTACGCCTCGAACTGGATCTGCGACCACCTGCGCCAGGGCGACCGTCTGCACGTGCTGCCGCCCAGCGGCATCTTCACCCCCGCCTCGCTGGACGCCGACCTGCTGCTGTTCGCCGGGGGATCGGGGATCACCCCGATCGTCTCGATCGTCCGTACGGCGCTCGCGCAGGGCGCCGGCCGGATCGTGCTGTTCTACGCCAACCGCGACGAGTCGTCGGTGATCTTCGCCGGCGAGCTCAGCAGGCTCGCCGCCGAGCGCCCCGACCGGCTCCACGTCGTCCACTGGCTGGAGTCCGTGCAGGGACTGCCCACCCAGGCGCAGCTCACGGCGTTCGCGGCCGCCCACTCGTCGTACGACGCCTTCGTCTGCGGGCCGGCGCCGTTCATGAAGATGACGGTCGCCGCGCTCAAGGAGCTCGGCTTCCCGCGCGAGCGCCGCCACCAGGAGAGGTTCGTCTCGCTCGGCGGCAACCCGTTCGGGGACCTGCACGACGTCGAGGTCGCGGAGAGCGAGATCAGCGCCGCCGAGACCGACGAGCAGGATGCCGCCGAGGACGCGGCGGGCACCTCGCGCGGCCCGGCCCGCCTCGAGGTCGAGCTCGACGGCGAGCAGTACGCCTTCGACGACTGGGAGGGCGGCACCAAGATGCTCGACCACCTGGAGGCGAAGGGCATCAAGGCGCCGTACTCGTGCCGCGAGGGAGAGTGCTCGGCCTGCGCCGTCCGCCTGCTCGAGGGCGAGGTCAAGCTGATCCACAACGACGTCCTCGACGACGAGGACCTCGCCGAGGGCATCCGCCTCGCCTGTCAGGCGCTCCCCGTCACCGACACCGTCAAGGTCACCTACAGCTGAGCACCCCGACATCCACAAGATCCACAGATCGGTAACAAAGACGGCCGGAAATACCTGGTCTAGTCCACAAAAGTAAATGGTCGGTAACAGGTGACTGCGGCGCCGTTCCCGGGTTGAATCGTGGCCAGCAGCCTCGGTGCTCGGCCAGGGGAATCCCCCCTCCCGCTGGCCCTCCGAGGCGGCATCGCGAGCTGTCCCGTCCGTCCCCCCACGTCTCGGGGCAGCGTCGCCGACTCATCCCGCCTCTCGGGGCGGGATGAAGCGCGCCCCGGGGCTTGGCGAGGTCACCAACCGCGCTCGCGCCACTGAGGGATCGAGGCGCGCTCGGCGCCCAGGGTGGAGTCGTCGCCGTGGCCGGGGTAGAACCAGGTCTCGTCGGGCAGGGTGCCGAAGAGCTTGGTCTCCACCTGGTCGATGAGCTGGGCGAACGCCGCGTCGTCGCCGAAGGTGCTGCCGACGCCGCCGGGGAACAGCGAGTCGCCGGTGAAGAGGTGCGGGTGCCCCTCGGGGTCGCGGTAGACGAGCGTGATCGACCCGGGGGTGTGGCCGGCCACCGCGATCACCTCCAGCGTGCAGTCGCCGACCGCGACCGTGTCGCCGTCGCCCACCGTGCGGGTGACCGGGACGCCGGTCTGCTCGGTGATCGCCGCCGCATCCGGCTCGCCGGAGACGACCTGGGCCCCGGTGGCGTCGACGACGGCCTTGAGGGCGCGGTGGTGGTCCCAGTGCCGGTGGGTGGTGACGACGGTGGTCAGGCCGGCGTCCCCGATGAGGGGCAGCAGCGTCTCGGGCTCGGCGGCCGCGTCGACGAGCACCTGATCGCCGGTGGCCAAGCAGGTGAGGACGTAGCAGTTGTTGCTCATCTGCTCGTCCACGGCCACCTTCGTGATCCTCAGGTGCGGCAGCTCGCGCACGTCGGGGCCGGCCCCGACCTGCACGTCGCCGGTGTACTCGTCGCTCACCATGCCTCGATCCTCGGCAGCGCGCCGCCGTCCGTCGTGAGTGCTGCTCCGTCGCCGCGACCGGCGAGCCACCACGCCAGGTCGGCGGCGCTGCCGCGCACGACGGGGGAGCCCTCGGTCACGGCACCACACTGCCAGGTCCCGTCGAGGTCGTGCGGGTCGGCCGTGAACGGCTCCGCCGAGGGGGTGCGGCGCGCCATCGAGCGCAGCAGCCGCACCGTGAAGCGGGGCGGCCAGTCGGCGGCGGTGTAGCCGGCGTCCAGGTCGGCGTGGTGGACCTCCACCTCGCGCAGGCGCATCCCGGGGACGGCGCCGGCGGGGAACGTCGTCCCGCCGGGGGTTCGCTCGAGGACGGTGTCCCAGGCGCCGTCAGGCACCGCGGCGATCGCCTCGGCGAGCTCGGAGGTGGAGGCGAAGAGGCGCTCGCGCAGAGCGGAGGGGGAGGCGGCGGCCAGCCGCTCGATGTCCGCGTCGCGGCTCGCCTCCGAGGCGTACGTCGTGCGCGGCTCGCCGGTGACCACCCCGGTGAGCACCCCGGCCAGCCCTTCGGCGTTGAGCGCGAGGTGGGCCACCACGTGGCCGCGCGACCAGTCCGGCAGCAGCGACGGTGCGCCGTACTGCTCGTCCCGGAGCGCGTCGACGCTGCGCACCAGGCGCTGGGTGGCCACGACCAGCTCGTCGGTCGCGTCAGGGGTCGTCATGCCTCCATCCTCGCGCATGACGTGGTGCGGGCGGGAGTCCGTGATTCCGGACTGTCGGCGGCGCGTGAGAGTCTGAGATGTCGGTCGCGTCGGCTTGATTCCCACCGGCCGATGACGAACACTTGTTCGAACCAGGACCTAGCCCGAAGGACGGCAGTGGCGGATCAGCTCATCATCCGGGGAGCCCGGGAGCACAACCTCAAGGACGTCTCGCTCGATCTTCCCCGCGACTCCCTCATCGTGTTCACGGGCCTGTCGGGCTCCGGCAAGTCCTCGCTCGCCTTCGACACGATCTTCGCGGAGGGCCAGCGCCGCTACGTCGAGTCGCTGTCGGCCTACGCGCGCCAGTTCCTCGGCCAGATGGACAAGCCGGACGTCGACTTCATCGAGGGCCTCTCGCCCGCCGTGTCCATCGACCAGAAGTCCACGTCGAAGAACCCGCGCTCGACGGTGGGCACGATCACCGAGGTCTACGACTACCTCCGCCTGCTCTACGCCCGCGCCGGCCGCCCGCACTGCCCCACCTGCGGCGCCCCGATCGAGCGGCAGACGCCGCAGCAGATCGTCGACAAGGTGCTCTCCCTCGAGGAGGGCCGCCGGTTCCAGGTGCTGGCCCCGGTGATCCGCGGCCGCAAGGGCGAGTACCTCGAGCTGTTCCGCCAGCTGCAGACCCAGGGCTTCAGTCGCGCCCGGGTCGACGGGGAGACCCACTCCCTGGACGCGCTGCTCGACGACGGCCCCAAGCTCGACAAGCAGAAGAAGCACACGATCGAGGTCGTGGTCGACCGGCTGGCGGTCAAGGACACCTCCAAGCGCCGCCTGACCGACTCGGTGGAGACCGCCCTCAACCTCGCCGGTGGCCTGGTCCTGCTCGACTTCGTCGACCTGGACGCCAAGGACCCCGACCGCGAGATGCGGTTCAGCGAGAAGATGTCGTGCCCCAACGACCACCCGATCGACACCGACGAGCTCGAGCCGCGCTCGTTCTCGTTCAACTCGCCGTTCGGCGCCTGCCCCGCCTGCAGCGGTCTCGGCACCCGCATGGAGGTCGACCCCGAGCTCGTGGTGCCCGACCCCGGCGCCACGCTCGGCGAGGGCGCCATCCAGCCGTGGAGCCAGGCGCACGTCGCCGACTACTTCCTCAAGCTGCTCGGGGCACTGGGCGACGAGCTCGGCTTCGATCTCAACACCCCCTGGGAGCAGATCCCGGCCAAGTCGCAGAAGTCCATCCTCGACGGGCACTCCACCAAGGTCCACGTCGTCACGCGCAACCGCTACGGCCGCCAGCGCGCCTACTACGCGGCGTTCGAGGGCGTGCGCCCCTACATCGAGCGGCGCCACCGCGAGGCCGAGTCCGACACCAGCCGGGAGCGGTTCGAGGGCTTCATGCGTGAGGTCCCGTGCCCGACCTGCAAGGGCAGTCGGCTCAAGCCGGTCTCGATGGCCGTCCTGCTCGGCGGGCGCAACATCGCCGAGGTCTGCTCGCTGCCGATCAACGAGACCGCCGAGTTCCTGCGCGACCTCGACCTCAGCGCCCGCGAGCGCCAGATCGGCGAGCGCGTGCTCAAGGAGATCCAGGAGCGGCTCAACTTCCTGCTCGACGTCGGCCTCGACTACCTCTCGCTCGACCGGCCCTCGGGCTCGCTCTCGGGCGGCGAGGCCCAGCGCATCCGCCTGGCGACGCAGATCGGCGCCGGCCTGGTCGGGGTCCTCTACGTCCTCGACGAGCCGTCCATCGGCCTGCACCAGCGCGACAACCAGCGCCTGATCGAGACCCTGGTCCGGCTCAAGGACCTCGGCAACACCCTGATCGTCGTCGAGCACGACGAGGACACCATCCGCACCGCCGACTGGGTCGTCGACATCGGCCCCGGCGCCGGTGAGCACGGCGGCCAGGTCGTCCACAGCGGCTCAGTCCAGGGCCTGCTCGACCATCCCGACTCCATGACCGGCCAGTACCTCTCCGGTCGCCGCGAGATCCCCGTGCCGGAGGTGCGCCGCCCCCGCACCAAGGGCCGCGAGCTCAAGGTGCACGGTGCACGGGAGCACAACCTGCGCAACGTCGACGTCGCCTTCCCGCTGGGCCTGTTCGTCGCCGTGACGGGGGTGTCCGGGTCGGGCAAGTCCACGTTGGTCAACGACATCCTCTACACCTCGCTGGCCAAGCAGCTCTACCGCTCGCGCACGGTGCCGGGCCGGCACCAGAAGATCACCGGCCTGGAGCACGTCGACAAGGTCATCCACGTGGACCAGTCGCCGATCGGGCGCACGCCGCGCTCCAACCCGGCCACCTACACCGGCGTCTTCGACCACATCCGCAAGCTCTTCGCCTCGACGCCCGAGGCCAAGATGCGCGGCTACCTCCAGGGCCGGTTCTCGTTCAACGTCAAGGGCGGGCGCTGCGAGGCGTGCTCGGGCGACGGCACGATCAAGATCGAGATGAACTTCCTGCCCGACGTCTACGTCCCGTGCGAGGTGTGCCACGGCGCCCGCTACAACCGCGAGACGCTCGAGGTGCACTACAAGGGCAAGACCATCGCCGAGGTCCTCGACATGCCGATCGAGGAGGCCGTCGACTTCTTCGCCGCCGTCCCGCCGATCGCGCGCCACATGAAGACCCTGGTCGAGGTCGGCCTCGGCTACGTCCGGCTCGGCCAGCCCGCGACCACCCTGTCGGGCGGCGAGGCTCAGCGCGTCAAGCTCTCCTCCGAGCTGCAGAAGCGCTCCACCGGGCGCACCGTCTACGTCTTGGACGAGCCCACCACCGGTCTGCACTTCGAGGACATCCGCAAGCTGCTGATGGTCCTCGGTCGCCTCGTCGACCAGGGCAACTCGGTGCTGGTGATCGAGCACAACCTCGACGTGATCAAGACCGCCGACTGGCTGGTCGACATGGGTCCCGAGGGCGGCTCGCGCGGCGGCATGGTCGTCGCGGAGGGCACCCCCGAGCAGGTGGCGGCCAACCCCGACTCCTACACCGGTCAGTTCTTGGCGCCGATCCTCGACGGGCGCCACGCCCAGCAGCCGGCGCGGATGCTGGCGTCCTCGGCCGCTCCGGAGCCCCGCGGCAAGAAGAGCGCCGCGGCGGCGACCACCAAGAAGGCCACCACCAAGAAGGCCGCGACCAAGAAGGCCGCGACCAAGAAGACCACCACCAAGAAGGCGGCCGCCAAGAAGGCCTAGACCTGACGCCGGCGGTGCAGCCGCTCGACCAGGTCGGGCGCCAGGGCGCCGTACCCGGTGGAGGCCCAGGGCTCGTCGTCGGTCTCGAAGTAGTGCACCGGCTTGCCGCCGCGCACGACGTCGAGGATGTCGGGGCGTCGATTCTTGCGCAGGTCCTCGCGGCACGCCTTGCACAGCGGCACCTCGACCCGGTCGCCGACGAGCTCGATGGCCCCCGCGGTCGTGGCCGCGCCGTGCAGCGGGTCGAGGAAGCACGGCGTGGTCGGCGTGAACGGCCGTCCGGCCAGGGCCGCGCTCAGCGCCTCGTCCCCGCGCTCGGCCAGGACGAGCGCCCCCACCACGTCCAGCACGTCGGTCTCCGTGCCCTCCTCCCCGAGGACCCGGCGCGCCGCGTCGTAGTGGTCGAGCGCGGCCTGCCAGGAACCAGGCGCGCGGTCGGCGTCCAGCTCGGCCGCGTCGATCCGCTCGCCCAGAGCCAGCACCTCGCGGTGCGCACGACGGGTCAGCTGCTGGTCGTGGGCCTCGCGCACCCGGTCGAGCACGGAGGCGGGGAGCGCGAACTCGCGCGGGCGCGAGGACCGGGGGCGCTGGGCGGCGCGCTTGATCGCCACGTAGAGCACGACGACGAGCACGAGGACGCCCACGACGGTGAGCACCGGGGCCACCCCGCCGCCGTCGTCGGAGGCGCCGGAGCCGCTCCCGGACGGAGCCGGGGAGTCGCGCTCCTCCTCGGCCTCCACGAGCGTGCGGTACTGCTCGTCGACCGTGCCGTCCGCGACCGCCTCCGCCGCGGTGACGAGCTGGGCTCCCAGGTCGTCCGGGCCGGCACTCTCCGCGACCGTGGAGAGGGTGTAGGTGTCCGAGCGGCCGCCCGCGGAGTCGCCCCAGGCGCGTGCGTCGATGCGGAACGACTCCTGCCCTCGGTAGATCTGGGCGTTCGCGACGTACAGACCGGGGTCGCCCGACGCGTCGTGCAGCCGGCTCAACAGGTCGCCCGGGTTGCCGTTGAAGGCGTCGTCGTAGTCGAAGGGGTGCACCACGACGTAGAGCGGCTCGGGGGAGCGGGCGACGGCGGCCTCGATCCGCGCCACGTCGGCCTCGTCGACCAGCCGGTGCATGGCAGGCGACACGTAGACCCCGGTGGCGTCGAGGCTCTCCTGGATGGTGGCCAGCAGCTGTGCGACCTGGTCGTCGGTCGGGGTCATCGGTCTCCCTGCTTGGGTCCGGGCACGAGGAACGGTCGGCCGAACGGGAGCCGTACGAAGCCGACGACCATCATGAGCAGACCGTAGGCGGTGCCCGCGGTCATGGAGCCCAGGAGGACCCCCGCGATGATGTCGCCGGCGTCCTCGCCCTCGGGCGGCTCGACGGAATCGCCGTCGAGCTCCTCGACGAGCTCGCGGATGCGGGCCTCGGGCTCCCCCTCGAACTCCATCGACGAGTAGACGTAGCCCTCGAAGACGTCGACGTCGCCGCGCCCCGGGCCCTCCCACACCACGATGACCGCCCGCGGGTCGATCGCCGCCCCCACCTGGTCGACGACGTCGTACGGCGATCCGTAGCCGGCGTCGCTGGTCTCGGCCCAGACGATCACGTAGATAGCGGGGTCCGCGTCCGCGATCAGCTCCTCGACCCGCTCCTCCGCGGCCTCGTCGAGCATGGACCTGCCGTCGGGCGGGACGTGGACGCGGTCGACACGAAGCTCCTCGATCGCCGCGCGCACCCGGTCGCCGGGCGGGTCGATCGTCTGATGCTTCGAGGTCTCCATGCTCACGGCCGGCCAGACGGCCGCGCCCATGCCGAGCAGGACCGAGACCGCGAGGCCGACCCACAGCCGCCGGCCCTTCATCGCCGCTCCTGCGTCACGTGCCGCCACAGGTCCGGGTCGAGGCTGCCGTAGCCGGTCCGCGCCCATACCGTGTCCCCCTCGTAGTAGGGACGATCCGGCATGGGCAGCCAGGACGAGCGCGGCTCGAGCAGTGCGTCCGGGCGGCGGCGTGATGACGACCGGGCCTCGCTGCACCGGCGGCACACCGGGACGGCGACCGACCCGCCGCCGGCGGGCAGGTCGATCTCGAGGTAGCCGCGGCCGTGCAGCGGATTGACGAAGCACGGCCGGTAGGGCCGGTCGTGGTCCTTGAGCAGGGCCCGCCCGGTCCGGGCCAGGACCAGCGCACCGACCACGTCGAGCAGGTCGTGCGAGCCGAGGACCTGCTCGGCCGCAACCCGACAGCCCAGGGCGTCATCGACGCCGGGACCGTTCGGACGTGCGGTGAGCTCGGCCGCGAGCTTGTCGAGCGTCGAGGTCGCGTCGCGGCGCACGGTCTCGAGGTCCGCCCCGGGCCGGTCTATGGCTGCCTCGACGGTCGACGCAGGCGGCTTCCGACCGCGCTGGGGTGCCGGGGGAGCGGCGGTGACCGCCCGCAGCGCCCAGGTGCGCGTGAGCCGCCACCCGACGAGGGCGACGAGGACGCCCACGAACACCGACGCCGAGACGACCTCCACATGCAGGTAGGGCTGCTTGCTCTCCCGGTAGCCCGCTTGCGTCCAGGTGGCCGAGGAGGTGTAGGTGTCGACGAGCTCCTCGGACACGGTGTGGTCCTCGTCGGCCACGATCGAGGCGAGGATCGCGGCCCGGCCGGCGTCGCTGGCGCGCGGCGCGTCCTCGTCCTCCCAGTCGGGGTAGGTGGGCTTCAGCCCCTCGTAGATGGCGTGGGCGAGGTCCGGGTCGGAGCCGCCGTAGTGGAAGTCCGTGCCGCGGCTGCCGACGGCGACCACGTAGACCGCGTCGGGGTCGAGCTGCGACTGCAGCCGGATGCCCAGGTCCTCGGTGGGGTCGTCGACGGCGAGGTCTGGCAGGTTGCCGACGAGCGCGACGTAGACGGGGATGTCGGAGGACTCCACGATCCGGGTCAGCGCCGCGTCCACCTCGGCGGTGTGGCCGTTGCCGCGGACCTGCTGGACGTGGACGGGATCCTCGCGGAGCGCAGCGACGAGGGCGTCGAGGTCGTCGACGTACGCGTCGACGGTCCCGTCGGCTCCCCATGCCCCCACCGGCTCAGGCTACCGTTCCGGATTCACAGGGAGGTAGCGGCTCGTTCTCATGCTCTTCTCATCTTGGTGAGTAGTGTGTCTTTCAACTACTCCCCGCTCTCGGAGGTACCTCTCATGGCCGCATCGGGACTCAGCAGGCGCCGGGCACTCACCGGAGCCGCAGGAGTGGGTCTGGCGCTGCCAGTGCTCGCTGCGTGCGGCAACGACGGCAGTACGTCGGCGGGGGACCCGGCCGGGTCGAGCACCCCGTCCCCGCCGGGCTCACCCAGCCCGACGCCCACGCCCAGCGGGTCCGCCTCGTCCGCCGGTGCCTTCGCCACCGCCGCGGACATCCCGGTCGGAGGTGGCGCGGTCTTCCTCGACGAGGGTGTCGTCGTCACCCAGCCGACCGCGGGCACCTTCCAGGGCTTCAGCATCCAGTGCACCCACGCCGGCTGCCCGGTCAACGAGGTCACCGAGACCATCAACTGCCCGTGCCACGCCAGCACGTTCTCGATCACCGACGGATCCCCTCAGGGAGGCCCGGCCAGCGAGCCGCTCGGCACGGTGGAGCTGAACGTCGAGGGCGACCAGATCAGCCTTGCCTGACCCCTTCCAGCACCCGGAGTCACCCATGTCCGACAGGCCCACGTTCCAGCCCACCCGCCGCATCGTCTTCCACGGTCTCGGCGCCATCGGGATCGCCGCCGCGCTCGCCGGCTGCGGCGGCTCCTCGGACGACGGCGGCGGCGGTGGAGACGGCGGCGCCCAGCCCGAGGCCGGGGCGGAGCTGGCCAGCACCTCCGAGGTGCCGGTCGGGGGCGGGCTCATCCTCACCGCGGAGAAGGTCGTGATCACCCAGCCCACCGAGGGTGACTTCAAGGCCTTCAGTGCCGTCTGCACCCACCAGAACAACGTCGTGACCTCGGTCGAGGACGGCGTCATCCACTGCAGCTTCCACGGCAGCGAGTTCTCCGCGGACAGCGGCAAGGTCGAGGGTGGGCCGGCCGGGTCCGGCCTCGCCGAGGTCAGCATCGACGTGCAGGGCGACAAGATCCTCGCCGCCTAGCCGGACCGGCCCGCCGCCGGCTGGAGGCAGTCCTCGCGCCAGCGCTCGTCGCGCGGGGAGGTGCGGCGGTCCAGTCGCCGGTCCAGGAGCTCGCGCGCCTCGTCGAGCCGGCCCGCGCGGATGAGCGCCGCGATCCGCACCTCCTCGACGATCTCGCGCTGCGCGTCCGAGCCACCCAGTCGCGCGATGGCGGGGGAGAGCGTCCCGAGCGCGGCGGCCGCACGCGCGTGGCGCCCGGCGTGCATCGCCCGCAGTGCATCGGTCAGGGGGGCGACGACCTCACGCTGGGTGGCGTGCGGGTGACGGGCGGCGAAGCGCGCCAGGCGCTCCAGGCCGGCCCCGTCGCCGAGCGCCAGCAGCGTCACCGCGCTGTGCATGGCGAGGAACGGCGTGGACGGCCGCTCCAGCACGTCACGACCGACGACCTGCGCGACCCGGTCGAGGTCCGGGACGTCCTCGGCGTCGGGGGTCATCGCCCAGCGGATCAGCAGCGAGCCACTGTCGACCAGCGCCCGGCAGCCCAGTCCGTGCTCGGGTCGCAGCTGGGCGTCGTACCTCGCCCGGACGGCGTCCAGGTTGCCGAGCGACAGCTCGTGCAGCGCGGCGTGCCAGGAGAAGTGGCTGAGGCTGTCGATGCTGGCGCCGTCGCCGGTCACCCAGGCGTCCATCCACGTCAGGCCGGCCAGGTGGTCGCCGGTCTCGTAGTGGGCGTGGGCGCGGGCGTGGGCGGAGTGGCCGGCGCCCGGCTCGACCTCCAGTGACCGGCAGGAGAGCTCCATCGCCTCGTCGAAGCGGCCCTGCTCCTGGCGGACGAAGGCCAGCAGGCCGGCGTACCACCAGTCGTCGCCGTAGGCCGGCGCCGCCCGCTCGACGATGTTCCAGGCCTGCTGCGGGACCTCGGTCACCCCGGCGAAGGCGATGGTCGGCACCGCCGCCGAGAGCAGCAGTGCGTCGACGGGGTAGGTCGCGAGGTGGCGCACGACCGGCGTGGAGTCACCGCGCAGGTGCGACAGGATCGCGTGCACGTGGCTGCGCTCGCGCTCGGTCGCCCGGGCGGCGTGCCGCTCGGCGTCGCGCATCCGGCCCTGGACGTCGACGGGTGCGCACAGGTCGTGCCCGAGCAGCGCCAGCGCCGCGTGGCCCAGCGCGAAGGTCGGGTCGTGCACCACGGAGCTCGCGATGGCCGCCACGGCGCCTGCGCGCAGCCGCAGCAGGTCGCCCACACCGCGGTTGTAGGAGTCGGCGGCGACGTCCGACGTGGTGAGCCGGAGCCCGTAGCGGTCACGACAGTGCATGAAAGCATAGTAAGTCAGGCGACAATGCTGAGGAAGTTGCCACTCCGACGGCATGTCCCCGGCGGACCGTAGGGTTGGGGCGTGCCACCGCCCCGCCCGTCCCGTGCCTCCCGCGGGCCGCTGTCCTACCGGCCGGAGCCGGCCTCGATCCCGACCCAGCCGGGGGTCTACCGCTTCCGCGACGCCCAGGGGCGGGTCGTCTACGTCGGCAAGGCGAAGAACCTGCGCGCCCGGCTGTCGTCGTACTTCCAGGACGTCGGCAACCTGCACCAGCGCACCGCCACGATGGTGACCACGGCCGCCAGCGTGGAGTGGACGGTCGTCAACACCGAGGTCGAGGCGCTGCAGCTGGAGTACTCCTGGATCAAGGAGTTCGACCCGCGCTTCAACGTCAAGTACCGCGACGACAAGTCCTATCCCTGGCTCGCGGTGACGGTCGGCGAGGAGTTCCCGCGGGTCATGGTCGGCCGTGGCGCCAAGCGCAAGGGCACCCGCTACTTCGGTCCCTACAGCCACGCGTGGGCGATCCGCGAGACCGTCGACGTCCTGCTGCGGGTCTTCCCGATGCGCTCGTGCAGCAACGGGGTCTTCAAGCGCTCCGCGCAGATCGGGCGGCCGTGCCTGCTCGGCTACATCGGCAAGTGCTCCGCGCCCTGCGTCGGGCAGGTGTCGGCCGAGGAGCACCGCGCGATCGTCGACGACTTCTGCGACTTCATGGGCGGGCAGACCCGGCCGTTCGTCCGCCGCATCGAGAAGGAGATGTACGCCGCCTCGGACGCGCAGGACTACGAGCGTGCGGCCCGGCTGCGCGACGACCTCGGGGCGCTGGAGAAGGCGCTGGAGAAGCAGGCCGTCGTCCTGGGCGACGGTGCCGACGCCGACGTGATCGCCCTGGCCGAGGACCCGCTCGAGGTGGCCGTGCAGATCTTCTACGTCCGCGGCGGCCGGATCCGTGGCCAGCGAGGCTGGGTCGCCGACCGCGTCGACGAGGGCGGCACCCCCGAGCTCGTCGAGGACTTCCTGCTCCAGCTCTATGCCGGCACGCTGCCCGATGAGGGGGCGAGCACCATCCCGCGCGAGATCCTGGTGCCGGCGCTGCCGCCGGACGTGGCGACGTTCGAGGCGCTCCTCAGCGACCTGCGCGGCAGCCGGGTGCAGATCCGGGTGCCGCAGCGCGGGGACAAGAAGACGCTGCAGGAGACCGTCGCCCGCAACGCCGGCCAGGTGCTCGTGCTGCACAAGACCCGGCGGGCCAGCGACCTGACGACCCGCAACCGGGCACTGGAGGAGATCCAGCAGGCGCTCGACCTCGACGAGGTGCCGCTGCGCATCGAGTGCTACGACGTCTCCAACCTGCAGGGCACCGAGGTGGTCGCCTCGATGGTCGTCTTCGAGGACGGGCTGGCACGCAAGGGCGAGTACCGCCGCTTCGTGATCCGCGGCGTCGAGGGCCAGAACGACGTCGCGTCCATGCACGAGGTCATCACCCGACGCTTCCGCCGGCTCCTCGACGAGCAGGCCCGCAGCCAGGAGGTCGCCACCGAGAACGGGCCGATGCTGGTCGACCCCGAGACCGGCCGGCCCCGCAAGTTCGCCTATGCGCCCGGCCTGGTGGTCGTCGACGGCGGGCCACCGCAGGTCGCCGCGGCCCAGCAGGCGCTCGACGAGCTCGGGATCGTGGACATCCCGGTCGTGGGGCTCGCCAAGCGTCTGGAGGAGGTGTGGGTGCCCGGTCAGGAGGACCCGGTCATCCTGGCGCGGTCCTCCGAGGGGCTCTACCTGCTCCAGCGGGTGCGCGACGAGGCGCACCGGTTCGCGATCACCCACCACCGCTCGCGGCGCTCCAAGACGATGGTGGAGAGCCTCCTCGACGACGTACCCGGCCTCGGCGAGGTGCGCCGCAAGACGCTGCTCAAGCACTTCGGGTCGCTCAAGAAGCTCCGGCTCGCGTCGGTCGAGGAGATCGCGATGGTGCCGGGCATCGGGGAGCGCACCGCGACCGCGATCAAGGACGCCGTGGCCCAGGGGCCGGCGACCGGCAAGACTGTCTCCGTCAACACCGCCACCGGCGAGATCGAGGAGTCCTGATGACGCACGCAGGTGACGTGGACGCGGCCCACCCGGGTGAGCTCGTCGTCGTGACCGGGATGACCGGCGCGGGGCGCAGCACCGCGGCCAAGGAGCTGGAGGACCTCGGCTTCTACGTGGTCGACAACCTGCCCCCGAGCCTGCTGCCCGACGTGGTCAAGCTCGTCGACGACGGCGTCGGCGCCGCGCAGGGGATCGCGGTCGTGGTCGACGTGCGCTCCGGGTCCTTCTTCCACACGCTGCACGCCAACCTCGCCCAGGGCGCGATCGGGCGGCGTACGACGCTGGTGTTCCTGGACGCGGCCGACGACGTGCTCGTCCGTCGCCAGGAGGCCGCGCGCCGCCCGCACCCGCTGCAGGGCAGCGGCCGGCTGCTGGACGGCCTGCAACGCGAGCGGCAGGTGCTCGCCGACCTGCGCAGCGACGCCGACCTGGTGATCGACACCACCAGCCTCAACGTGCACCAGCTGACCGACCGGATCGGCGAGGCGTTCGGCTCGCCGGTGACCATGCGGCTGAGCGTCAACGTCATCAGCTTCGGCTTCAAGTACGGCATCCCCGTCGACGCGGACTTCGTCGCCGACATGCGCTTCCTGCCCAACCCGTTCTGGGTGCCCGAGCTGCGCGCGAGCACCGGGCGCGACGCCCCGGTCTCCGACTACGTGCGGGCCCAGAAGGGCGCCGAGGAGTTCCTGGACGGCTACGTCCCGGTCCTCGCGGGCGTGGCCGAGGGCTACCTGCGCGAGGGCAAGCGGTTCATGCGCGTCGCGGTCGGCTGCACGGGCGGCAAGCACCGCAGCGTCGCGATGAGCGAGGAGATCGGCCGCCGCCTGGCCGCCGAGGGGCTCGAGGTCCGCGTGACCCACCGCGACCTCGGCCGGGAGTGAGGGGGCGTGCGTGCCCAGTCGGTGGTGGCCTTCGGGGGCGGCCACGGCCTGTTCGCCTCGCTCACGGCGCTGCGGCTCCTCGTCGACGACCTGACCGTCGACGACCTCACCGCGGTGGTGACCGTGGCCGACGACGGCGGCTCGTCGGGGCGGCTGCGCGGTGAGTTCGGGGTGCTGCCGCCCGGAGACCTGCGGATGGCTCTTGCCGCGCTCTGCGGCGAGGGCGCCTGGGACGTCACCTGGTCGCGCGTGCTCCAGCACCGGTTCCAGGGTGCCGGCGAGATGCGCGGCCACGTCGTGGGCAACCTGCTGATCGTCAGCCTCTGGGAGCTGCTCGGCGACCATGTCGACGCGCTGGACTGGGTGGGCCGGCTGCTCGGGGCCAAGGGCCGGGTGCTGCCCATGGCTCTGACACCCCTGGTCATCACCGCCGAGGTGGAGGGACTCGAGCCGGACCGCCTCGTGACGGTGCGCGGCCAGGTCGAGGTCGCCTCGACCGCCGGCCGCATCGCCTCGATCGCGCTGGAGCCCCCGGACCCCCAGGTGTGCCCCGAGTCCGTCGCGGCGGTGCGGGCCGCCGACTGGCTGGTCCTGGGCCCGGGCTCGTGGTTCACCTCCGTCATCCCGCACCTGATGGTCCGCGAGCTCTGCGAGGCGATCGTCACCAGCGACGCCCGGCTGATCGTGGTGCTCAACCTCGAGGAGCAGGCGGGGGAGACCGACGGGTTCGGCCCGGCCGAGCACCTCGCGGTGCTCGTCGAGCACGCCCCGGACCTGCGGCCCCACGTCGTGCTCGCCGACCCCCGGTCGCTGGGGGACGAGGCCGACGAGCTCGAGCGGGCCGTGACCTCGTACGGCGCCCGCCTGGTGCTGGACGACGTGATGCTCGACGACGGCACCGCCCGCCACGACCCGGAGAAGCTGGCCGCGGCCTACGCCCGGATCATGAGCGGGGCCTGAGCGGCGCGACGAGGCCTGCCCCCGAGGGTGATTGACTCGCGTGCAAGGATCGGCGCATGGCGATGACGGCCCAGGTGAAGGCGGAGTTGTCCAGCACCCCGATCACGAAGACCTGCTGCCGCAAGGCGGAAGTCGCCTCCATGCTGAGGTTCGCCGGCGGGCTCCACATCGTGAGCGGCAGGATCGTCGTCGAGGCCGAGCTGGACACCGGCGCCGCCGCGCGGCGGCTGCGCAAGGACATCGCCGAGGTCTACGGCCACAGCTCCGACGTGGTGATGGTGCAGGGCGCGGGCATCCGCAAGGGCAGCCGCTACCTCGTGCGCGTGACCAAGGACGGCGAGGCGCTCGCGCGCCAGACCGGACTGATCGACCAGCGCGGGCGACCGGTGCGCGGCCTGCCGCCCGCCGTCGTGTCCGGCGGGGGCTGCGACGCCGTCGCCGCCTGGCGCGGCGCCTTCCTCGCCCACGGCTCGCTCACCGAGCCGGGCCGGTCCTCCTCGCTCGAGGTGACCTGCCCGGGACCCGAGGCCGGCCTCGCCCTGGTCGGCGTCGCGCGTCGTCTCGGCATCCAGGCCAAGGCGCGCGAGGTGCGCGGGGTCGACCGGGTCGTGATCCGCGACGGCGACGCGATCGGGCAGCTGCTGACGCGCCTGGGCGCCCACGAGTCGCTCATGGCCTGGGAGGAGCGCCGGATGCGGCGCGAGGTGCGAGCCACGGCCAACCGCCTGGCCAACTTCGACGACGCCAACCTGCGCCGCTCCGCACGCGCCGCCGTGGCCGCCGGGGCCCGCGTCGAGCGCGCGCTGGAGATCCTCGGCGACGAGATCCCCGACCACCTCAAGCTGGCCGGGTCCCTGCGCCTCGAGCACAAGCAGGCCTCGCTCGAGGAGCTCGGCCAGCTGCACGAGCCGGTGCTCACCAAGGACGCGATCGCCGGCCGCATCCGGCGGCTGTTGGCCATGGCCGACAAGCGCGCGGAGGAGCTCGGGATCCCCGACACCGAGTCCTCGCTGACCCCGGAGATGCTCGCCGACGAGGGCTGAGCCCGGCGTAGGTCCCGTGTCTTCGGGACCTACGTGGGTTACCGGTACGTACCGAGGGACGACAGTCTGGTCGTACACCCCGAACCGATAGGGTCGGACACGACGCGGCTCCACGAGCTGGGAGCCGCACCACCCGCGCACCGCTAGGAGCAATCGCAGTGACCGTACGCGTAGGCATCAACGGCTTCGGCCGCATCGGACGCAACTTCTTCCGGGCCGTCGTGGCCTCCGGAGCCGACATCGAGATCGTGGCCGTCAACGACCTGACGGACAACAAGACGCTCGCCACCCTGCTGAAGTACGACTCCATCCTCGGGCGTCTCGACGGCGACGTGACCCACACCGACACCGACATCACCGCTGCCGGCCACACGTTCAAGGTCTTCGAGGAGCGCGACCCCGCCGCCCTGCCGTGGGGCGACCTCGGCGCCGACATCGTCATCGAGTCCACCGGCTTCTTCACCGACGCCACCAAGGCCAAGGCCCACGTGGACGGCGGTGCCAAGAAGGTCATCATCTCGGCCCCGGCCAAGAACGAGGACGTCACGATCGTGATGGGCGTCAACGAGGGCGACTACGACGCCGCGAGCCACACGATCATCTCCAACGCGTCGTGCACGACCAACTGCCTCGCCCCCATGGCCAAGGTGCTCAGCGACGAGCTCGGCATCGTCAAGGGCCTGATGACGACCATCCACGCCTACACCGGCGACCAGAACCTCCTGGACGGCCCCCACAAGGACCTGCGGCGCGCCCGCGCGGCGGCGACCAACATCGTCCCGACGTCCACCGGTGCCGCGAAGGCGATCGGCCTGGTCATGCCCGAGCTGAAGGGCAAGCTCGACGGCTACGCGCTCCGCGTCCCGGTGCCCACCGGCTCGGCGACTGACCTCACCTTCGAGGCCCGTCGCGAGACCACCGTGGAGGAGGTCAACGCGCTGATGAAGGCGGCGGCCGACGGCAAGATCCTGCGCTACAGCGAGGACCCGATCGTCTCCAGCGACATCACCACCGACCCGGCGTCGTGCATCTTCGACGCGCCCCTGACCAAGGTCATCGGCAACCAGGTCAAGGTCGTCGGCTGGTACGACAACGAGTGGGGCTACTCCAACCGTCTGGTGGACCTGGTCAACTACGTCGGCGAGACCCTCTGACGTGAGCGACCTCTCCTCGCCGATCGACGTGCTGGGTGACGTTCGCGGCAGGCGCGTGCTGGTCCGCTCGGACCTGAACGTGCCCCTCGACGGCCCCGATGATCACCGAGTCATCACCGACGACGGCCGGATCCGGGCGAGCGTCCCGACCATCCGCGCGCTGGCCGAGGCCGGCGCGCGGGTGGTCGTCACCGCCCACCTGGGACGGCCCAAGGGCTCCCCGGACCCCGCCTACTCGCTGCGCCCGGTCGCGGACCGGCTCGGCGAGCTGCTCGGCGCCCCGGTCGCGTTCGCCACCGACACGGTGGGCGAGTCGGCCCAGGAGACCGTCGCCGGGCTCGGTGACGGCGAGGTCGCGCTCCTCGAGAACGTCCGCTTCAACGCCGGCGAGACCAGCAAGGACGAGGCCGAGCGCGGCGCCTTCGCCGACCAGCTCGCGGCCCTGGCCGACGCGTTCGTCTCCGACGGCTTCGGCGTCGTCCACCGCAAGCAGGCCAGCGTCTACGACGTCGCCCAGCGGCTGCCGCACGCCATGGGCGGCCTGGTCGCCCAGGAGATCGAGGTCCTGCGCCGGCTGACCGTCGACCCCGAGCGGCCCTACGTCGTCGTGCTCGGCGGCTCGAAGGTCTCCGACAAGCTCGGTGTCATCGACAACCTGCTCGGCAAGGCCGACAAGCTGCTCATCGGCGGCGGCATGGTCTTCACCTTCCTCAAGGCCCAGGGCCACGAGGTCGGCAAGAGTCTGCTCGAGGAGGACCAGCTGGACGTGTGCCGGTCCTACCTTGCCCGGGCCGAGGAGTCCGGCGTGGAGATCGTGCTGCCCACCGACATCGTCGTGGACACCGCGTTCCCCTCGGGCGACGTCGAGCCGCACCCGCAGGTCGTGCCCGCCACCGCGATCCCGGCCGACGCGCTCGGACTCGACATCGGTCCCGAGTCGGGCGCGGCGTTCGCCGCCGCCCTGCAGTCGGCTCGCACCGTCTTCTGGAACGGGCCGATGGGGGTCTTCGAGGTCGCGGCCTTCGCCGACGGCACCCGCGCGGTGGCCCAGGCGCTGACCGAGATCGACGGACTCTCCGTGGTCGGTGGTGGCGACTCCGCCGCCGCCGTCCGCACCCTGGGCTTCGACGAAGCCGCCTTCGGGCACATCTCCACCGGTGGTGGGGCCAGCCTGGAGTACCTCGAGGGCAAGGAACTGCCCGGCATCACCGTCCTGGAGGACTGACCCATGGCTGACTCGAAGGCTCCCGGCCGCACGCCGCTCATGGCGGGCAACTGGAAGATGAACCTCAACCACCAGGAAGCGGTGGTGCTCGTCCAGAAGCTCGCGTGGACGCTGTCGGACAAGCGCCACGACTACGGCAAGGTCGAGGTGGTGGTCTGCCCGCCGTTCACCGACCTGCGCTCGGTCCAGACCCTCGTCGACGGCGACCGGCTCTCGGTCAAGTACGCCGCCCAGGACGTCTCGACCAAGGACTCCGGCGCCTACACCGGTGAGATCTCCGCGGGGATGCTGGCCAAGCTCGGCTGCTCCTACGTCGTCGTGGGCCACTCCGAGCGCCGCGAGTACCACGCCGAGTCCGACGAGATCGTCAACGCCAAGGCGCACCAGGCCCACCGCGCGGACATGACCCCCATCGTGTGCGTCGGGGAGGGGCTCGAGATCCGCCAGTCCGGCGAGCACGTCGCCTACACACTGGCCCAGGTCGACGGGTCGCTGGCCGGCTTCACCGCCGAGCAGGTCGCCGGCCTGGTGGTCGCCTACGAGCCCGTGTGGGCGATCGGCACCGGCGAGGTCGCCACGCCCGAGGACGCGCAGGAGGTCTGCGCCGCCATCCGGGCGCGGATCCGCGAGGTCCACGGGGACGCGGCGGCCGACGGCGTGCGCGTCCTGTACGGCGGCTCGGTGAAGGCCAACAACGTCGCCGGGATCATGGCCAAGGACGACGTCGACGGCGCCTTGGTCGGGGGCGCGAGTCTCCAGGTCGACGAGTTCGGCGGCATCTGCCGGTTCTACGACATGCCGGTCCTCTGACTCTCCGCCCTCTGCCGTAGGATTCCTCGCTGTGACAACGCTCTTCACTGTTCTGCTCGTCATCACGAGCACATTGCTGATCATCCTTGTGCTGCTGCACAAGGGACGTGGCGGTGGGCTCTCCGACATGTTCGGCGGCGGTGTCAGCAGCTCCCTCGGCGGCTCATCCGTCGCCGAGCGCAACCTCGATCGGTTCACGATCGGGATCGGTGTCATCTGGTTCGCCTGCGTGATCGCGCTAGGCCTGTTGCTCGCTTACCAGAACTGAAAGAAGGTAGGACACATGGCTGGTGGAGGTAGCGCCATTCGCGGTAGCCGGGTCGGCGCCGGGCCGATGGGCGAGGCGGAGCGCGGGGAGTCGGCGCCGCGTCAGGCGGTGACGTACTTCTGCTCCCGCGAGCACACGTCGGTCGTGATGTTCGCCGTGGAGGCGGTGGCCCCCGACTCCTGGGACTGCCCCAAGTGCGGACTGCCCGCCGGGCGGGACTCGGAGAACGCCCCGCCGGCCAGCAAGATCGAGCCCTACAAGACGCACCTGGCCTACGTGAAGGAGCGCCGCTCCGACACCGAGGCGGCCGACATCCTGGACGAGGCCATCCAGCTGCTCCGCTCCCGCCGCAAGTCCGGCGACATCATCTTCTGATCCCCGCCCTCCCCGCTGACCCGTCAGAAACTTTCTGACGGGTCAGCGGCATTTCGGGGAAGTTGGTGACGGGTCGATGGGCTCAGAGGCGGGAGGCGGCCTCGCGGTCGAGGAACCAGACGGTGTCGACCTGGCCGCGTACGCCGCGAGCGGGGGTCTCCTCGACGGAGCCCGCGTCGGCGAGCGCGCGGGCCACGGCCTCGGCCTTGCCCTCGCCGCTGGCGACCAGCCAGACCGACCGGCTGCGGTTGAGGGCGGGGAAGGTGAAGGTGATCCGCTCCGGGGGCGGCTTGGGGGAGTCGGTCACAGCGACCGCGATCCGGTCCTCGACCGCGAGCTCGGGGCGACCCGGGAAGAGCGAGGCGACGTGGCCGTCCGGTCCGATGCCGAGCATGACCACTTCGAACTCGCCGGCGCCGTGGGCCTGGACCGCGTCCTCGAAGGCCTGCGCCGCGGCCGCGACGTCGGCACCGGAGTCGCTGGCGGGCATCTCGTGCACCTGGGTGGCGCCGACCTCGTCCAGGAAGGCGCGCCGCGCCTGACCGGCGTTGCGGTCCGGGTCGTCGGCGGGCACGAACCTCTCGTCCCCCCACCACACGACGACGCGGGTCCAGTCGACGCCCGAGCCGGGGGACAGCCGGGCCAGCTCGCGGTGCAGCGCCTCGGCGATGCTGCCGCCGGTGAGGGCGATCTGCGGCTCCCTCCCGGCCTCCTGGGCGTCCGCGAGCCGGGACAGCAGCTCCCCGGCGACCGCGGTGGCCAGTGCGCCGGCGTCCGGGTGCACCTCGATCAGCGGGGCGCTCGCCGCCGTCACGAGGCGGCCTTCCGCAGTCGCTTGGTCACCTCGGCGTAGACGTCGTCCTCGTCGAGGCGGCGCAGCTCCTCGGCGAGCAGCTCCGGGAGGCTGCGGCGCTTCAGCGCGATCGGCCGGTCGGGCTTGCCCGGCGACTCGTAGGTCGCCAGCTTGCCGTCGGGCCGGCTGATCCGGATCGGGCCCTCGGGCGTGTCCAGGACCACCTCGGTGATTCCGGGGCCGCCGGAGTTGGCGCGCTCGACCTGCACCCGCAGCCGGGTGGCGAGCCAGGCCGCCAGCAGGTCGGCGCTCGGGCTGATCCGCTCGGCGGTGACCGAGGCGCCGGTCACCTTGACGTGGTGCTGGTCGAGCGCCGCGGCGAGCAGGGCGCGCCAGGGCGTGGTGCGGGTCCAGGCCAGGTCGGTGTTGCCCTTGACGTACGACGAGCACTGCACCTGCAACGCCTTGCCCTTGCCCCGCGGGGCGGCCGCGGCGTCGGTGATCCGCCGCTGGGCGAGCGCGCCCAGCGGGTCCGCCGCGGGGTCCGCGGGGGCGTCGGTGGGCCACCAGACGGCCACGGGGGAGTCGGGCAGCAGCAGCGGCAGCACGACCGAGGAGGCGTGCTTGACGACCTCGCCCTTGAGCCGGATTACCGCGGTCTCACCGGTCCAGCCGGCTCCGGTGCCGACCTGGGCGTTGATCTCGCCGGCGCCCCGCGCCTCGCCCAGGATCACGCCGAGGGCGCGGGCCGGATGCTCGTGGGAGGCCTCGCGGGCCGCTCTCATGGCGTCCTCGGCGTCGTCCTCGGGGGCGACGATGACCAACGTCATCACCATGCCCATTGCGGGGCTGCCGGCCCGCTTGCGCCCGCGGACGAACTCCGCGGCGATCTTGGAGGACGTGGTGTTGGTGAGCTCGATCATGTCGGGGCCCCCTCGAGAGCGTGGGTCGCAGGAGCGCAGCGGGGGAGATTCACGGTGCCGTGGGGTGACATCAGGGTCGCCTCCAGACGCGTCCGTCGCGGGCCAGCATCTTGTCGGCCGACGCCGGGCCCCAAGTGCCGGAGCCGTACTGCTCGGGCTTGCCCTTGCGCTCCCAGGCCTCCAGGATCGGGTCGAGGATCTTCCACGAGAGCTCGACCTCCTCGTGACGGGGGAACAGCGGCGGGTCTCCCAGCAGCACGTCGAGGATCAGCCGCTCGTAGGCCTCGGGGCTGTCCTCGGTGAACGAGCCGCCGTAGGCGAAGTCCATGTTGACGTCGCGGATCTCCATGGCGGTGCCCGGCACCTTGGAGCCGAAGCGCAGGGTCATGCCCTCGTCGGGCTGGATCCGGATCACCAGGGCGTTCTGGGTGAGCTCCTCGACGGAGCTGGCGCTGAACGGCTGGTGCGGCGCCCGCTTGAACACCACCGCCACCTCGGTGACCCGGCGCCCCAGGCGCTTGCCGGTGCGCAGGTAGAAGGGGACGCCGGCCCAGCGGCGGGTCTCGACGTGCAGCGTGATCGCCGCGAACGTCTCCGTGGTGGAGGACTTGGGGATGCCCTCCTCCTCGAGGAAACCCGCGACCTTCTCGCCCCCGGCCCAGCCGGCGGCGTACTGCCCGCGGGCCGTGGTCAGGTCCAGCCGCCGGGGGAGCCGGACGCTGGCGAGGACCTTCTCCTTCTCCATCCGCAGGCTGTCGGCGTCGAACGACGTCGGCTCCTCCATCGCCACGAGCGACATCAGCTGCAGCAGGTGGTTCTGGATGACGTCGCGGGCGGCGCCGATGCCGTCGTAGTAGCCGGCCCGGCCGCCGATGCCGACGTCCTCGGCCATGGTGATCTGGACGTGGTCGACGTAGTTGCCGTTCCACAGGGGCTCGAACATCATGTTGGCGAAGCGCGTCGCCAGGATGTTCTGGACCGTCTCCTTGCCGAGGTAGTGGTCGATCCGGAAGATCGAGCCCGGGGGGAAGACCTCGTCCAGCGACGCGTTGAGCTCGCGGGCCGACTGCAGGTCGTGGCCGAACGGCTTCTCGACCACCACCCGGCGCCACGAGTCGCCGTGCGGGTCGGCCAGGCCGTGCTCCTTGAGCTGGGAGGCGACGGTGCCGAAGAAGGCCGGCGGGATCGCCAGGTAGAACGCGTGGTTGCCCTCCGTGCCCCGGCTGCGGTCGAGCTCCTCGATGGTCTGCCGCAGGAGCTCGAACGCCTCGTCGTCGTCGAAGTCGCCCTGGACGAAGCGGAACCCCTCGGAGAGCTGCTTCCAGACCTCCTCGCGGAACTCCGTGCGGGCGTAGGCCTTCACCGAGTCGTGCACGATCTGCGCGAAGTCCTGGTCGGCCCAGTCGCGACGGGCGAAGCCCACCAGGCTGAAGCCCGGTGGCAGCAGGCCGCGGTTGGCGAGGTCGTAGATCGCCGGCATGATCTTCTTGCGCGAGAGGTCGCCGGTGACGCCGAACAGCACCATCCCGCAGGGACCGGCGATGCGGGGCAGGCGCCGGTCCCGCGGGTCGCGCAGCGGGTTGACGTAGGTCATGCGAGCACCCCTCGTACGGCGTCCAGGTCGTCCGGTCCGCTCACGTGCAGCCGCAGGACCGGCCGGCCCTTGTCGGCGAGCACCTGCCCGTCGCCCACGGCCTGCGCGGTGAGGAACTCATGGAAGGTGAAGGGCCGGTCGGGCACGGCCAGGTCGGCCACGGGCTGGCCCGTGACCTGGAGGTAGACGCCGGTGTTGGGGCCGCCCTTGTGGTACTGCCCGGTCGAGTGCAGGAAGCGCGGCCCCCACCCGAAGGTGACCGGCCGGCCCGTGCGCGCCGCCAGGCGGTCGCGTACGGCGGACAGCGCGGCGTCGCGGTGGCGGTCCAGGTAGGCCTGCACGGCGACGTAGCCGGTGCGGGGATCGAGCTCCGCGAGCAGCGCGTCCACGGCGCCGGCGACGGTGTCGGTGCCCTCGGGCAGCCAGCCGGGCGAGGCGTAGACGGTGACCGCCCCGTCGACGAACACGGGGGTGGGCTGGTTGCCGCCGCCGTCGAGCATCTCGCGGGCGGCGGCCTTGGCGCTCTCGACGTCGGGCTGGTCGAAGGGGTTGATGCCGATGACCCGGCCGGCGACCGCGGTGGCGTACTCCCACAGCAGCATCTGGGCGCCCAGCGCGGCGTCGACGGCGGCGCCCCAGCCGGAGGCGGGCCGGACCCGCTCGAAGACCCGCTCCGGCCCGATCGTCACGAGCACCTCGTCAGGCGTGCTGGGGGCGAAGCCGGGGGAGTCGATCGAGTCGACGACGACCGGGAGGATGCCCCTGCCGTCCTTGCCGGTGGACTCGGCGACGAGCTGCTCGGCCCAGTCGCCGAAGCCGGCGAACGGGGCGCCGGCGTTGGCCAGCACGAGCTTGTCGGCTCCGGCCAGGTTGGCCGCGCCGAGCAGCGCGCCGAGCCGGAGTCCGGGGTTGTCGGGGGAGTCCGCCTCGAGGGCCGGGCGGATCGCCTCCGCCTCGTCGAGGAGCGTGGCGATGTCGGCGCCGGCCAGGCCGCTGGGGACCAGCCCGAACGCGGTCAGCGCCGAGTAGCGTCCACCCACCTCGGGGTCGGCCAGGAACACCCGGTAGCCGGCCTCGCGCGCCGACTCCTCCAGCGGCGAGCCGGGGTCGGTGACCACGACGATGCGCTGCGCCGGGTCGATCCCTACATCGCGGAACGCCTTCTCGAAGGCGCGCCGCTGGCTGTCGGTCTCGACGGTTCCGCCGGACTTCGAGGACACCACCACGACGGTCTCGTCGAGGCGGCTCTCGAGCGCGGTGCGCACGAAGTCCGGGTCGGAGGAGTCGAGTACGTCGAGCGCGACGCCGTAGGACTCGCAGATCACCTCGGGTGCCAGCGAGGAGCCGCCCATGCCGCAGAGCACGACCCGCGACAGACCGCTGCCCGCGAGCTCGGCCCGCAGGGCGGCGACGTCGGAGACGAGCGCGCGGGAGCGCTCGGACAGGTCGACCCAGCCGAGCCGCTTGCCGGACTCGGATTCGGCCTCGGGACCCCACAAGGTGGCGTCCCGGCCGGCGATGCCGCTCGCGACGCCGTCGGCGACCAGCGCCTCCACCGTCGCGGCGTACGCCGCCTCGTCGGGGTAGCCGAAGAACAGCTCGAAACCGTCCCCCTCGACAGCGTTCCAAGCCGTCTCGCTCATGCCTGGGCCTTCTCCATCTGGCCGCGGACCGTCTCCACCAGCTCGGTCCAGGACTTCTTGAACTTCTCCACGCCCTCGTGCTCGATGCTCAGCAGCACGTCCTCGAAGTCGACGCCGACGTCGGCGAGCCGGTCGAGGACCGCCTGCCCCTCCTCAGCCCGGCCGGTGACCTGGTCGCCGGTGACCTTCCCGTGGTCGGCGAACGCCTCCAACGTCTTCTCCGGCATCGTGTTGACGGTGCCGGCGACGACCAGCTCGCTCACGTAGAGGGTGTCGGGGTAGTCGGGGTTCTTGACGCCGGTGGACGCCCAGAGGGGGCGCTGCACGACGGCGCCGGAGTCGGCCAGCGACTGCCAGCGCTTGCCTGCGTGGACCTCCTGGAACGCCCCGTAGGCCACGCGGGCGTTGGCGATTGCCGCCTTGCCCTTGAGCGCCTTGGCCTCGTCGATGCCGAGCTCGTCGAGGCGGCTGTCGACCTCGGTGTCGACGCGCGAGACGAAGAAGGAGGCGACGGACTGGATGGTGGACAGGTCGATCCCGGCCTCTCGGGCCTGCTCGAGGCCGGTGAGGTAAGCGTCCATGACCTCGCGGTAGCGCTCGAGGCTGAAGATCAGCGTGACGTTGACGCTGATGCCGTGGGCGATCGCGTGCGTGATCGCGGGCAGGCCCTCCTTCGTGGCCGGGATCTTGATCAGCGCGTTGGAGCGGTCCACCGCCTTCCACAGCGCCTCGGCCGACGCGATGGTGCCGTCGGTGTCGTTGGCGAGGTCCGGCTCGACCTCGATCGAGACCCGGCCGTCCGATGAGCTCCCGTCGGCGACCGGCTTGAGAATGTCACAGGCGTTGCGGACGTCGTCGGTGGTGAGCTCGAAGATCACCTTCTCGACGGATGCGCCGCTCGCGACCAGGCGCCTGACCTGGTCGTCGTAACGCTCGCCGTCCGCGATCGCGCCGGCGAAGATCGTCGGGTTGGTGGTCACGCCCACCACCGACTTCTCCTTGACCAGGTCGGCGAGGTTCCCGCTCTCGATCCGCTCCCGCGACAGGTCGTCGAGCCAGATGGACACCCCGGCGTCCGCCAGGGCCTTCAGTCGGTCACTCATGGTTGCTCCTGTGCTCGTCGGTGGTGCCGGAGGATCGTCAGCCGGTGACGGTCCGGATGCTGTCGCGGGCCGCGTTGGCCATGGCCTCGCCGGTGATGCCGTACTCGGTGTAGATGCGCTGGAAGTCCGCCGAGGCCCCGTAGGTGTCGATCGACAGGATCCGGCCGTGGTCGCCGACCAGCTCGCGCCAGCCCTGCTTGACGCCGGCCTCGACCGAGACACGGGCCTTCACGGTCGGGGGGATGACGGTCTCGCGGTAGGCCATGTCCTGCTCCTCGAACCACTCCAGGCACGGCATGGAGACCACCCGCGCCCGGATGCCGTCGGCGGCGAGGAGCTCGCGCGCCGCGACGGCGACCTGGACCTCGGAGCCGGTGCCGATCAGGACCACGTCGGGCTGGCCGCCCTCCAGCTCGGCGGGGCTGTCCAGCAGGACGTAGCCGCCACGGCGGACGTTGCTCGTGTCGGCCCAGTGCTGACCGTCGGCGTCCTCGCCGCGCGGGAAGACCGGGACGTTCTGGCGGGACAGGGCCAGGCCGGCCGGCCGGTCGGTGCGCTCCAGGATGGCCTGCCAGCAGGCCGTGGTCTCGTTGGCGTCGGCCGGGCGGACGACGTCCAGGCCCGGGATCGCGCGCAGCGCGGCCAGGTGCTCGATCGGCTGGTGCGTGGGCCCGTCCTCGCCGAGACCGATCGAGTCGTGGGTCCACACGTAGGTCACGGGCAGGCCCATGAGGGCCGCGAGCCGGACCGCGCCGCGCATGTAGTCGGAGAACGTCAGGAACGTGCCGCCGAAGACGCGGGTGCCGCCGTGCAGCGCGATGCCGTTCATGATCGCGCCCATGCCGTGCTCGCGGATGCCGAAGTGCAGCACTCGGCCGGCGAGCGGGTCACCCTTCCACTGGTCGGTCGAGCGGTCCTGGGGGATGAAGGAGGGCGCGTTCTCGATGGTGGTGTTGTTGGACTCGGCGAGGTCGGCCGAGCCGCCCCAGAGCTCCGGCACCCGGCCGGCGATCGCGTTGATGGCCGCGCCCGAGGCCTTGCGGGTCGCCATCCCCTTCGGGTCGGCGGGGAACGTCGGCAGGTCGTCGGCCCAGCCGGCGGGCAGCGTGCGGGTCTGCAGCCGCTCGTAGAGGTCGACGTCCGCGGACGGCTTCCTCGTCCAGCGCTTGAAGTCCTCGTGCCAGGCGGCCTCGGCGGCGCGGCCGCGCTCCACGAGGCTGCGCGTGTGCTCGAGCACCGCGGGCGGCACCTCGAACTTCAGCGTCGGGTCGAAGCCCAGGATCTCCTTGGTGGCGGCGACCTCGTCGTCGCCGAGCGCGGAGCCGTGGGCCTTGCCGGTGCCCTGCGCTTTGGGTGCCGGCCAGGCGATCACGGTGCGCAGCACGATCAGGCTCGGCCGGTCGGTGACCTCGTCGGCCTTGACGATCGCGCGGTACAGCTGCGGCACGTCCTCGACGTACGTCGTGGCGTCCTGGGTCCAGTCGACGGTCTGGACGTGCCAGCCGTAGGCCTCGTAGCGCTTGGCGACGTCCTCGGTGAACGCCACGTCGGTGTCGCCCTCGATGGAGATCCGGTTGGCGTCGTAGATCACCGTGAGGTTGCCGAGCTGCTGGGTGCCGGCGATCGAGGAGGCCTCGGCGCTGACCCCCTCCTCCAGGTCGCCGTCGGAGCAGATCGCGTAGACGTGGTGGTCGAAGGGCGACTCGCCCTCGGCCGCGTTGGGATCGAGGAGCCCACGCTCGCGGCGGGCGGCCATCGCCATGCCGACCGCGTTGGCGACGCCCTGGCCGAGCGGGCCGGTGGTCGTCTCCACGCCCGCGGTGTGGCCGTGCTCGGGGTGGCCCGGGGTCTTGCTGCCCCAGGTGCGCAGCGCCATCAGGTCCTCGATCTCGAGGCCGAAGCCACCCAGGAAGAGCTGGGTGTAGAGGGTGATGGAGCTGTGGCCGCACGACAGGACGAAGCGGTCGCGTCCCGGCCACGCCGGGTCGGCCGGGTTGTGACGCATCACCTTCTGGAAGAGCAGGTACGCCGCTGGTGCGAGGCTCATCGCCGTGCCGGGGTGGCCGTTGCCGACCTTCTGCACCGCATCCATGGCCAGCACTCGGGCGGTGTCGACCGCCTTGTCGTCGATCTCGTTCCAGTCCAGCCCTGTGCGTGTCGTCACGTCGTTCCTCTCCGGGGGGTTGCGCCAGTCCGAGCCTACTCAGGCGAGGCGTTAGACTCGCACTCGCACCGGTTGCCCGAGGCAGCCTTTCCCATTCCCGAGGATCTCCGTGACCTACGTCGGCCAAACGCCTGCGGCTGCCCAGCAGCCGGAGCGGGTGGACCCGAGCAAGCGACCGTCCTTCAAGGACGTCGTCGCCGCCTACGTCGGGCTCACCAAGCCCCGGGTCATCGAGCTGCTGCTGCTCACGACCGTCCCGGTGATGTTCTTCGCCCAGCGGGGCGTGCCCGAGCTGCGCCTGGTCCTCGCCACGGTCGTCGGCGGCGCGCTCTCCGCCGGCTCCGCGTCGGCGTACAACTGCGTCTACGACCGCGACATCGACGAGCAGATGCGTCGGACCCGGCGCCGCGCGCTGCCGCGCCACATCGTCAGCCCGGTCGCCGCCCTGGTCTTCGCCACCGTGCTCGCGGTGCTCTCGACCGTCGTCCTGGTGGCCGAGGTCAACCTGCTGTCCGCGGGCCTGTCGCTCGGGGCCAACGCGTTCTACGTGCTGGTCTACACGATCGTCCTCAAGCGCCGCACGACGCAGAACATCGTGTGGGGCGGACTGGCCGGCTGCTTCCCGGCGCTCATCGGCTGGACCGCCGTCACCGGCGAGCTGTCGTGGGTCCCGGTGATCCTGTTCGCCGTGGTCTTCTTCTGGACGCCGCCGCACACCTGGGCGCTGGCCCTGCGCTACCGCGAGGACTACTCCAACGTCGACGTGCCCATGCTGCCCGTCGTGGTGCCCGCCCGCGAGGTCGGCCGCCAGATCGTGCTCTACAGCTGGGTCATGGTCGCGACGTCCCTGCTGCTGTGGCCGGTGGCCGGCACCGGGCCGTTCTACCCGATCGCGGCGGCGGTCCTCGGCGCCGTGTTCCTGGTCGAGGCCCACAAGCTGATGCGGCGCGCCCGCGGCACCGAGGACCTGAGCGTGATCCAGCCGATGCGGCTGTTCCACCACTCCAACCTCTACCTGTCGCTGCTCTTCGTCGCCGTCGCGTTGGACCCGCTGCTCAAGATCTGAGGCCGGCCGAGGCCGTGGCGGCGCGGTGGCGTGGAGTGGCATGCGTCACTACGGTGCTGTGATGGACCTCTTTCGTACGAAGTCGGTCGAGCAGTCCATCGCCGAGACCGACGAGCCGGAGCACCGGCTGAAGAAGGATCTCGGGGTCCTGGACCTGCTGATCTTCGGCGTCGGGGTCATCATCGGTGCCGGGATCTTCGTGGTGACCGGCACGGTGGCCAAGACCAACTCCGGACCGGCGATCACCATCTCCTTCGCGATCGCGGGCCTCGCCTGCGGGCTGGCGGCGCTCTGCTACGCGGAGTTCGCCTCCACGCTCCCGGTCGCCGGGAGCGCCTACACCTTTAGCTACGCCTCGTTCGGCGAGCTGCTCGCCTGGATCATCGGGTGGGACCTGGCGCTGGAGTTCACGATCGGGGCCGCGGCGCTCAGCACGAGCTTCTCGGGCTACTTCCAGGAGGTCTTCCACGGCACGTTCCTCGAGGTGCCGGAGGCCCTGGGATCGGCCGCGGACGGCGTGGTGGACCTGCCGGCGGTCGTGATCTCGCTGCTGGTGACGGCGGTCCTGGTGGGCGGCATCAAGCTCTCCAGCCGGCTCAACCAGGTCATCGTCGCGGTCAAGCTGCTGGTCATCGCCGTGGTCATCATCTTCGGCGTGGGCCACATCAAGGCCGCCAACTACACGCCGTTCATCCCACCCTCGGAGCCCACCCCCGAGGCGAGCGGCGGCTTCCTGGACGTCACGCTGATCAGCTCGCTGCTGGGGGTCGAGCCTGCCGTCTACGGTCTCGCCGGCGTGATCGCCGGTGCCTCGATCGTGTTCTTCGCCTTCATCGGCTTCGACGTCGTCGCCACCACCGCGGAGGAGACCAAGAACCCCCAGCGCGACGTGCCCCGCGGCATCCTCGGCTCCCTCGTCATCGTGACCCTGCTCTACATGGCCGTGAGCCTGGTCCTCACCGGCATGCAGAACTTCCGCGACATCGAGGCCGGCGACCCCGCCCCGCTCGCGACCGCGTTCGACGCGGTCGGGTTGGAGTTCATGGGCCGGCTGATCTCGATCGGCGCCTGCATCGGGCTGATCGTGGTGGTGATGATCCTGATCCTCGGCCAGACCCGCGTCGCCTTCGCCATGGCTCGCGACGGGCTGCTGCCCAAGGGGCTGGCCAAGGTGCACCCACGCTTCGGCACGCCGTACGTCATGACGATCATCACGGGCGTCGCCGTGGCGCTGATCGGTGGCTTCGTCGACCTCGCCACCCTGGTCAACCTGGTGAGCATCGGGACCCTCTTCGCGTTCATGCTGGTCAGCGTCGGCGTCGTGATCCTGCGCCGTAGCCGACCGGAGCTGCACCGGTCCTTCCGGACGCCGGCCGTGTACGTCGTGGCCACCGCCTCGGTCCTGCTGTGCTTCTACCTGATGCTGAACCTCACCGGCGGCACCTGGGTCCGCTTCCTGGCGTGGATGGGCATCGGCCTGGTCGTCTACGCCGGGTACGGCTACCGCCACTCCCGCCTCGGACGGAGCCAGCCCGCCCCCGAGTCCAGCCCTGACGTGGGCTAGGGGGTCGCGTCGGGCTGGACGCGCCTGCCAGTGGCGGTGGGTGACACTTCCCGCATCGCCGGGATGCTGCTCGGGACGTGGATGCGTGCTTGATTGTTCGTCCACGACGAGCACCGTTGAGCTGCCGCCACGACGCCGGCGCAGCGGCACTCGCGCGCCGCGATCGATCGCGGATCGAAGACCCATCAGTGAAGGAAACCTATGTGCCGAGTCCTCGCCTATATCGGGTCGGAAGTACCGCTGGAGAACCTCCTGCTCAAGCCTGAGAACAGTCTTGTCAACCAGGCCCTCGACCCCGAGCGTCACCCCCAGCTTCAGCTGGCCGGGTGGGGATTCGCAGCGTGGAGCGAGCACCTGCTCAAGCCCGACGAGCCGTTCCTCTACCACCGGCCCATGGCTGCCTTCTACGACGACAACGTCGGCGGCATCGTGCCGAGTCTTCAGGTCAGCACCATGCTGGCTCACGTAAGGGCGGCGGACTACAACGCCAAGACCGTGCTGGCCGACGAGAACTGTCACCCCTTCTCCTACCGAGGAACCCCGTGGATCATCGCGCAGAACGGTGATCTGCCGAACTGGAAGCTCCTGCAGCGCGAGCTGCTGCGCCACTGCAAGGACGAGTACCTGGAGCAGATGAGGGGCAACACGGACACGGAGTTCCTCTACGTGCTCCTCCTGTCCCTGCTCGAGAGCGACAGCGACGAGGATGTGAAACGAGCGTTCGAGGAGATGATGCGCCTCCTCGTGCAGGCGATGAAGGATCTCGATCTGCCAGCACTGACCAAGCTGAAGATGGCCCTGGTCGCCCCGAACCGAATCATCGGCGTCAACGTCGGAACCGGCCACCAGGGTGAGACCGAACCGGCTGGTGACTGGCGAGAGCTGCGAAAGTCCGGCCCGGGCACCGATGACTTCGCCCTCTCCATGCTCTTGGAGCCGATGTACCTGTTGTCGGGTCGAAACTTCCAGCATGACGACACGACCTACGACTTCGAGGATTGCAGCATCGAGGAGGCGACGTCCGTCATCTTCGCCTCCGAGCCGCTGACCGAGCGCACCGACGACTGGTCGACGCTGGAGTTCGGCGAGATCGTGTTCCTCGAGAGGGACGGCGAGACCATCACCAGGACGGTCGACCGGTTGAAGGTGTAGCCGGACGCCGTGAGCCTGGCCGGTCCAGGAACCGGGACTGCGGACGAGGACCGGGTCCTCAGTCCTCCAGTCGCCGGGCGCCCAGGTCGGCCCGCTTGAAGTCGGCCCGCGCCCGGGCGTGACATGCTGCCGCCTATGCCCCAAGTCACCGCAGACGCGTGGGTCGGGGTGCCGCCCGACACGGCGTTCGCCGTCTCCCAGACGACCGGCGAGGTCAGGCTGGGCTGGGACCCGTTCATCCGGCACCAGCACCTGATCGAGGCCGAGCGGCCGGGCACCGGGGTCCGCACGCTGACCAAGGCGCGGGTCGGGCCGACGATGATCAGCCGCTACGTCTCCTACCGTCCACCGACCTCGGTCGGCATGACGATGGAGAAGGGACCGTGGTTCTTCGCGACCTTCGGCGGCGGCTGGCGCTTCACCCCCGAGGAGCGCGACGGGGTCGCCGGCACCCGCGCGGTGTGGAAGTACACCTGGTCGGGTCGACCCTCGTGGCTCAGCCCGCTGGCCGACCGCATCGGCCGGTGGCTGCTGGGCCGCGAGATCCGGGCTCGGATCGCGGCCTTCGCCCGCGCCTGCGAGAACCCCGACGTGGTGGAGGCCGCCCTCGGGTCTCGTCCGCCGGCGTAGAGGACCTCACGCCGCAGGCCCCTCGACCGCGTCGGCCCCAGGGTCGATGAAGAAGTTGTCGCGGAACAGGCCGGTGGGGTCGTAGCGACGCTTGAGGTCGCGCAGCCGGGCGAGGTGGGCAGGTGGGAAGGCCCGCTCCAGCCAGAGGGGTCCGGTGCCGGTCTCGAAGCTGAGGTAGCTGCCGGACAGGTGGGGGACGAGCCGCTCCCAGGCCGTGTCGAACGCCGGGCCGGTGCCGAAGCCGGAGAGCGAGAACGCCGCGCTGCGGCCGGCGTACGCCGTGGCCTCGCTCGGCACGTCGGTGACCGCGCCGCCGACGGCACGGATCGAGAAGAAGTACGACGTGCCGGCGTCGAGCAGGTCCGCGATCTCGGCCACGAGCTCGGGGGAGAGATGATCGGCCAGGCCGGAGTGGGTGTGCGGCTCGCCGCGGCCCTGCTGCGGCGCGTCGCTGCTGAACGCGCCCATGACCTGGTCGTAGGTGGTGAGGGCGACGTGCTGCTGCAGCAGCGGGGCGATCTCGGCGATCGGCTGCAGACGCTCGACGACGGTGTCGGGGTCGCCTGCGTCGACCACCAGCATCGCCTGCGCGACCCGCTGCCCGCCCCGCCGCGCACCGAGGATGACCTGCCCGGTGACGCTGCGGTCCGCGGACTCGATCTCGCGTCCCCACCGCTCTAGGAAGGCCGCGGTGTCGGTGGCATCGAAGGCGAGCTGGGCGAAGGCGATCGTGCCGACCCGGGCGGCGGTGAGCTCGAAGGAGGTGGCGACGCCGAAGTTGGCCCCGGCACCGCGCACGCCCCAGAACAGGTCGGGCTGCACCTCGGCGCTGGTGCGCACCACCCGGCCGTCGGCCAGGACCAGCTCGACCGCGCTCAGGTGGTCGATGGTCAAGCCATGGCTGCGCGCGAACCAGCCGATGCCGCCGGCGGTGGCGAGCCCGCCGACGCCCACGCCGCCGTAGTCGCCGCTGCTGACCGCGAGCCCGTACGGCGCGAGCGTGCGGGCGACGTCGACCCACCGGGCACCCGGCCCGAGCCGGACCCGGCCGGTCTCGGCGTCGAGCACCTCGACGGTGTCGAGCGCGCCGACGTCGATGACCAGCCCACCGCGGTTGAGCGAGCGTCCGGAGATGCCGTGCCCGGCGCTGAGGACGCCGAGCGGCAGCTCGCGGTGCTCACGGGCGACGGCGACCGCGGCCTGCACCTCGGCGACGGTGCGCGGGCGGAGCACCAGGCCGGGGGCGCCGCCGCGCAGGTAGCTCGAGGTGTAGCGGGCGTACGCCGGGTCGCCGGGCTCGACCGCGCGCTCGGCCAGCTCCGTCGGCAGGTCGTCGTAGCCGATCCCCGGCAGTCTTCTGGCCAGGGCCGTGGCGCCCCGGACCCGCGCCCGCTCGCGCACTCCGGCGCCCGCGCGGGCCTCGGCGACCCGGTCGCGCACCTCGCCGAAGACGTCCGCGAAGCGGCGCAGCCCGCCCTCGTCGTCGCCCATCACGATGAAGGTGCTCACCCCGTCCTCGACGGCGAGACGCACCAGCTCGTCGGCGGCGGTGTCCGGAGCGATGTTGAGCAGCCGCACCACCTCGGCGGGGTCCCGGCCGGCCTCCCGGGCGGCCTCGTCGATCACCCGCATGCCGCGCTCGAGGTCGCCGGGCTGCAGGTACGACATCGACGGCAGCCAGCCGTCGGCCGCGCGGCCGATCAGGCGCAGCATCCGTGGCTTCAGGGCACCCAGCCAGATCGGCACCGCGTGCGCCGGCGCCGGCCCGCGCTTGGCGCCGCGCACCCGGTGATGAGCGCCGTCGACGGCGAGCACCGAGCGGTCGGAGGTGTCCCAGATGCCGCGGATGACCGTGATCGCCTCGGCCACCGCGTCCACGGCCTCACCGGGGGTGAGCCTGGTGCCGCCGTAGGCCTCGATCGCGTCCCAGAACCCGCCGGCGCCCAGCCCCAGCGCGACCCGGCCGCCGGAGAGAAGGTCGAGGCTGGCCACCGACTTCGCCAGCACCGCCGGTGGGCGCAGGGGCAGGTTGAGCACGTTGCCGGCGAGGTGGATGCGCTCGGTGCGCGCGGCGGCGTAGGACATCAGCGTCCAGGTGTCGAGGAAGGACGGCTGATAGGGGTGGTCCTGGAACGTCGCGAGGTCGTAGCCGAGCTCCTCGCTGAGGACCGCGAGCTCGACCGGTCGCTGAGGCGAGGCGGCCGAGGGGGTGACGAAGGATCCGAAGCGGAGAGGGTGACCGTAGTCGGGCATGCCACCAGCATCCGCCGGATGGGAGCATGATGCCAACCGCGGGTAAGAGGGTTACTGTGAGTAAGTGACTTCCACGAGCCCGACGAACCGACGCCAGGACCACCTGATCGACGACGCCACCTGCCGGGAGGCCACCGCGGGGCTGGAGTTCGTGGGACGCCGCTGGACCGGCGCGATCATGCTCGCGCTCGGCCGGGGCGCGACGCGGTTCGGAGAGATCGAGGCGGCCGTCGACGGCCTCTCCGCCCGCCTGCTCTCCGCCCGGCTGCGCGAGCTGGAGGCCCACGACCTCGTCGCCCGCGAGGTGATCGCGACGACGCCGGTCTCGGTGCGCTACCGGCTCACCCCACGCGGTCGCGACCTGCTGGTGGCGATGCAGCCGCTGGTGGCCTACCACCTGCGCTGGGGCTGATCGCCGGCGTGTGGATGACCGTGAGCAGCGCCCAGGTGACGCACGCCGACACCAGCGCTGCGCCGAGCATGTGGAAGCCCACGAGGATCTCGGGCAGGTCGGTGAAGTACTGCACGAAGCCGATGGCGCCCTGGCCCAGCGAGACGGCGAGCAGGACGAGGACGGCCCGCCGCGCCTCGCGGGGCGCCCCGGTCGCGATCAGCGCGAAGAGCAGCCCGATGGTGAGACCGAGGAACAGGAACACCGAGTCGGCGTGGAGCTGGCTGACCTGGAGCGGGTCGAGGTCGTTGCGGGGGGAGTCGATGTCGCCGGCGTGGGGGCCGGAGCCCGTGACGACGGTGCCGAGGTAGAGGACCGCCCACGCGGCGGCGAAGGTCACCCACGCCAGGCCGACCAGCCCGCCGCGAGCGCGCGTGGGGTCCGGGTGGTCGATGCGGCGCAGGAACACGACGGCGAGCCCGATGATGGCCATCGAGCAGAGCAGGTGGAACGAGACCACCCAGGGGTTCAGGTCGGTGAGGACGGTGATGCCGCCGATCACGGCCTGGGCGGGGATGCCGAGCGCCAGGATCACCGACAGCCGCCGCAGGTCGCGGCGCCCGGTCTGCCAGGCCGAGACGAACGTCGCCACGGCGATGGCGACCAGCACGAAGGTCAGCATCCGGTTGCCGAACTCGATCGCGGCGTGGAGCGTGAGCTCGCCGTGCGGTCGGAACGACTCCTCGGTGCAGCGGGGCCAGGTGGGGCACCCGAGCCCGGAGCCCGTCAGCCGTACGGCACCGCCCGTGACGACGAGCATCACGTTGGCGACGAGGGTGGCCCAGCCGAGGGGCCGGACGAAGCGGGCTACTCCCATGTGAACGTCCTTGCGGTGAGTGCGGCGCCGCCGACGGCCCAGGCGAGCAGGACGCCCAGCTCGCGCCAGGCGACGGCGGCGTCGGTGAGGGCGTCGCGCATGGCGTTGCCGAGGGCGCCCGAGGGCAGCCAACGGACGACCTCGCCGAAGTCGCCGTACGCCGAGGTCGGGAGCACGACGGCCCCGCCGGCGAGCAGCAGCAGATAGACCAGGTTGGCGGCGGCCAGCGTCGCCTCGGCGCGCAGGGAGCCGGCGAGAGCGAGGCCGAGGCCGGCGAACGCCGCGGTGCCGAGGACCACGGCGAGGACGGCGCCGAGCGCGTCGACGGAGGGCTCCCACCCGAGGGCGAGGCCGACGCCGGAGATGACCGCGATCTGGAGCACCTCGACGAGCAGCAGCGCGCCCACCTTGCCGGCGAGCAGGCCGGTGCGGGAGAGCGGCGAGGTGCCGAGCCGCTTGATGACGCCGTAGCGCCGCTCGAAGCCGGTCGCGATGGCCAGCGACGTGAACGCCGTGGACATGATCGCGAGCGCCAGCACCCCGGGCGTGATGACGTCGACCGCCGGGCGCGAGAAGTCCAGTCCGATGCGGTCGGAGCCCATCACGCCGCCGACGAGGACGATCGCGGGGATCACGACGGCGAGCAGCAGCTGCTCGCCGTTGCGCAGCATCAGCCGCGCCTCCATGCCGGCCTGGGCGAGGATCTGGCGGGGGAGCGGTGCGGCCCCGGGCATCGGGGTGAAGGTGCCGGTCACGGGGTCAGCTCGCCTCCGGTCAGGTCGAGGAACACGTCCTCGAGGTTGCGCTGGCCGAGCGTGAGCGACTCCGGCAGGACGCCGTTGACGTCGCACCACCGCGAGACCTTGGCCAGCGTCGAGGCGTCGGCGGGGCCGGTCACGAGCAGGCTGACGCCGTCGAGCTGGGCGACCACGGTCTCGGGCCCGAGCGCCTCGCGCAGCGAGTCGGGGGCCCCGGGAGGGAAGGGCTTGGTGACGACCAGGCGGATCGTGGTGACCGTGCCGCCGCGGACCAGCTCCAGCGGCGTCCCGGACGCGACCAGGCGGCCGCGGTCGATGATGTGGATCATGTCGGCGAGCTGCTCGGCCTCGTCCATGTAGTGCGTCGTGAGCACGACGGTGACGCCGTCCTCGCGCAGCTCCTGCAGCAGCTCCCAGGTCGTACGCCGGACCTGCGGGTCCATCCCCGCGGTGGGCTCGTCGACGAACACCACCTCCGGGCGTCCCACCAGCGCCAGGGCCAGCGCGAGGCGCTGCTGCTGGCCGCCGGAGAGGCGCCGGTACGGCGTGCGGCCGCACTCGCCCAGCCCCAGGCGCTCCGCGAGCGGCTCGACGTCGAGCGGGTGGGCGTGCAGCCGGGCCATGTGGCGCAGCATCTCCATCGCGCGTACGCCGCTCCACGCGCCGCCGCCCTGCAGCATCACGCCGATGCGCGGGTGCAGCTCCTTGCGCTGGCGCACCGGGTCCAGCCCGAGCACCCGGACGGTCCCCTGCTGGGGGCTGCGGTAGCCCTCGCAGGTCTCGAGCGTGGTGGTCTTGCCCGCGCCGTTGGGACCCAGCACGGCCGTGATCGTGTGCTGCTCCACGGTGAGGCTGAGGCCGTCGACCGCGAGCTTGTCGGCGTACCTCATCACCAGGCCGTCGACGGAGACGGCGGGAATGTCAGGCACCTGGGCAGTCTAGGGTTGCGGCCGTGAACGTCTGGGTCATGGGTGCGGTGCTCGTGCTGAGCGCCGTGACCTTGATCGCGGTCGCGGTGCTGCTGGTGCGCGACGAGCCCGCCAACGACCGGGAGTTCGCGCTGCTGGCGCTCGTCGAGGTCGTCCTGCTGGTGCAGCTCGTGGTGGGCGTGGTGCAGCTGTCGGGCACCGACCGCGACGTCTCGGGTGTGCTGTTCGTCAGCTATCTCGTGGGCGTGGCGCTGGCGCTGCCGGTGGGAGCGTTCTGGTCGCTGGCCGAGCGCTCGCGGGCCGGCACCGCCGTCCTGGCGGTGGCGGCGCTCACCGTGGTCGCCCTCGAGGTTCGCCTGTGGTCGATCTGGAGTGGTGCCGGTGCGTGACCTCGCCTCGGGCCCCGGTCGGGTGCTCGTCTTCGTCTACGGCGTGTTCGCGGTCGCCGCGACCGGCCGCTCGCTGGTGCAGCTGGGGGCGCACGCCGACCGAGCGCCGGTGGCGTACTCGCTCTCGCTGTTCGCGGCCGTCGTCTACCTCGTGGCCACGACCTGCCTGCTGCTCGGCGGCCGACGGGGCTGGTGGGTCGCCGCGGTGGCGTGCTCGGTCGAGCTGGCCGGGGTGCTGGTGGTGGGCGTGCTCAGCTACGCGGTGACCGACTGGTTCCCGGACCGGACGGTGTGGTCGCACTTCGGCCAGGGCTACGCCTTCCTGCCGCTCGTGCTGCCGTTCGCCGGGTTGGCCTGGCTGCGCGCGACGAGACCCGGGTCACCCCCCGACCCTGGGTAAGGCTCACCTTGCTTGAACCGGGTTGGGTATTAACGTCACAATGTTGTTGTGGAATTCGACGAGGTGGCCACGCCCGTGCCCGGGCCCGACCAGACGACGCGCCAGCGCGTCGTGCGGTCGATCCTCGTCGACGGTCCGTCCACCGCCGCGGCGCTCGCGGAGCGGCTCGACCTGACGCCGGCCGCCGTACGCCGCCACCTCGACCAGCTGGTCGAGGACGGCGCGGTGGAGGCACGCGAGCCGCGCTCGCAGGCCGTCCGCGGTCGGGGTCGCCCCGCCAAGCTCTTCGCGCTCACCGAGACCGGCCGCGACGGCTTCGACCAGAAGTACGACGACCTGGCGGCGCAGGCCCTGCGCTTCCTCGCCGAGACCGGGGGCGAGGACGCCGTCCGCGCCTTCGCCGAGCGCCGGGTGGCGTTCGTCGAGGAGCGCTTCGGGGCGCTGTCCGCCGCTGAGCCGCACCTCAGCCCGGCCGAGGTGCTCGCCCGGATCTTCACCGACGAGGGGTACGCCGCCTCGGTGCGCCAGCTCCCGGTCGTGGGGGAGCAGCTGTGCCAGCAGCACTGCCCGGTCTCCCATGTCGCCCACGAGTTCCCCCAGCTGTGCGAGGCCGAGACCGCGGCGATCAGCCGGGTCCTCGACCACCACGTGCAGCGGCTCGCCACCATCGCCCACGGCGACGGGGTCTGCACCACCTGCATCCCCGCCACCGCGCCCACCAGCCCACGCTCGAGCAACGAGCAGGCCAACGAGAAGGAGAGGGTCACCAGATGACCTCCATCGAAGAGCTCAACCCCGAGCTCAAGGGAATCGGCCGCTACGACTTCGGCTGGGCCGACACCGACGTCGCCGGCGCGACGGCGCAGCGCGGCCTCAGCGAGGACGTCGTGCGCAACATCTCCGCGCTCAAGAACGAGCCGCAGTGGATGCTCGACCTGCGCCTCAAGGGCCTCAAGCTCTTCCACCGCAAGCCGATGCCGACCTGGGGCTCGGACCTCGGCGCGATCGACTTCGACAACATCAAGTACTTCGTCCGCTCCAGCGAGAAGCAGGCGGCGACGTGGGACGACCTCCCCGAGGAGATCAAGAACACCTACGACAAGCTGGGCATCCCCGAGGCGGAGAAGCAGCGCCTCGTGTCCGGGGTGGCCGCGCAGTACGAGTCCGAGGTCGTCTACCACTCGATCCGCGAGGACCTCGAGGCTCAGGGCGTGCTGTTCCTGGACACCGACACCGCGCTGCGCGAGCAGCCGGAGCTGTTCCAGGAGTACTTCGGCACCGTCATCCCCGTCGGTGACAACAAGTTCGCCGCGCTCAACACCTCGGTGTGGTCCGGCGGCTCGTTCATCTACGTGCCCAAGGGCGTCCACGTGGACATCCCGCTCCAGGCCTACTTCCGGATCAACACCGAGAACATGGGCCAGTTCGAGCGCACGCTGATCATCGTCGACGAGGACGCCTACGTGCACTACGTCGAGGGCTGCACCGCGCCGATCTACTCCTCGGACTCGCTGCACTCCGCGGTCGTGGAGATCATCGTGAAGAAGGGCGGCCGCTGCCGCTACACGACCATCCAGAACTGGTCCAACAACGTCTACAACCTCGTGACCAAGCGCGCCGTCTGCGAGGCCGGCGCGACCATGGAGTGGGTCGACGGCAACATCGGCTCCAAGGTCACGATGAAGTACCCCGCGGTCTACCTCATGGGCGAGCACGCCAAGGGCGAGACGCTGTCGATCGCCTTCGCCGGCGAGGGCCAGCACCAGGACGCCGGCGCCAAGATGGTGCACGCGGCGCCGCACACCTCCAGCTCGATCCTGAGCAAGTCGGTGGCGCGCGGCGGCGGCCGGACGTCCTACCGCGGCCTGATCCAGGTCAACGAAGGCGCCCACGGCTCCAAGTCCAACGTGCTGTGCGACGCCCTGCTGGTCGACCAGATCAGCCGCTCCGACACCTACCCGTACGTCGACATCCGCGAGGACGACGTGTCGATGGGCCACGAGGCGAGCGTCTCGAAGGTCTCCGACGACCAGCTCTTCTACCTGATGTCGCGCGGCATGGAGCAGGACGAGGCCATGGCGATGATCGTGCGCGGCTTCATCGAGCCGATCGCCAAGGAGCTGCCGATGGAGTACGCCCTCGAGCTCAACCGACTGATCGAGCTGCAGATGGAAGGGGCCGTCGGCTAGCAGCCACGGCCCCCGGCCCCACGGTGGTTGAGGTGCGAGCGAAGCGAGCCTCGAAACCACCCCGCCACGGTGGTCGAGGTGCGAGCGAAGCCTCGAAGCCATCACCCGAACCAAGGAAAGACGACGTAGTGACTGTGACCGATGCTGCACGCGAGAGCGTGGAGTCGATGCTCGAGACGCCCAAGATCGAGAGCCACCTGAACCCGCCCGGGTCTTTCGATTTGGCCGACCACCCCGTGCCGACGGGCCGTGAGGAGATCTGGCGGTTCACCCCGCTGAAGCGCCTGCGCGGCCTGCACGCCGAGGCGGAGTTCCTCGCCCCGGTGATCGCGACCGAGTGGGAGGCCCCCGAGGGGGTCGCGGTCCGGGTCGTCGAGGGCGAGGAGGCCCGCGCGTTGCGCGGCGTCAGCGGCCTGGTGCCCAACACGCGGTTCGCCGCGCGGGTGCTGGCGGAGGTGCCCTCGACGCTGCTGGTCGACGTCCCCGCCGAGAGCGAGCTCACCGCCCCGGTGGTCGTCCGCCTGCGCGGGACCGACGCGTCGGTCACCGAGGCCGAGCACGTCGTGCTGCGCTTCGGCGCCCACTCCCGCGGCCTCGTCGTGCTCGACCACACCGGCCACGCCTCGCTCGCGCAGGTGGTGGAGGTCGTCGCCGGCGACGGCTCTGACGTCACGGTCGTCTCGCTGCAGGACTGGGACGACGACGCGGTGCACCTGACCCACCACGAGGCGCTGGTGGGTCGCGACGCGGCGTACAAGCACGTGGCGATCAGCTTCGGCGGCGACGTCGTGCGCATGGACGCCAACGTCAGGTACGCCGGTCCCGGCGGCGCCGCGGAGCTGCTCGGCCTGTACTTCGCCGACGAGGGCCAGCACCTCGAGCACCGGCTCTTCGCCGACCACAACGAGCCGCGCACCAAGAGCAACGTCGTCTACAAGGGCGCGCTGCAGGGCCAGGGCGCGCACACGGTCTGGGTCGGCAACGTCCTGATCCGCAAGGTGGCCGAGGGCATCGAGACCTACGAGGAGAACCGCAACCTGGTGCTCACCGACGGCTGCCAGGCCGACTCGGTGCCGAACCTCGAGATCGAGACCGGCGAGATCGAGGGCGCCGGCCACGCGTCGGCGACCGGCCGCTTCGACGACGAGCAGCTGTTCTACCTTCGGGCCCGCGGCATCGCGGAGGCCGAGGCGCGCCGCCTGGTCGTGCACGGCTTCTTCAACGACCTGATCCGCAAGATCGGCGTCCCCTCCCTGGAGGAGAAGCTGATGGCCACCGTCGAGGAAGAGCTGTCGAAGAACGTCCTTCGAGACGCCTCGTCCCTCGGCTCCTCAGGAACCGTCCTGAAGGAGATCCTCTGATGGCCTTCGAGCTCGCCTGCGCCTTGTCCGACGTACCGACCGACGAGGCCCTCGGGGTCACCGTCGGCGGCATGGACGTCGCGATCGCGCGCGACGGCGACGAGGTGTTCGCGCTGCAGGACCTCTGCTCCCACGCCGCGGTCGCGCTGAGCGAGGGGGAGGTCGAGGACTGCACGGTCGAGTGCTGGCTGCACGGCTCGCGCTTCGACCTCCGCACCGGCAAGCCCAGCGGCCTTCCCGCCACCGAGCCGGTCGCCACCTTCCCGGTGGACGTCCGTGAGGACGGCGTCTACGTCGACGTCGCCACGCCCCTCAACGGCGTTCGCCCCAGCTGACCCCCTGACTTTCCGCAGAACCTAGGAGACACACACATGAGCACGCTCGAGATCACCGACCTGCACGTCTCGGTCGACACCGAGGACGGTCCCAAGCAGATCCTCAAGGGCGTCACGCTGACGATCAACGACGGCGAGACGCACGCGATCATGGGCCCCAACGGCTCGGGTAAGTCCACGCTGGCCTACTCGATCGCCGGCCACCCCAAGTACACCGTGACCGGCGGCAGCGTCACGCTCGACGGCGAGGACGTCCTGGCGATGTCGGTCGACGAGCGGGCCCGCGCGGGGCTGTTCCTGGCGATGCAGTACCCCGTCGAGGTGCCCGGGGTCTCGGTCTCGAACTTCCTGCGCACCGCCAAGACCGCCATCGACGGCGAGGCGCCCAAGCTGCGTCACTGGGTCAAGGACGTCAACAAGGCGCTCGAGGACCTCAACCTGGACCCGTCGTTCGGCACCCGCTCGGTCAACGAGGGCTTCTCCGGTGGTGAGAAGAAGCGCCACGAGATCGCCCAGCTCGAGCTGCTGAACCCCAAGATCGCGGTGCTCGACGAGACCGACTCCGGGCTCGACATCGACGCGCTCAAGGTCGTCTCGGCCGGCGTCAACCGGTTTCGCGAGCAGGAGGGCAAGGGCGTCCTGCTGATCACGCACTACACCCGGATCCTGCGCTACATCACGCCCGACCGCGTCCACGTCTTCGTCGACGGCAAGATCGCCGACCAGGGCGGCCCCGAGCTCGCCGACCAGCTCGAGGCCGAGGGCTACGACAAGTACCTCACCAAGGTCTGACCCTCGCCGGTCGAGCCGGACGAGCCAGTCCGTGACGAGACCCCGTAAGCCGAAAGGAACGCTGATGGAAGGTCTCCTCCCCGAGCTCGACATCATCCGCAAGGACTTCCCGATCCTCGAGCGCACGCTCGACAACGGGCAGCGACTGGTCTACCTCGACAGCGCCAACACCTCGCAGAAGCCGCAGGTCGTCATCGACACGATGGTCGACCACCTGGAGCGCCACAACGCCAACATCGCCCGCGCGATGCACCAGCTCGGGGCGGAATCGACCGAGGCTTTCGAGTCGGCGCGCGACAAGGTCGCGGCGTTCATCGGCGCGCCGGACCGCGACGAGGTGATCTTCACCAAGAACGCCACGGAGGCGCTCAACCTGGTCGCCAACACTCTCGCGTGGGCCACGGGTGACTTGGCCATCGGTGAGGGCGACGAGGTCGTCATCACCGAGATGGAGCACCACTCCAACATCGTGCCGTGGCAGCTGCTGACGCAGCGCAAGGGTGCGACGCTGCGCTGGTTCGGGCTGACCGACGACGGCCGGCTGGACCTGTCGAACCTCGACGAGCTCGTCAACGAGCGCACCAAGGTGGTCTCGCTGACCTGGGTGTCCAACATGCTCGGCACCATCAACCCGATCACCCAGATCGCGCGGCGCGCCCACGAGGTCGGCGCGATCGTGGTCGTGGATGCCTCGCAGGCCGTGCCGCAGCTGCCGGTCGACGTCGTGGCCTCGGGCGCCGACCTGCTGGCGTTCACCGGACACAAGGTCGTGGGGCCGACCGGCGTCGGCGTGCTGTGGGGCAAGCGGGCCGTGCTCGACCAGCTGCCGCCGTTCCACGGTGGCGGCGAGATGATCGAGACGGTGCGCATGGACGTCTCGACGTACGCCGGGATCCCGCACAAGTTCGAGGCCGGCACCCCGCCGATCGTCGAGGCCATCGGCCTCGGCGCGGCGGTGGACTACCTCGGTCACATCGGCATGGAGGCCGTGCACGCCCACGAGCAGGCCATCACGGCCTACGCGCTCGAGGGGCTGGCCACCGTCCCGGGACTCACGGTCCTCGGTCCGCTGGAGGCCCGTGAGCGTGGGGGAGCGATCTCCTTCGAGCTCGAGGGCGTGCACCCCCACGACGTCGCCCAGGTGCTCGACTCGCGCGGCATCGCCGTGCGCGCCGGTCACCACTGCGCCAAGCCCGCCCACGCCCGCTTCGGCGTGCAGAGCTCGACCCGGATGTCGTCGTACCTGTACACGACCCCCTCCGAGATCGACGCGCTCGTCGAGGGCCTGGAATACTCCCGGTCCTACTTCAAGTTGGGCTGAGAGATGACCAACGAACTCGACGCGCTCTACCAGGAGATCATCCTGGACCACTACAAGAACCCGCTCCACGCGGGGCTCCGGGAGCCCTTCGGGGCCGAGGTGCACCACGTCAACCCCACCTGCGGCGACGAGGTGACGCTGCGCGTCCACGTCGACGACGGCGTCGTCAGCGACGTGTCCTACGACGCGGTGGGCTGCTCCATCTCGCAGGCCTCCACCTCGGTGATGGCCGACCTGGTGATCGGCAAGCCGGTCGACGAGGCGATGAGCATCCACCAGGAGTTCCTCACCCTCATGCAGGGCAAGGGCACCGTCGTGCCCGACGAGGACGTCCTCGAGGACGGCATCGCGTTCGCCGGTGTCGCCAAGTTCCCCGCGCGCGTGAAGTGCGCCCTGCTGTCCTGGATGGCGTGGAAAGACGCCACCACCCAGGCGGTCCCGTCCGACGTGACCGCATCGAAGGAGATCTGATGGCTGACACTCGTTCCATCGACCACGGCGACCTGCCCGACGTACCCGAGGCCGGCCAGAGCGGCGGAGGGGTGTCGACGGTCTCGATCGACGACGTCACCGAGGCCATGAAGGACGTCGTCGACCCCGAGCTCGGGATCAACGTGGTCGACCTCGGCCTGGTCTACGACGTGCACGTCGACGAGGGCAGCAACGTCGTCCTCGACATGACCCTCACCTCGGCCGCGTGCCCGCTCACCGACGTGATCATGGACCAGACCAACTCCGCCCTGGAGGGCCTCGTCAACGACGTCGCCATCAACTGGGTCTGGATGCCGCCCTGGGGCCCCGACAAGATCACCCCCGACGGCCGCGAGCAGCTCCGCGCCCTCGGTTTCAATGTCTGAGGCGCGAGTCCCCGAGCGCAGCGAGGGGACTCGCGACCCGAAGAGGTCGAGCAAGCCCCGCGGCTGAGCGAAGCGAAGCCGCGACGGGCGGGTCGAGACCTGAGGCGTGCGCGCGGAAGGCTGGTTTCGAGACGGGACTTCGTCCCTCCTCAACCACCGTAGACCGGCAAGGGCGGGTCGAAGGTCAGGTCCGTGTACGGCGGCTGGTCGTTCTCGTCGCGCGGCCAGACGGCGGTGCCGACGTACTGCGTGCCGTCGAGGGTGAGCTCGGCGCGGTAGGTGAAGGGCGCCGGGCCCAGGTCGAAGGGCTTGGTGGAGCCCTGCTCCTCGGTGAAGACGACCTGGCCACCGCCGTAACAGCCGCGGTCGGGAGACATCGGGCCGTAGACCCGCGACGCGCCGTCGGCGGCGGTGACCACGACCCGGAGCGACGCGCGCCTCGGCGTCGTGGGGAGATCCCGCACGCTCATCTCCAGTCCGTAGGCGATGTAGCCCTCGTCGTCGTCGGAGACCAGGCCCAGGTAGCCGCTCGGCTCGGGCACGTGGCCGCGCTCCGTGGTCGCCCACGCGAACGTCGTGATGACGTCGCCCTCGGGGCCGCGGCCGAACACCTCCACCTCATAGTCACCCGGGGGGCCGGCCGACGGGATCGCGAACGTGTAGGTGCCGGTCCGCTCCACCGGGACCGTGAAGGTGCGCTCGCACTCGGCCTCGCCGGACGGCGAGAACGTCGCCTCGAACTCCCAGCCCTTCAGCGGGAACGCGAACGGCACCGTGCTCCGCTCGCCGACGTCCTCGAACGGCGGCTGCGCGAAGCCGTCGGAGCACATGCCTTGGGCGGTGCCGTCGGGGCCCGCCGGTGCGGTGTAGCACGACGTCCACGGCTCCAGGCGGACCTCGCGGCCGTCGAGCTGGAGCACCACCGGCGGAGCCTGCCGGTCGTCCCACTCCGGGGGCACGTCGGCAATCCCGCCCGGTGACGGAGGCTCGGTCGGCGTCGGGTCGATGGCGGGCCGGGCGCCGTCGGGTTCGTCCGTGCGCAGCGCGGCCGTGCCGCCGACGACCCCGGCGACGAGGACCACCGCGGCCGCCGAGGTGAGGAGCGCACGGCGGCGCTGGCGCCGACGCCGGCGGCGGGTGAGCACCTCGCCGTACGCCGGCAGGTTGGTGGGGGAGGCGGCCTCGACCTCGGAGGCCAGGCGTCGGTCGAGCTCGCTCACGGAGTGCTCCGTTCGGGGTCGGCGAGCAACGGCGCCAGGGCGGCGCGGGCTCGCGAGAGGCGGGACTTGACCGTGCCGGGCGGCACCCGCAGCAGGGTGGCGACCTCGTCGACGGGCAGGTCGTGGACGTGGTGGAGCAGGAGGACGGCGCGGCTGCCCAGCGGCAGGGTCGCCAGGGCGTCGCCCAGATCGAGGCGGGTCGCGTCGGGCGGCGGTGACGCGAGCGGCGTACGCGAGGTGAGGCGGCGCAGCCCGCGTACGGCGACCTGGCGGCGCCGGTGCCGGGACACCAGCATCCGCACGGCGACGGTGCGCAGCCACGCGTCCACGTCGTCGTAGGCGCGGACCTTGTCCCAGTGCTCCAGGAGCTTGACGAAGGAGTCCTGGGCGATCTCCTCGGCGTCGGCCCGCGAGCCGCCCATCACCGTCAGCAGCCCGACCAGTGGGCCGCAGGCGCGCGCGTAGACCCCCGCGACCCGGCTCTCGCGGCTCTCCGCGTCCGTCTCCACACCACTGACACGCGCCAGGTGACGGTCCGGTTCCGTCGCTTCGCTACCGTCGGCCACGTGTCGATCATCGTGCCTGCCGCCCGCGTCGAGCGGTGGATCGCCAACTTCGCCGAGCGACACGGCGGCGCGACGCTCAGCGTGGCGCACGGAGTCCTGGTCGGCGCGGCCGAGGACGGCTCCGACTTCACCGCGGTGCTGCCCTTCGACGCGCCCTACGCCGGCAGCGCGGACCCGGAGTCCTTCGCGGCCGCGGTGGCGTCCGGGGTCCCGGCCGACTGGGGGGTGCTCCTGGTGCGCAAGGGCGGCTTCGCGGTCGCGCGGCTGGCAGGGGAGTCGCTCGTCGAGTCCAAGACCGGCCAGCGGCACGTCCAGGGGCGCACCAAGGCCGGCGGCCAGTCGCAGCAGCGCTTCGCCCGTCGCCGGGACAACCAGGCGCGGCAGGCCTACGAGGCGGCCGCCGACCACGCCGCCCGGATCCTCGGCTCCGGCTCGCGGCCGGTGGTGGTGGGCGGCGACCGGGCGGCGGTCGACGAGGTGCTGGCGGACCCGCGGCTGCGCGGCCTGACGGTCGTCGAGCCGTGGCTGCCGGTGCCGGACCCACGGCGCGGCATCCTCGAGCAGGCCGTGCGCGACGCCTGTGCCGCGCGCTTCGACGTACGCAACGCGGGGGAGGAGCCGTGACCCGGCTGCTGCTGCTGGCCGACACCCACGTCCCGAAGCGGGCCCGCGACCTGCCGGAGCGGGTGTGGGCCGAGGTCGAGGCGGCCGACCTGGTCGTCCACGCCGGCGACTGGGTGGAGCCGTCCCTGCTCGACGCGCTCGAGGCGCGGTCGCGCCGGCTGCTGGCGTGCTACGGCAACAACGACGGGGTCGAGCTGCGTCGCCGGCTGCCCGAGGTCGCCCGCGCCGTCGTCGACGGCGTCCGCCTGGCTGTGGTCCACGAGACGGGGAGCGCCCAGGGGCGCGAGCAGCGGTGCGCTGCGGCGTACCCGGACGACGACGTGCTCGTGTTCGGGCACAGCCACATCCCGTGGGACACCACGACCGCCACCGGGCTACGGCTGCTCAACCCCGGCTCGCCCACCGACCGCCGCCGTCAGCCGCACTGCACCTTCATGACCGCGGTCGCACTCGACGGCCGGCTCACCGACGTCGAGCTGCACCGCCTGCCGCCGCGACGCTGATCCCCTTTTCCGCTAGCGTCCGGGGCATGTGGCAGCCCGAGCCAGGGTGGCACCCGCTCCCGGGCGGCACCGGCACGTCGACGGTCGGCCTCTGGCGCACGTCCCTCGGCGGTCGCCCGATGGTGGTCAAGCGCCTCGCACGACCGGTCGACGGCGACCCCCCGGAGCTCTCCGACCCCCGCCACTTCGCCTTCTGGCGGCGCGAGGCCGACGTGCTCGACTGCAGCCTCACCGCGGCCACCCCGGGTCTGCGCGCCACCCCGGCCGCGGTCGAGGAGGACGGGGAGGGCATCACGATCACCCGGGAGTGGGTCGAGGACGCGGCCGTCAGCGGGCTCTTCGTGGCGGTGGCCCTGGGGCGCTTCGCCGGCTCGGGGCTGCCCGCCCTGGCCTGGTTGGCCCGCGACCAGCTGCGCACCCGGCTGCGCCGGGTCGAGGCTCGCGGCGGCTGGCCGACCCTGGCGCGTACGACGGTCGCCGACATCGCCGACCACCTGTGGACCCGCCGCTCCACCCTGCTCGACCTGAGCGAGTCGCTGCCCGCCGTCGCGCAGCACGGCGACCCGACGCTGGCGAACCTCCCCGGGCGAGCGGGGGACGATGTGGTCGCGATCGACTGGGCCACCCTCGGCACCGGGCCCGTCGGGGCGGACCTCGGCCTCCTGTCGCTGGCCACGCGTGAGGAGTTCGAGCCGCTGCTGGACGCCTACCTGCTCGGCCTGCCACCCGGGCTGGCCACGCGCGAGGAGGTCCTCGCCGGGGCCCGCGTCACGGGGGTCTTCACCGCCCTCACCCGCGCGGAGTGGGCGCTGTCGCGCGTCGCCGGCGGCGAGGGCGCCCTGGCCGGCAAGTACCGCCACCCCGCCGTCGCGCCCCACCTGCGGGCCCTGCAGCGCCAGTTCCCCGCCATCGAGGCGCTGCTCGGCTGGTGAGGCGTCCGGTCAGTGGACCGGCGAGACCGTCGCGGGGGCGACGTGGTGACGCCCGATGGGCAGCATCAGCGGCCGCCCGGACACCGGGTCGTCGATGACGGTGCAGTCCATGCCGAACACCGTCCGGACGGTGTCCTCGGTCAGGACGGCGTGGGGCTCGCCGGCGGAGTGGAGGCGCCCCTCGGCGAGCGCGACCAGGTGGTCGGCATACCGCGCCGCGAGGTTGAGGTCGTGCAGCACCATCACGATCGTGGTGCCACGCGCCCGATTGAGGTCCGTGAGCAGGTCGAGCACCTCGATCTGGTGGCTCACGTCGAGATAGGTGGTCGGCTCGTCCAGGAGCAGCAGGTCGGTCTGCTGCGCGAGCGCCATGGCGATCCAGACGCGCTGGCGCTGACCGCCCGAGAGCTCGTCGACGGCGCGGTCGGCGAGGTCGACGGTGTCGGTGGCCTCCAGCGCGGCGGCGACGGCCTTGTCGTCGTCAGCGTTCCAGCGTGAGAGCACGCGCTGGTGGGGGTTGCGCCCGCGGCCGACCAGGTCGCTCACGGTGATGCCCTCCGGGGCGATGGGCGCCTGGGGGAGCAGGCCCAGCGTCCGGGCGAGCGTCTTGGCGGGCAGCTTGTGGACCTGCTCGCCGTCGAGCAGGACCTGGCCCTGCCGTGGCCGCAGCAGGCGTGTCATCGAGCGCAGCAGAGTGGACTTGCCGCACGCGTTGGCACCGACGATGGCGGTGATCCGGCCTGCCGGGATGACCAGGTCGAGCGCTTCGACGACGGTGCGGTCGCCGTAGCCCAGGGTGAGCTCGGCGACGGTGAGTGTGTGGCGGCTGGTCACAGGGTTCCTCCGGCGCGGTTGCTGCGGATGATGAGGTAGATGAGGTACGGCGCGCCGAGCACGCCGGTGATCACGCCGACCGGGTAGCGGTGGTCGAACGCGTACTGGCCCACGAGGTCGGCGACCAGCACGAGCAGCGCCCCCACCAGCGCCGATGGCACCAGCAGCGAGATGCCCGGCCCGATGATCCGGGCCGCGATGGGCCCGGACAGGAAGGCGACGAAGGCCACCGGGCCGGCGGCCGCGGTGGCGAACGCGACCAGCCCGACGGCGGCCACGATGACCACGAGCCGGGTGCGCTCGACCCGGACCCCGAGCGCCGAGGCCGCGTCGTCGCCGAGCTGCAGGGTCTCGAGGTCCCGCGCGCGCTGCAGCAGAAGCGGGCCCAGGACCGCGAGGGCCACCAGGGTGGGTACGACGCTCGGCCACCCGGCGTTGTTGAGGCTGCCGGTCAGCCACCGGGTGGCCTCCTGGAGGTCCCACTGCGCCGCGCGGCTGAGCACGTAGGCCGTGACGCTCTCCAGCATCGCGGCGATCCCGATCCCGATGAGGATCAGCCGCGTGCCGGCCACGCCGTCGCGGAAGCTGAGCACGTAGATCAGCAGGGCGACTCCCAGCCCGACCGCGATGGCGAAGACCGACACGGCCGTGCCGGAGAGCCCGAGGGTCACGATCGCGAACGCCGCCGCGGCGCTGGAGCCGGCACTGATGCCGATGACGTCGGGGCTGGCGAGCGGGTTGCGCAGCATGGTCTGGAACGTCACGCCCGCGAGCCCGAAGCAGGCTCCGACGAGCAGGGCCAGCACGGCGCGGGGGAGGCGGAGGCGGCCGACCGTGAAGGACGCGCCGGAGACCTCTTCGCCGAGGACGACCCGGATGACGTCGGCGGGCGGGTAGAAGGTCCGCCCCACCATGAGGCTGGTCGCGAACGTGGCGATCACGAGCACGCCGAGCACGACGATGACGTGACGACGCCGCGCGACGCGCCGCGCCCGCCCGCGCGCGACCCGCTCGACCGTCGACGCGGTCACAGAGCACGCACCTTCTGGCGGCGCACCACGTGGATGAAGAACGGCGCGCCGACCAGGGCGGTGATGATGCCGACGTCGATCTCGCTGGGACGCGCGACGACCCGACCCAGCACGTCGGCTGCGGTCAGCAGCGCAGCGCCCCCGACCGCCGAGAAGGGCAGCAGCCACCGGTGGTCGACGCCGACGAGCAGCCGGCACAGGTGCGGCACGACGAGGCCGACGAAGCCGATGGGGCCGGCCACTGCCGTCGCGGCCCCACAGAGCAGCACGGCGCCGAGGGCGGCGGCCACGCGGGTGAGCGCCACGCGCTGCCCGAGCCCCGCCGCCACGTCGTCCCCGAGCGCCAGGGAGTTCAGTCCGCGTGCCGACGCCAGGCTCACGACGAGGCCGACGAGCAGGAACGGCAGGACCAGGCGGATGGTCTCGAATGATGCGCCTCCCACCCCGCCGATCTGCCAGGAGCGGACGCCGCCGGCGATGTCGCCGCGCGGGAGGACGACCGCGGTGATGAAGGAGGCGAACGCCGCCGACGTCGCGGTGCCGGCCAGCGCCAGCTTGAGCGGCGTGGCCCCGCCGCGGCCGAGCGACCCCACGACGTACACGAAGACCGCCGTGGCGGACGCCCCGAGCAGCGCCAGCCAGATGTAGCTCGACGCCGCGGTCAGGTTGAACCACGCGATCGCGCAGATCACCGCGAGGGAGGCGCCCATGTTGACGCCGAGGATGCCGGGGTCCGCCAGCGGATTGCGCGTCACGCCCTGCATCACGGCTCCGGACAGGCCCAGCGCGCCACCGACCGCCACGGCCAGCAGCGTGCGAGGGATGCGCTTGTAGACCGCGGCCTCCTCCAGGGAGACGCTGGACCCGCTCAGGGCCGCGACGATGTCGGCCCAGGCGACCTCGCGCGAGCCGAGCGCGAGCGAGACCAGCGCCAGCGCCGCCAGGACGGCGAGACTGACCAGGAACCAGACAGCGCGCAGCCGCCGGGAACGCCGCACGGGTGCGGTGTCCCCGGCAGCCGGGCCGGACGGGGCGTACGCGACGCCGGGGGGCGCCGAGGGGCTCGCGGTCACTGGAGTAGCTAGACGCCGGCGGCTTCGGCCAGCATGGCGACGTAGTCCTCGAGGACGTAGGAGATCGAGAGCGGCGTCGGGTTGGCGGCGGTGCCCAGCGGGGAGTCGGGCAGCAGCACGATGGCGTCGTTCTGGACCGCCGGCATCTTCGACAGCAGCGGGTCGCTCTTCAGCGTGTCCACCAGCTCCTGGTCGCCGTAGGTCACGATGACCTCGACGTCGTCGAGCCGGTCGATCTGCTCGGCGCTCAGCGTGCCGGAGAACTCCTCGGTCTCCGCCGAGGCGGTCGCGATGCTCTGGGGCGTCCCGAGACCGAGGTCCTCGAAGAACTTCGCGCGGGTGTCGTGAGTCGTGTAGTAGCTCACCTCGCTCAGATCGGTCGTGTCGACGTGCGTCAGGAACATCGCCGACGTGCCCTCCAGGGCAGGCTGCTCTGCCACGGTCGTGGCGATCTCGTCCTCGAGGTCGGCGACGAGCTCCTCACCCTCGGTGGCCATGCCCATGGCCTCACTCGCGAGCAGGATCATGTCGCGCCACTCCGTCGACCACGGCGCCTCCGGGTAGGCCACCACGGGGGCGATCTCGGTCAGGGTGTCGTAGTCGGACTGGGTGAGACCCGAGTACGGCGCCAGGATCAGGTCCGGCTGGGTGTCGGCCACGGCCTCGAAGTCGATGCCGTCGGTCTCGTCGAAGAGGACCGGCGTCTCGGCGTCGAGCTCCTCGAGCTTCTCGCTGACCCAGGGCAGCAGACCGTCACCGTCGTCGTCGCCGAAGTTGGCGGCCGCCATGCCGACCGGAACGACGCCGAGGGCAAGCGGCACCTCGTGGTTGGCCCAGTTGACCGTCGCTACCCGCTCCGGCGCCTTCTTGATGGTCGTGGTGCCCAACGCGTGCTCGATGGTGATGGGGAAGTCCCCGGAGGGAGTGGGCGCCTCGTCGTCGGAGGCATCCGAGGTGCCGCCGCAACCGGCGAGGAGGAGGGAGGCGGCGAGGGAGCCGACCAGGAGGCGCAGTGAGCGCACGGCAGAGACCTTTCGACAGGCGGCGGCCGCCAGGCCCGAGTGAGGTGCTGGGCGCGAGTGGCCACCGGAGGAGTGGTTAGCCTAACCTAACTCGCTCTCCTGGCGTGCTGACCGTGGGGTCAATGAGACGCGTCAGACGCGCCGGCCGTCGAAGGTGTCACAGGCCTGGAGTGAGCCCTCGGAGAGACCCACCTCGAACCAGCGCTGCCGCTGCTCGGCGGAGCCATGGGTCCAGGACTCCTCGGTGACCTGCCCCTGGGTCTTGCTCTGGATGCGGTCGTCGCCCACGGCGGCCGCGGCCTCGAGGGCCAGGCGGATGTCCTCGTCGGTGAGCGAGGAGAACAGGACGTTGCCGTCGCGGTCCTCGGTCTGGGTGGCCGCCCTCGTCCACATCCCGGCGTAGCAGTCGGCCTGCAGCTCGAGCTTGACCGCGTCGCTCTGCGGGCCCTGCTGGGTGCGGACCTTGCCCATGGCGCCGAGCAGGTTCTGGATGTGGTGGCCGTACTCGTGGGCGAGGACGTAGGCCTCCACGAAGCCGCCGTCAGGGCCGCCGAGCTGGTCCTCGAGGACCTGGTCGAAGAACGTCGAGTCGAGGTAGATGGTCTGGTCGGGCGGGCAGTAGAACGGACCGACGTCGGACGTGGCGCCGCCACAGCCCGTCTCCACCGAGCCGGAGAAGGTCACCAGCCCCTGTTGCGGCTGGAACTCCTCGCCCAGCTCCTCGCTCCAGAACTGGTAGAGCGAGTTCTCGACGGCGACGCGCTGGCAGTCCTTGTCCTCGTTGGCGTCGTTGCCGTCCTCGCACTTGGCGTAGCGCCCGGTGTCGGCCATGCGGCTGGTGTCGAAGGCGCTGCCGCTACCACCGGTGCCGCCACCGCCGCCGCCGCCGAGGATGTCGACCCCCGAGCACTGCGCCACGACGAACAGCACGACGAGCAGGACCACACCTCCGATGCCGCCTCCGCCGATGCCTCCCGGGATGGGTAGACCCCTGCCCCCGCCCCTGCCGCCACCCCGGGTCCCGCGGCCGGCGTCGCGCATCCTGCTGGTGTCGAGCCTGGCCTTGGGGTTGAAGCGCATCGGCTTCCTCTCGGTCGAAGGGCATGCCGGGACCGAGTACCCGGGACGGCGTACCTACACTAGTGACCCTGATGATCACTGCCCACCAGCTCGAAGTACGAGCCGGCGCGCGGCTCCTCATGGACAACGTCAGCTTCCGCGTCGCCGCCGGCGACAAGGTCGGCCTGGTCGGCCGCAACGGCGCCGGGAAGACCACACTCACCAAGATCCTCGCCGGTGAGGCGCAGCCCGCGTCCGGACAGGTCACCGCCACCGGCGACGTCGGCTACCTCCCGCAGGACCCGCGCACCGGCGACCCCGAGGTCCTGGCGCGCGACCGGATCCTGTCCGCGCGCGGCCTCGACGACGTCGTACGCCGCCTGCGCGAGGCGGAGGCGGAGATGGGCAGCGACGACCCGGCGGTCTCCGAGCGAGCCATGCGGCGCTGGACGAACGCCGACGCGGAGCTGCATGCCGGGGGCGGCTACGCCGCGGAGTCGGAGGCGGCGACGATCGCGGCCAGCCTCGGGATCCAGGAGCGGATCCTGGGCCAGCCCCTGAAGACGCTCTCCGGCGGGCAGCGTCGTCGCGTGGAGCTGGCCCGCATCCTGTTCTCCGGCGCCGAGATCCTGATCCTCGACGAGCCCACCAACCACCTCGACGCCGACTCGATCGTCTGGCTGCGCGACTTCCTCAAGGCCCACAAGGGCGGGTTCATCGTGATCAGCCACGACAACGCGCTGCTGGAGGAGACCGTCAACAAGGTCCTCCACCTCGACGCCAACCGGATGACGATGGACGTCTACAACATGGGGTGGCGCCACTACCTCACCCAGCGTGAGACCGACGAGAAGCGCCGCAAGCGCGAGCGCGCCAACGCCGAGAGCAAGGCGAAGACGCTCACCGACCAGGCCAACAAGATGCGGGCCAAGGCGTCCAAGGCGGTCGCGGCCCAGTCGATGCTCAAGCGCGCCGAGAAGATGATGGCCGGGCTCGAGGGCGAGCGGCAGGCCGACAAGGTCGCGAACATCAAGTTCCCCTCGCCGGCTCCCTGCGGCAAGACGCCGCTCATGGCCGAGGAGCTGTCGAAGACCTACGGGTCGCTGGAGGTGTTCACCGACGTGGACCTGGCGATCGACAAGGGCTCACGGGTGGTCATCCTCGGTCTCAACGGCGCCGGGAAGACCACGATGCTGCGGATCCTCGCGGGCGTCGACAAGCCGGACACGGGCCGGGTCATCCCCGGGCACGGGCTCAAGATCGGCTACTACGCCCAGGAGCACGAGACCCTCGACACCAGCCGCACGGTGCTGGAGAACATGCAGAGCGCAGCGCCGCAGCTGACCGACACCGAGGCCAGGAGCGTGCTCGGCTCGTTCCTGTTCTCCGGCGACGACGCCAACAAGTTGGCGGCGGTGCTGTCGGGCGGCGAGAAGACCCGCCTGGCCCTGGCCAGCCTCGTGGTCTCCAGCGCCAACGTGCTGCTGCTCGACGAGCCCACCAACAACCTCGACCCCGCGTCCCGCGAGGAGGTCCTGGCGGCGATCCGCACCTATGAGGGCGCCATCGTGCTGGTGACCCACGACGAGGGAGCCGTGCTCGCGCTCGAGCCGGACCGGGTGCTGCTGCTGCCCGACGGCGACGAGGACCTCTGGAACGACGAGTACGCCGACCTGGTGTCGCTGGCCTGAGCCGGCGGTGGCGGCGTGCTCAGGCGCCGCGCACGAGCAGGCTGCTGAGGAACCAGCCGCTCACGATCACGAAACCGCCCACCAGCAGCGCCCAGCGCGTGGCAATCTCTAGTGACTTCATGTAGTTACAGTACCTGGCGTGCGGGCTCGGCACCAGTGCCCCTCCTGGGACCGTCGGTGGGGCTTCCTAGACTCCGGACATGTCCCCTGACGAGCTGGCCGCTGCCGGCCTGCGCCTCGACCTGGACCACGTCGTCGCGACGATCACGCTCGATCGCCCCGCCGTCCGCAACGCCCAGACCCCCGCCATGTGGCGTGCCCTGGGCCGGATCGGGGAGGAGCTGCCGGACTCGGTGCGGGTGGTGGTCGTCCAGGGCGCCGGCGCCAGCTTCTCCGCGGGTCTCGACCGCACCCTGATGGACCCCGCGAGCGCGCCCGAGGGCGTGGAGTCGGTCGGCGACCTGTTCGCGATGAGCGACGAGGACATGGCCGCGACGATCGAGGTCTACCAGCGGGGCTTCACCTTTCTGCGCGACCCCCGCTTCGTCTCCGTCGCGGCCGTGCGCGGCCACGCCGTGGGAGCCGGCTTCCAGCTGGCCCTCTCCTGCGACCTGCGGGTCCTGGCCGACGACGCGCAGCTGTGCATGAAGGAGGCCGCGCTGGGGCTGGTGCCCGACCTCACGGGAACAAAACCGCTCGTCGAGTGCGTTGGCTACGCACGGGCACTCGAGATCTGCGCCACCGCTCGCACCGTCGGTGCGGCCGAGGCCGTCGACCTCGGCCTCGCGCTGACCGCCGTACCGGCGGACGAGCTGGATGCGACGGTCGCAGACCTCGTGGTCGCCCTGACCGCCCCCCTCCCGGGTGCGGTGTCCGAGATCAAGGGTCTTCTCCTCGGAGCAGCCCAGCGCCCTCTCGAGGAGCAGCGCCGCCTGGAGCGTGAGGCCCAGGTGCGCAGGTTCCGCGAGGTGGCCCAGTTCCTGGCCGGCTGACATGACGTCAGCGCCGGGGGAGTAGGAGGGCCCGGATGTCCGGCATGTCCCCCAACGGCGCCGTCTGGCGCAACCTGCGCACCGACCGGAGCGTCGTCAACAACCGCCTCGAGGGCAAGACGGTGCGGCGGGTGCTCGGGTTCGCCCGGCCGCACCGCCGCCTGATCTCGGTGTTCCTCGCGCTCACCGTGGTGGACGCCGCGATGGTCGTGGTCATGCCGCTGCTCGTGCAGCGGATCGTCGACGACGGCATCCTCGCCGGCGACCGCGGTGTGGTGACCGTGATCGCCCTCGCGATGGCCGGCGTGGCGGTGCTCACGGCCGTGCTCGCCGTGCTGGGGGGCTGGCTCTCCTCGCGCATCGGCGAGGGCCTCATCTACGACCTTCGCACCCAGGTCTTCGCCCACGTCCAGCGCCAGTCGCTCGCGTTCTTCACGCGCACCCAGACCGGTGCCCTGGTCAGCCGGCTCAACAACGACGTGATCGGTGCGCAGCGCGCCTTCACCTCGACGCTGTCGAGCACGGTCTCCAACAGCATCTCGGTGCTCGTCGTCGGCATCGCCATGGTCGCCCTGAGCTGGCAGGTGACCCTGCTGTGCCTCGCGCTCTTCCCCATCCTGTTCTTCGTCTCGCGCTGGGTCGGAGGTCGCCTGGCCGGACTGACGCGACGCCAGATGGACGGCAACGCCGACCTCGGCAACGTGATGACCGAGCGGTTCAACGTCGGCGGCGCGATGCTGCTCAAGCTGTTCGGCCGCCGCGACGACGAGGACGCGCTGTTCCAGACCAAGGCCGCCAACGTCCGTGACCTCGGGATCCGGATCTCCCTGATCACCCGGATCTTCGGGGCGTCGATGATGCTGGTCCCGGCGCTCGCCACGGCGCTGGTCTACGGCGTCGGCGGCAGCCTGGTGATCGACAAGACGCTCACGATCGGCACGCTGCTGGCTCTGGCCACGCTGCTCCTGCGGCTGCTGGGCCCGTTGCAGGGCCTCTCCAACGTGCGCATCGACATCATGACCGCCTTCGTCAGCTTCGAGCGGGTCTTCGAGGTTCTCGACCTGCCGTCCTCGGTCCGCGAGAAGGACGGCGCCATCGCCCTGCCCCGTGACGCCGGGCGCCTGGAGTTCGAGCACGTCTCCTTCACCTACCCCAAGGCCGAGGACATCTCGCTTGGCTCGCTGGAGTCCGTGGCCCGCGTCGAGTCGCGCGACAACGAGCAGGTGCTCACCGACGTCGGCTTCGTCGCCGAGCCCGGCCAGATGATCGCGCTGGTCGGCCCCTCCGGCGCCGGCAAGACGACCATGACCCACCTGGTCGCCCGGCTCTACGACGTGGAGTCCGGTGCGGTGCGCGTCGGCGGCCACGACGTGCGCGACGTCACGCTGGACTCCCTGGAGGACGTGGTCGGCTACGTGACCCAGGACGCCCACATGTTCCACGACACGATCCGCGCCAACCTGATCTACGCCCGCCCGGACGCCACCGACGAGCAGATCTGGTCGGCGCTGGAGGCGGCTCAGGTCGCCCAGCTGGTCGGCAGCCTGCCCGACGGCCTCGACACCGTCGTCGGCGACCGCGGCTACCGCCTCTCCGGTGGGGAGCGTCAGCGGCTGGCCATCGGCCGACTGCTGCTGAAGTCGCCCTCGATCGTCGTGCTCGACGAGGCCACGGCCCACCTCGACAGCGAGTCGGAGGCCGCCGTCCAGCGGGCCCTCGACGCGGCCCTGGATGGCCGCACCTCCCTCGTCATCGCCCACCGGCTCTCGACCGTGCGCAACGCCGACCAGATCCTGGTGCTCGACGGCGGCCGGATCGTGGAGTTCGGCACCCACGAGGAGCTCCTGGCGCGCGGCGGGCTGTACTCCGACCTGTACCGCACCCAGTTCGACCACAGGCCGGCGCCGGTCGAGGCCTAGCGACCAACGCGGCCGCCCGGTCCACCGGGGTCGTCGTGCGGGCCGCGACCGCCGGCCTCTACGCGGCTACGTGTCGGTCTGGTGGCTGTCGTCCTGCTCGGCGTCGCGGGCCCGCTGGGCGAGCACATAGGGGTGGTTGCTCTGGCGTACGCGTGCCTGCTTGACCGGCTTGGGCTCGCGGCTCGGGACCGCCCCCGAGCCGCGGCCACGGCGGCTGCCCCGCCACTCGTCATACATCAGGTAGAAGAAGCCGAAGATCGCCAGCACGCCGAAGAACCACCACTGCAGGCCGTAGAAGAAGTGCGGGCCGTTGTCGAGCTCGGGCAGCTCCACCTGCTCCAGGCTGGTCGCCGGCGCCGGGTCCTCGGACTGGAGCTCGATGAAGCCGCCATAGACGTCGCGTCCGAGGGCCTCGCCGATCGCCTCGCTGTTGATGGCCCGGGTGGACCGGTCGGTGACCGCCGTGGACGAGCCGGTGCCGTCGGCGCGGACCCAGCCCGTGACGGTGACCTCGCCGCTCGGGGGAGCGGGTACGTCGTCGAGGGCGGCGTCGCCCTGGTTGGCGGTGGGCATCCAGCCGCGGTCGACGAGCAGGGCCGTGCCGGAGGATGTGACGAGCGGAACCACCACGTCGATCCCCGACCTGCCGTCCCGGGTGCGGTAGCGCACGATCACCGTGTCGTCGGTGTCGTAGGTGCCGGTGGCCGTCACGATCAGCCATTCATGGTCCTCGGCGACGTCCCCGCCGGGCTCGAGCACCTCGCCGACCGGCGTCGGGGCGCCACCCTCGTTGGCGCGGACGACCTCGTTGCGCTCCTTGCGGTCGGCCAGCCGGTCGAACTGCCACTGACCCAGCCACCAGGTGGCGAAGGCCACCACCACGATGGCCGCCGCGAAGAGCGCCCACCGTCTGCTCTTGAGAAACCGGAACGCGCGCACCCCTCGAGATTATCTGCGCCCCCTAGACTGCGTTCATGGAGGTCTTGCAGCTCGGGGACAGGTTCGGCCGCGTGGCGACCGACCTGCGCGTCTCGCTGACCGACAAGTGCAACCTGAGGTGCACCTACTGCATGCCGGCGGAGGGCCTGGACTGGCTCCCGGACGAGAAGATGCTGACCGACGACGAGCTCGTGCGGCTGATCGGCGTGGGCGTCGAGCGGCTGGGGATCCAGGAGATCCGGTTCACCGGCGGTGAGCCACTGGTGCGCCGCGGCATCGTCGACATCGTCGGCCGGGTACGCGAGATCGGCCCCGGCGTCGACCTGTCGATGACCACCAACGCGCTCGGGCTGGCGCGCTCGGCGCAGGCGCTTGCCGACGCGGGGCTGGACCGGGTCAACGTCAGCCTCGACACCGTGCGGGCCGACACCTTCAAGACCATCACCCGCCGCGACCGGGTCGACGACGTCATCGCCGGGCTCGCCGCCGCGGAGGCCGCGGGGCTGGGACCCGTGAAGGTCAACGCCGTGCTGATGCGGGGCGTCAACGACGACCAGGCGCCCGAGCTGCTGCGCTGGTGCCTGGACCGCGGCTACGAGCTGCGCTTCATCGAGCAGATGCCCCTGGACGCGCAGCACGGCTGGCAGCGCGACGGCATGGTGACCGCCGACGAGATCTTCGCCCGGCTCGCCACCGGCTTCGCCCTCACGCCCGCGCAGGAGCCGCGCGGCAGTGCCCCCGCCGAGCTGTTCCTGGTCGACGGCGGGCCGGGGACCGTGGGCGTCATCGCCTCGGTCTCGCGCCCCTTCTGCGGCGACTGCGACCGGGTCCGGCTCACGGCCGACGGCCAGGTCCGCAACTGCCTGTTCGCGCGCGAGGAGTCCGACCTCCGCCTGGCGCTGCGCAGCGGCGCCGGGGACGACGAGATCGCCCGTCGCTGGGTCGCCGCGGTCGCCGGCAAGCTGCCCGGCCACGGCATCGACGACCCCGGCTTCCTCCAGCCCGACCGCCCCATGTCCGCCATCGGGGGTTGACCACCGCGTCAGCGGGGGTCAACGTCGGTGGTCGAGCAGCGACCGCGGCTGAGCTCGCGAAGCCGCGACGGAGCGTGTCGAGACCCGGTGACCCGACCGCTGGCGGCAGGGACTACGCAGCCGACGGAGCCTGTCGAAACCCGGTGAGCCGAAAGCGGACCGCGCGTAGGGGCCGCCGACGAAGCCTGTCCAGACCCGGTGACCCGGCCGCCGACGCCAGGGACTACGCAGCCGGGTGCGGCTGCACGTCCTTCAAGAACCGACGCGCCGTCAGGAAGTCCGACAGCGACCCCTGGTGCTCGTCGCAGGCGAGCCAGATCTTGCGCCGGTCGGGGGTGTGCAGCTTGGGGTTGTTCCACAGCAGCTGCCAGGTGGCAGGCGCCTGGCAGCCCTTGGCCGAGCACAGGTCGGGGTCCATGGGACCAGTCTGTCCCACGAGCTCCCGGCGGCTCAGTCCCGGTGGCCGGCGCCGGAGGGCAGCTCCGGGTGGGATCCCGGCGTCCCGCGGAGCTCGAAGCCCTCCTTGCGGGTGGTGGCGACGTTGGCCAGCACGACCGCGATGTAGGGCAGCACGATCGCGCAGGCGATCAGGAACGGCCACAGCCAGGTGAGGCCGGCCATCGCGGCGACGACCGCGCCCACGAAGCAGGCGGACCGCAGGCTCATGGAGAGTAGGTAGCGCCGCTGGCGGGCCGCGATGTCCTCCTCGCGGCTCGCCGCCGCGGTGGTGATGCGGACGGCCTCGTCGTCCGTCTTGCGTTGCCGCGCCATGTCTCGATCCTACGCCGGTGGCGGTAGCCTCCAGGCACCCGAACTCGTGCAACGAAAGGCACCCCATGAGCGACCGCACCTACCGCGTCACCGAGATCGTCGGCACCTCTCCCGAGGGCATCGACGCCGCGATCCGCAACGGGGTCGAGCGTGCCGCTCGTACCCTGCGCCACCTCGACTGGTTCGAGGTGACCCAGGTGCGCGGCCAGGTCAAGGACGGGGCGGTCGAGCACTTCCAGGTCGGCATCAAGGTCGGCTTCCGGCTCGAGGACGACTGACGCATCCGTTTTAGGCCTACCTCCCGGTAATCGCTAGCGTCGGTGAGCGTGAGCGACGACACGCAGCACGAGCCCCGATCGGTCCTGGTCACCGGCGGCAACCGCGGCATCGGCCGCGCCATCGCCGAGGCCTTCCTCGCGCAGGGCGACCGGGTCGCGGTGACGACGCGCAGCGGCGGGGCGCCCATGGGCGCCCTCGACGTCCGCTGCGACGTGACGGACCCGCAGGCGGTCGAGGCGGCGTTCCTCGCCGTCGAGGCCGAGCACGGCCCGGTGGAGGTGCTGGTCGCCAACGCCGGCATCACCGACGACACGCTCCTGCTGCGGATGTCGGAGGAGCAATGGTCGTCGGTGATCGACACCAACCTGACCGGCTCGTTCCGGCTGGCCAAGCGCGCCGCCAAGGGCATGCTGCGCCTGCGCCGCGGCCGGATCATCTTCATCTCCTCGGTCGTGGGCCTGCTGGGCTCCCCGGGGCAGGTCAACTACGCCGCCTCGAAGGCGGGCCTGATCGGCATGGCGCGCTCGCTGGCCCGGGAGCTCGGCTCGCGCTCGATCACGGCGAACGTCGTCGCGCCCGGGTTCGTCGAGACCGACATGACCGGCGTGCTCACCGACGAGCAGCGCGCGGCGATCAAGACCCAGGTGCCGCTGGGGCGCTACGCCGCCCCCGAGGAGGTCGCCGCCGCGGTGACCTGGCTGGCCGGCGACGGCGGCGCCTACGTGACCGGGGCGGTCATCCCGGTGGACGGCGGACTAGGGATGGGACACTGAGATGAGCGAGATCAACCCGAACGGCATCCTGGCCGGCAAGCGGATCCTGGTCGCCGGCGTGACGATGGACAGCTCCATCGGCTTCGCCACGGCCAAGGTGGCCCAGGAGCAGGGCGCGACCGTCCTGATCTCCAACTTCGGCCGGGCGCTCGGCATCACCCGCCGCATCGCCAAGCGCCTGCCCGAGACCCCTCCGGTCATCGAGCTGGACGTGACCGACGAGGGCCATCTGGCGGCCCTCCCGGACGCCGTGCGCGAGCACGTCGACGGTCTCGACGGGGTGGTCCACTCGATCGCCTACGGCAACCCCGCCACGCTGCTGGGCGGCAACTTCATGGACGGCCCGTGGGACGACGTGGCGCAGGCGCTGCAGGTCTCGGCGTACTCGCTCAAGGCGCTGGCGCAGGCGACCCGGCCGCTCCTGGGCTCCGGTGGCTCGCTCGTGGGGCTGACCTTCGATGCGACCGTCTCCTGGCCGGCCTATGACTGGATGGGCGTGGCGAAGGCCGCGCTCGAGTCGACGTCGCGCTACCTGGCCCGTGACCTGGGCGCCGAGGGGATCCGGGTCAACCTGGTCGCGGCCGGTCCGCTGCGCACGCTGGCGGCCAAGGCCATCCCCGGGTTCAGCGACCTCGAGGACATGTGGGGCACCCGCGCCCCGCTCGGCTGGGACAACACCGACCAGGAGCCGACGGCCAAGGCCGTCTGCGCCCTGCTGTCGGACTTCTTCCCGGCCACGACCGGCGAGATCGTGCACGTCGACGGCGGCTTCCATGCGATGGGTGCCTGACCAGTAGCGTTCGGGCGGTGACGTCCTCCCTCATCGAGCTCCGGGTCCTCGAGGGGCCCAACCTGTACTTCCCCCGCGCCGCCATCAAGCTGACGCTGGACATCAGTGCGCTGGCCGCGGCGTCGGAGGAGACCGCGCTGCGGTTCGCGACGCGGATCGGCCTGAAGAACGCCCGGCCCGGGGCGCCGGAGTCGGGGTTCCGCCAGCGCTTCGCGCTCCGCGCGGTCGCGCGGCTGGTGCGTGCGGTCGCGCAGGAGTCGGGCACGTCGCGGCTCGGCGTACGCGTGCGACCCACCAGCGACCAGCACCGGATCGTGGTGGCCTTCCCGTGGACCCACCGCGAGCGCGCGCAGGAGATGGGGCGCGCGATCGGCGACGTCCTCGACTCGCTGCTGAGCAAGGACATCGACACCGCGGTGAGCGCGGCGGCCGCGCGGGTCTCGGCCAGCGAGCCGGGGGAGCGGCCCCGCACGCTGACGCCGAGGGTGCCGGTCGTGGCCGTCACCGGCACCAACGGGAAGACGACCACGTCCCGGATGATCGCCCACATCGGCCGCACCGACGGCCGGCTCGTGGGGTGGTCCAACACCGACGGCATCTACATCGACGGCGAGCTGGTCGAGGGCGGTGACTACTCCGGGCCCAGCGGCGCCGGCCGCGTCCTCGACCACCCGGAGGTCGAGCTGGCGGTGACTGAGACGGCCCGCGGCGGGATCCTGCTCAAGGGCATCGGGCTGACCCGCAACGACGTCTCCGTGGTCACCAACGTCACGGCCGACCACCTCGGGCTCCAGGGCATCGACACGGTCGACCAGCTGGCCGAGGTGAAGGCGGTCGTGCCGCGGATCACCCGCAAGAGCGGGTGGGCGGTGCTCAACGGCGACGACCCACGCGTCTACGACATGCGCAACCTGATCCGGTGCAAGCCGTGGGTCTTCAGCCGTGACCCCGACTCCCCGGCGATCCGCGAGACGCTGACCGCCGGCGGTCGGGCCACCACCGTGATCGACGGCTGGGTCTGCGTGCTCACCGCGAAGGCGGATCCGGACCCCCTGGTCGAGCTCGTCGACGTCCCGATGACGCTGGCCGGGCTCTCGCGCTTCAACGTCGAGAACACCCTGGCGGCCGTCTCGGCCTCCCTCGCGATCGGGGTCGCGCGCGAGGTCGTGGCCGAGGGGCTGCGCAGCTTCCTGCCCGACGAGGAGCACAACCCCGGGCGGATGAACTTCTTCTCGCTCGGGGAGGTGTCGGTGGTCATGGACCTCGCGCACAACGAGGCCGGGCTCGAGGCGCTGATGGAGATCATGAACGGGGTGCGCGCCCCCGGGGCCCGGCTGCTGCTGGGGCTGGGAGTCGTGGGCGACCGCCAGGACGAGCTGATCGAGAAGCTCGGTGAGATCGCGGCCCGCGACAGCGACGTGGTGGCGATCGGCCACAAGGAGCACTACCTGCGCGGGCGGACCACCGAGGAGCTCGAGGCCCTGATGCGCGCCGGCGCCGAGCGGGTCGGCGTCACCGGCGTGCCGGCGTACCCGACCGAGGTCGGCGTCCTGGCGGCGCTCGTCGGTCAGGCGCTGCCGGGTGACGTGGTCGGGATCATGTGCCACGCCGAGCGCCAGGAGTGCTACGACTGGATCGCCGAGCATGGCGGGAAGCCGGACTCACCCGAGACGCTGGCCGCCAAGGTCCGCGCCGCGGCCGGCTGAGGCCCGCTGCACCCACGGCCAGGTCATCAGCGCCCACACGACCAGGACGATGCCGATCTCCGCGAAGACGTAGACCGGCCACGGCCCCAGCAGGTCCAGGGCCGAGCCCCCTCCGGGCTTGCGCTGCAGGTAGCCGTAGTTGGTCCCCGCGACCTCGTTGAACGCGTAGGCGCAGACCGCCCAGGCAAACGTGGCCGCCACGGTGAACCGGTAGTCGCGCCAGCGCGGTGCGAGCCCGTGTCCCCAGACCAGGAAGACGGCCGCCCACACCACCAGCAGGTGGATGAACCAGTAGGCGAAGTAGCGCACGTCGGGGAAGTCCTCACCCAGCGACGGCGTGACGATGGCCTGGGTGGTGAGGACCAGGCCCCAGAAGTACGTGAGCGCGACCGCGTAGCGGTGGTGCGTCCACAGCGCCACCGCCGCGGCCATCCAGGCGAGGTCGCTGAGGTGGAACGGCAGCGAGACCCCCAGCTCGAAGCGCGTCGCGACGTCGTAGACCTGGGTCGGCACGTGCACCAGCGGAATGGCGAGCGCGGCGGTCCTGCTGATCGTCCTGGTGCCCGTACGCCGCTCCCAGCGGCCGAGGAGCACCGCCAGGGGCAGCCCGACGACGAACGCCGCCAGCATCACGAGGTGTGAGGTGCTGTAGGCGTCCATCGTCGTACCTCAGACGTCGCCGGGGTCGACGTGGTGGCCGGGGCTGCCGACCTCGACCTCGCCCTCGATCACCAGCGCGGTGAGGCCGTCGGTCGTCCGGGTCTCGTGGGGCTCGTGCGGCTCCCAGACCACCGCCTGTCCGGGACCCACGGCCACCTCCTGGCCCTCCCCGTCCGAGCCGCCGGAGACGACGGCCGCACCGGCGAGCACGACCAGCAGCTGGCGGCCGGCCGCGGGATGCCGGGCGATGACGCCACCGGGCGCCAGCGTCACCGTGACCAGGTGGGCGTCGGCGGTGAGGCCGAACGCCGCCACGGAGAAGCCCCGGCTGCCGTGGGAGTCGACCCGGCGGCCGGGGAGCGTGGTGAGGTCCAGGACCCGCATCAGGCCTCGCTGGGGGTCGCCACGAAGTCGGGGTCGGCCGCCGGGGCGTCCAACGTCACCCCGGCCCCGGCCTGGGCCTGCGACGACCAGTCCTCGAGCTCGGTCATCACCGCGGCGTGCTTGTCGACGCAGATCACCACCAGGTCGCCGCGGTTGGCGCGCGCCATGGCATGGCGCACGGCCTCGATCTCGTCGTGCACCTCCTCGACCTGCTTGCAGCGCGCGCCGGCGTCCATGGCCGCGCGCACCCCCTGCGCCACCAGGCCGGCGACGTCGCCCCGCTCGCGGCCGCGCAGGCTGGCGTCCTCGCGGACGATGACCACGTCGAAGTGCTGGGCCGCGATCTCGCCGAGCTCGCACATGTCCTGGTCCCGGCGATCGCCGGCGGTGGCGATGACGCCGATCCGCGACGGGCGGGCCAGGTCGTGCGACGAGGCCAGCGTCTCCCCGACGCGGTCCACGAAGTCCCCGAGCATGCGCATGCCGGGGGCGTTGTGGCAGTAGTCGACGATGACGTTGACGCCGTTGACCTCGATCTCGTTCAGGCGGCCGGGGGAGAGGTAGTAGCTCGTCGAGAAGGTCCGCAGACCCAGGCGGATGTCGTGCAGCGGGGCACCCGCCGCGAAGGCGGCGGCCGCGGCACCGAGGGCGTTCTGGACGTTCATGCGCGCCCGCCCGCCGAAGGTCGCCGGCAGCAGGTGGGTCCACGCGAGCTGCATCTCTCGGGGGCCGTGCTTGACGACGATCATCTCGCCCCGCTCCGAGGGGTTGAGGACCAGCGCCTTGCCGCCGCGGCGGCAGTGGGCGTCGATCATGTCGCGTACCTCCGAGCCCGGCTCCTCCATGGAGAACCACACGACCTGGCCCGAGCAGCGCCGGCGCATCTCGCGCACCAGCGGGTCGTCGGCGTTGAGCACGGCGTGGCCGTCGCGGGGGACCGCCTCGACCAGCACGGCCTTGACGTCGGCGAGCTGCTCGATCGTGTCGATGCCACGCAGCCCGAGGTGGTCGGGCTGCACGTTGAGCACGACGGCGACGTCGTTGCGCTCGTAGCCGAGACCCTCGCGCAGGATCCCGCCGCGCGCCACCTCGAAGACCGCGAAGTCGACGCGTGGGTTCTGCAGGACCATCCGGGCCGAGCGCGGGCCGGACGCGTCGGAGCGGATCAGCAGCCGCTCGTCGATCACGACCCCGTCGGTCGAGGTCATGCCGACCTTGCGCCCCATCCCCTTGAAGATGTGGCTGATCATCCGCGAGGTCGTGGTCTTGCCGTTGGTCCCGGTGACGGCCACGATCGGGATCCGGCTGGTCGCCCCCGGCGGGAACAGCATGTCGACCACCGGCTTGGCGATGAACTGCGGCTCGCCGATCGTCGGGTGCGTGTGCATGCGGAAGCCCGGCGCGGCGTTGATCTCGCAGATGGCGCCGCCGGTCTCGCGGACGGGCTCGGTGATGTCGGGGCAGATGAAGTCGATGCCGGCGATGTCGAGCCCGACCATGCGGGCGGCCTCCTCGGCGATCTCGACGTTCTCGGGGTGCGCCTCGAACGTCCGGTCGATGGAGATGCCGCCGGTGGACATGTTGCCGGTCAGGGCCAGCTTCACCACCTGGCCCTCGGGCGGTACCTCGGTCATCTCGAAGCCCTGCTCGCGGACGAGCTCGACCGCGGCGTCGTCGACCTTGATCCGGGTCAGCACCTTCTCGTGGCCGACGCCGCGGCGCGGATCGGCGTTGGCGGTGTCGACGAGCTGCTCGACGGTGCTCGTGCCGTCGCCGGTTACCGAGGCCGGCACCCGCTCGGCGATGGCGGCGACCCGGCCGTCGATGATCAGGCAGCGGTAGTCCTTGCCGACGATCAGTGACTCGACGACCACCACCCCGCGCCGGGACTGCTCCTTGGCGATGGCGAACGCCTGGCGCACCTCCTGCGCGTCCTGCAGGTCGAGGCACACGCCGCGGCCGTGGTTGCCGTCGAGCGGCTTGACGACCACCGGGTAGCCGATGCGGTCGGCCGCGCGGACCGCCTGGTCCTCGGTGCGCACCGTGTCCTGCTTGGGCACCGGCAGCCCCGCCGCGCCCAGCAGCCGGGTGGTGAGGTCCTTGTCGGAGGCGATGTCGACGGCGATCGCGGAGGTGTTGGAGGTCATGGTGGCGCGGATGCGCTTGGCGTGGACGCCCTGGCCGAGCTGCACCAGCGAGTGCTGGTTGAGCCGGAGCCAGGGGATGTCGCGCGAGACCGCCTCGTCCAGGATGGCCTGCGTGGACGGGCCGAAGGCCGTGCGCTCGGCGCGCAGGATGAAGGACTCGAGCTCCTGCTCCCAGTCGAGCTCGGGGTCGGCCTGGACCAGGTGGTTGACCAGGCGCACCGCGAGCCGGGCGGCGGCCAGGCCGACCTGCTCGTCGGCGTACCCGAAGATGACGTTGTAGACGCCCTTCTGGCCCTTGACCTGGCGGGTCTTGCCGCGGCGGATGTCGTGGCCGACCACCTGCTGCAGGGCGAGCGCGGTGTGCTCGGCGACGTGGCCGAGCCAGGTGCCCTCGTTGAGGCGCTCCACGAAGCCGCCGCGCTTGCCGCGCGAGCAGGAGTGGTCGCGCAGGCCGGGCAGCATCTGCAGGAGGTTGTCGGTGAACCCGGGGATCGTGTTGGTCGGGAAGTCCTCGAGCGAGCCGAGGTCCACGACGAGGTGGATGGCCTTGTCGTAGGACCAGATGTTGGCGCCGCGGTAGACCCGGGTCTCGAGGATGTGGAGGTCGGGGGTGGGGCGTTCGCTCATGAGGTGACTCCGTCCGGGCCGTGGGTGGGCGGTGTGCTCTGCCTGCGGGCGCGCGCGAGGCGGCGCCGCAGTGCGCTGGGGGAGGCGTCGGCGGCCGCGATGTCGCGGGCCATCTGGCGCAGGTCGTGGCTGGCCTCCGCGATCTCGGCCGCCTCCTCGAGGTCGACCCGCTGGTCCGGGGGGACCAGCGTGCGGCTCGTGAGGTCGAACTCGCTGCCGGCCGGAAGCGCGTGCAGGACCACCCCGCTGGCCAGGATCGGCGCCGAGCGCTTGGCCTCGTAGGCGTTGGTGGTGATGTGGGCCGGGTCGAAGACGGTGACCGCACCGCGCCCCATGACCCGCAGGACCTCGTGCTCCTCGCCGTCGATCTCGCGGGACTCCACGATCGCGGCGGTGTCCTCGTCGACCCCGATCCCGAGCAGCTGGGGGGACTGGGAGACGATCATGAGCAGCCGGCCGTAGCGGTTGCGCTGGTCGAAGTGCTGGTCGATGACCGAGGTCTGCAGCAGCCCCAGCCCCGCGGCGACCTGCGTCATGCGCTGCTTGGCCGTGGCCCCCGGGCCGCCGAAGGCGACCATGTGGCTGGACTGGATGCTGGCGCCGGCCGACGTACCGGCCACCACCACGCCGCGCTCGTGGGCGTCGATGATGGCGTCGCCGAGCGGCGTCCCGCCGATGATGGCGGAGAGCTTGAGCTGGTTGCCCCCGGTCATGAAGATGCCGGTCGCGTCGGAGAGCTCCTTGACCAGCGTCTCGTCGTGGGCGTCCTCGCGGGTCTCGGGGCGGACGGCGATCACATCGGCCGCGCCCTCGCGGCGGAACAGGGCGTCGTACACCTGCACGACCTCCACGCCGAGGGAGGACGCGGTGGGGATGACGGCGATGCGCGCCTCGGCCCCACCCGCGGCGGTGACGAACGCCTGGAGGATGCTGCGCTTGCGCAGCTTGTCCTCGGCGCCGCCGATGATCATCAGGGGTCCCTTGGCCATGCGAGTCACCCTATGGTGTGGGGATGCCCGCAGCTCATCGCACCGTCGTGGTCATGCGTCACGCCCAGGCCGAGCCGGCCGGCACCACCGACTTCGAGCGCGCGCTGACGGCTCGTGGGCGTGCCGACGCGACCGCGGCCGGCGCCTGGCTGGCGTCCCGGTCGGTGCGCCCGGACGTCGCGCTCGTCTCGGCCGCCGTACGCACGCAGGAGACGTGGGCGGCCGTGGCGGCCGAGGCCGGCTGGTCGCTGGACCCGTCGCTGGACCGCGGCCTGTACTCCGCCGGCCCCGACACCGCCCTGGACCTGGTCCGCGCGCTGCCCGACGACGTCGCCTCGGTGATGATGGTCGGCCACAACCCGACCATGGCCTACCTCGCCTCGCTGCTCGACGACGGCGACGGCGACCCCGCGGCTGCCGCCGACCTCACCACCGGCTTCCCCACCTGCTCCCTCGCCCTCTTCTCCTACGACGCGTCATGGGCCGACCTCGACGCCGGCCGCGCTCGGCTGGTTGCTTTCCATGTCGCCCGCGCCTGAGCGGCTGGTGGGCGGGGTTATCAGCAGATGCTGATAACCCTGCTGTTCTGGGCCGGAATTCTTGCCCAGAACAGCAGGGAAAGTCCCAGAGGCGGCTGGGTCGTGATGGCCACCTGCTGTCCACAGGACGCGGTCCTGCCACGCTTCTCCACCGCTGATGCCGGCTTGCCGTGCGACGACGCGCTTGCCGGGCAGCGTGACGTCCATGAGACTTCCCACCCGGACTCGCCCTGCCGATCATCCACGCAACGCACCGCTCACGTTCCGTCGAGACCTGATAGCGCAAGGTCTGGACGACCGTGCCATCGCCCGCCTGGTCAAGCGCGAGGGGCTGGTGAAGGTCAGAGTGGGCACCTACGCCCCCGACACCGTCTGGACCTCTTGTGACCAGGAGAGCCGCTACGTGTTGCGCGGGCACGCCGTCCTGGGAGTGGCACGCACTCCCGTGGTGCTCTCGCACACCTCCGCTCTCGCCGAGTGGGACGTGCCGCTGTGGGGCTTCGATCTTTCGACGGTCCACACCACGCGGACCGACGGTCTGTCCGGCCGGCGGGGTCGCGACATCAACCAACACGAAGGGCGACTTGGGCCGGGGGACCTTCGCGTGGTGAACAACGTGCCTGTCATGACGCCGGCCCGAGCTGTGCTGGAGTCCGCCACGCTCGCCAGCACCGAGGCAGCTCTTTGCGCCGCGAACGACGTCCTCCACCGGCGGCTCGCCACGGCCGAGCAGCTTCATACGCAGTACGTCGGGATGGAGAACTGGCCCGGGTCGATCGGGATCGAGCTCGTCCTCCGGTTGTCGGACGCGCGGATCGAGACAGTGGGGGAGTCGCGCACCTTCTGGTGCTGCTACCAACAGGGGTTGCCGTGCCCCGTTCCGCAGTACGAGATCCGGGACGAGTGGGGACGAGTCGTGTGGCGCGTGGACTTCGCATGGCCTGAGCTCGGCGTGTTCGTCGAGTTCGACGGCTGGGTGAAGTACGAGAAGCTGCTCAAGCCGGGCGAGCGCACAAGCGACGTCGTCATCCGCGAGCGCGACCGCGAGCGCGAGATCTGTCGTCTGACCGGGTGGCGCTGCATCCGAGTCACCTGGAGCGAGCTGGCCGACCCCGCACGCTTGGCCGCGCGGATCAGGCGCGAGCTGTTCCCCATGGGAATCGCTTCTTGACGAGCCGGGTTCTGGGGGTTCTCCGGTGCTTCTGGGCCGGAATTCGTGCCCAGGAGCGCCTGGTTATCAGCAGATGCTGATAACCCTGCTCACACCGGCGGCGCCGGCGTGACAATCCCGGCCTCGGCGTCGGCCATCTCGACCTCTTCGCGGGAGATGCCGAGGAGGTAGACGATGGCGTCGAGGTAGGGGACGTTGACGGAGGTGTCGGCGGCCTGCTGGACGATGGGGCGGGCGTTGTAGGCGATGCCGAGGCCGGCGGCGTTGAGCATGTCGAGGTCGTTGGCGCCGTCGCCGATGGCGATGACGGCGGCCTCGGGTACGCCGACCTCGGCCGCGAACTCCCGCAGGGCGCGAGCCTTGCCGGCTCGGTCTACGACGTCGCCGACGATCTCACCGGTGATGACGCCGTCGACGATCTCGAGCTCGTTGGCGCGGGCGTAGTGGATGCCGAGGTCCTCGGCGAGGCGGTCGGTGATCTGGCTGAAGCCGCCGGAGACGATCGCGAAGCGGTAGCCGAGGCGCCGCAGGGTCCGCACCATCGTGCGCGCGCCCGGCGTCACCACGATCTCCTCGTACACCGCGTCCAGTGCGGAGGCGTCCAGGCCGGCGAGCAACCGCACGCGGGCGCGCAGGGAGGCCTCGAAGTCGAGCTCGCCGCGCATCGCGGACTCGGTGATCCGGGCGACCTCCGCCTCGTGACCGGCGTGGGCGGCGAGCATCTCGATCACCTCGCCCTGGATCAGCGTGGAGTCGACGTCGAGGACGATCAGGCGCATGCCGCGGCGCAGCAGGTTGGCGGGCTGTACGGCGACGTCGACCGTCTGGGTCGCCGCCTCGGCGGCCAGGACGGCGCGCAGGCGCTCGGGGTCCGCCCCGGAGACGTGCAGGTCGATGGCGGTGACGGGATAGCGGGCCATCCGCTCGATCCGGTCGATGTTGCCGCCGCAGTCCGCGATCCGGCCGGCGATGGCGGCCATGGCCCCTGCCTTCAGCGGCGTTCCGATGATCGTGACGTGGGAGCGGCCCTCACGCCGCGGCTTGTTGTCGCCGGACCCCCGGTCGACCTCGACGGTCATCCCGAGCTCGGCGGCGGTTGCCTCGACGGCGGCCTTGAGCTTGCGCCAGTCCCGCGGGGCCGTCACCAGCACGCCGAGGATCAGCCGCCGGCGGAGCAGGATCTGCTCGATGTCGAGCACCTCGACGCCCGCCTGCGCCAGCGCGCCGAAGACCGACGAGGTCACGCCGGGCCGGTCCTTGCCGGTGAGGGTGATCAGGAGCGTCTCGGGCTTCGACTTCGGGCTCATGATGCAGGCGAGGCTATCGCCCACCGTCTCGCTGTCGATGGTGCCGTCCATGCTGGCGCCATGATCGCTCCCGCCCGGCACCGACGCCACGCCGAGTGGTGACGGGCGGCCGGACCGCAGGCTAGGACGGCGGCCAGACCTCGGGGGAGCAGGCGGCGACGAGGGCGCGGCGCCCGGCGCGCTCCAGCACCACCAGCGCGGCGCGCCGCGCCGCGATCTCGGCGGCGGTGATGGCGCCGCCGTCGTCGGCCAGCGCGAGGTCGACGATCTCGAGGGCCTGGAGGGCGCGTGCGGCCAGGTCCACGCACCGCGCGGGCACGCCCGGTGGCGCCGCGAGCGGCACGACGTGGCGCAGGTTCAGCAGCCGGTCCGCGACCTCGGGCCGCCACCGGGCGACGTCGAGGGCGGCGAGATCGCGGGCGCTCTCCAGCAGCGCGGTGCGCAGGGCCCGGTCGGCCTCGCCGACGTCGGGAAGCTGACGGGGAGCCGCCGGCCGGGCGTGCCACTCGTACGTCGGACCCACCGCCCGCGGTGTGAGACCCACCCCCGCACCGATGGCGATCACCGCCTCGCCGACCTCCAGCGCCTCGGCGTTGAACTCCGCCGGGCCGCCGAGCCCGACCGGGTCCCCCTCCGCGGGAAGGGCAGCACCGAAGCCGGTCGCCCCGAGCGCCCGCAGCCGGGCCAGGGCGGTCAGGATCGGCTCGGGACCACCCTCGCCGAGACCGCTCACCAGGTGCGAGACGCTGTCGGTCAGCAGGGCGTCCAGCAGCTGGTCGGCGACGATGTGGCCGCGCAGCCAGGAGGTGCCCCACCACGCGACGCGGCCCGAGACGGCAAGAGGGCTACTCACGACGCTCGATGGTAGTTGCCACGCCCCGCGGACGGCGCCGACGGGTCTGGATAGGGTGACCGCCATGGGAGCCGTGCTGGAGTTCGCCGACGTGACCGTCCGGCGCGGCCAGGCGACCCTTCTGGACCAGGTCTCGTGGACCGTCGAGGAGGACGAGCGCTGGGTGATCCTGGGCCCCAACGGCGCCGGCAAGACCACGCTGCTCCAGGTCGCCTCCGCCCAGATGCACCCGACCACCGGGGTCGCCGGCATCCTCGGCGAGGTCCTCGGCACCGTCGACGTCTTCGAGCTGCGCCCCCGCATCGGTCTCACCAGCGCCGCGATCGCCGAGCGCGTCCCGCGCAGCGAGCGGGTCCACGACGTGGTCGTCTCCGCGTCGTACGGCGTGGTGGGCCGCTGGGTGGAGACCTACGACGACCTCGACCACCAGCGGGCCCACGCGCTGCTGGTGGAGCTCGGGGTCAGTCACCTCTCCGAGCGCACCTTCGGCACCCTCAGCGAGGGCGAGCGCAAGCGCGTCCAGATCGCCCGGGCGCTGATGTCCGACCCGGAGCTGCTGCTGCTGGACGAGCCGGCAGCCGGCCTCGACCTCGGCGGCCGCGAGGACCTGGTGTCCACGCTGTCGGTCCTGGCGATGGACGCGGACTCGCCCGCGACGGTCCTGGTGTCGCACCACGTCGAGGAGATCCCGCCCGGCTTCACGCACGCGCTGCTGCTCCGCCAGGGCAGGGTCGTGGCTGCCGGACCGCTGGCGGACGTGCTCACCGAGCCGGTGCTCTCGGCGACCTTCGGGATGCCGCTGGCGCTGCACCACGAGGAGGGCCGCTATTCCGCCCGCCGACAGACGCGCCACCGATAGGCTCCGGACATGGACTGGCTGGCGGACAACCTGTGGCAGACGTGGCTGGGCCTGGCCATCGTCCTCGGTGTCGCGGAGATGTTCAGTCTCGACCTGGTGCTGATCATGATGGCCGCCGGTGCGGTCGCCGGGATGATCCTCGCCCTCGTGGGCGCGCCGTTCGCCCTGCAGGCGCTCGTGGCCGCTGGCGCGTCGGTCGCGATGCTGGCGCTGGTGCGCCCCCAGCTCGCGCGGCGCTTCCACGGCGGCCCCGAGCTCACCCTGGGCCACTCCAAGCTGGTCGGCCAGCGCGCCGTCGTGACCGAGCAGATCAGCGGTCTCGAGGTCGGCCGGATCCGCCTCGGTGGCGAGGTATGGTCCGCCGCACCGTACGACGAGCACCTCGTGATCGCGCCCGGCCAGACCGTCGAGGTGCTCGCGATCAAGGGCGCCACCGCCTACGTGCACCCCGTCCCCACCCTCGAGCCCTGACCCGCCAGCCCTGAGCCGCATGCCAAGGAGAACCCCATGGTCGCCCTGATCCTGCTGGGACTGCTGTTCCTGTTCGTGATCGTCCTGCTCGCCAAGACCGTCCGGATCGTGCCGCAGGCGCGGGCGGGCGTGGTGGAGCGGTTCGGCAAGTACAAGGAGACGCTGTCCGCCGGCCTGAACGTCGTCGTGCCGTTCATCGACAAGGTGCGCTACCTCATCGACCTGCGCGAGCAGGTCGTGAGCTTCCCGCCGCAGCCGGTCATCACCCAGGACAACCTGGTGGTCTCCATCGACACCGTCATCTACTTCCAGGTCACCGACCCGATCGCGGCGACCTACGAGATCGCCAACTACATTCAGGCCGTCGAGCAGCTCACGATGACCACGTTGCGCAACATCGTGGGCGGCATGGACCTCGAGGCCACGCTCACCAGCCGCGACGAGATCAACACCCGCCTGCGCGGGGTGCTCGACGAGGCCACCGGCAAGTGGGGCATCCGGGTCAACCGGGTCGAGCTCAAGGGCATCGACCCGCCGCCCTCCATCAAGGACTCGATGGAGAAGCAGATGCGCGCCGACCGCGACAAGCGGGCCCAGATCCTCACCGCAGAGGGCGGCCGCCAGGCCGCGATCCTCACCGCGGAGGGCGAGAAGCAGGCCTCGATTCTGTCGGCCGAGGGTGACCGCGAGTCGCTGATCCTGCGTGCCCAGGCCGACCGGGAGTCGTCGATCCTGCGCGCCCAGGGCGAGGGACAGGCCATCCAGACCGTCTTCCAGGCGATCCACGACGGCAACCCCGACCAGTCGCTGCTGGCCTACCAGTACCTCACGATGATGCCCAAGCTCGCCGAGGGCAGCTCCAACAAGCTCTGGATCGTGCCGAGCGAGATCGGCAAGGCGCTCGAGGGCCTGGGCTCGACGATGACCGAGATGGCCGGCATCCCGCGCGAGACCGAGGGCCCGCGCACCCGGGTCGACATGGGCAGCACGGAGCCGGCGCAGCTCGCCGGCAGCGGCGCGCTCGCGGAGTCCGAGCGGGGACGTACCAGCAAGGCCGTCGAGGACGCCATCGCCGAGGCCAAGGCCGCCGCCAACCCGACCAAGCCGACCGGCGCCGTGCCGCCGGCCGCGGACGACGCGCCACCACCTCCCCCCGTCTCGTAGTCGGTGCCGCTCCTCGAGGCTGCCGCCATCCTGCTCGCCGGGGTCGCGGCCGGCACGATCAACACCGTCGTCGGGTCGGGGACGCTGATCACGTTCCCGACCCTGCTGGCGTTCGGGGTCCCGCCGGTCACGGCCAACGTCTCCAACAACATCGGCCTGGTGCCGGGGTCGGTGTCGGGCGCCATCGGCTACCGGCGAGAGCTCGCCGGACAGCGCTCGCGGGTGCTGAGGCTGCTGTCGGGCTCGCTCATCGGCGGCGCCGTGGGCGCGGTGCTGCTGCTGGTGCTGCCCGAGGACGCCTTCTCCGCGATCGTGCCGGTGCTGATCCTCCTCGGCGTGGTGCTGGTGATCTTCCAGCCGCGGCTCTCCGCGTGGGTCGCGGGCCGCAGCGAGGCGCGCGGCGACACCGGCCGCGACGGCGCCTGGTGGGTGTGGCCGGCGGTGCTGCTGACCGGCGTGTACGGCGGCTACTTCGGCGCCGCCCAGGGCGTGCTGCTGATGGCGGTCCTCGGGATCGGGGTCGCCGAGCACTTACAGCGGCTCAACGCCGTCAAGAACGTGCTCGCCGCCGGCGTCAATGGGGTCGCCGGGCTGCTGTTCGCCTTCGTGGCCGACGTCGACTGGCTGATCGTCGTCCTGATCGGCGCCGGCTCGGTCGTGGGAGGCGTGCTCGGGGCGAGCGTCGGCCGCCGGCTGCCGCCGCTGGTGCTGCGCACCATCATCGTGATCGTCGGCCTGGTGGCGCTGGTTGCGCTGCTGCTGACCTGACGACCGCGCCCGCTACGCGGCGGTGAGGGTCTTGCGCTTCTTGACGCGCAGCCCCATCAGCCCGGACAGCACGGCGCCGGTGGCGACCGCCATGAGGCCGTAGCCGGTCTGCTTGGGCAGGTGGCCGGCCTGGATGGCGGCGTACGCCGTGCCGGCGTCGGCGCCGTCGACGGCCATGCCGACGAGGACCAGGTTGCGGCGGGCGCTGCCGGAGGCGACCAGGGTCAGGGCGCCGAGCGCGATTTCGCGCGAGCCGAACCACTGGGTCAGCAGCGGTGAGGGCGGCTGTCCCATCGAGGAGGCGACGAGGTCGGGCTTGGCGAGCGAGGCGACGCCGACGGCGATGCGGCCGAGGGCGAGACCGGTCACGGAGTTCATGCGGGTGACCCTAGCGGTCGGGCAGCTCAGAGCAGCGAGCGCGACGGGGGTGCGACGTACGTCGTGAGCCAGCGGCCAAGCTCGTCGTAGATGCGGGCGCGCGGCTCGGCCCGCGAGAGCACGACGTCGTGGCGGGCACCGGGGACGGCGACGTAGGTGACGTGGGTGCCGACCGCGGTGGACCAGCGGCGGATCTGGCGCACGTCGAGCACGATGTCGGTGCTGTGAACGTCCTCGCCCATCGCCTGCGGCTGTGAGGAGCGATCCGAGGACAGCACCAGCACCGGGCAGCGCAGGTCGAGGCCGCGCTGGAGACGGGCGTGCCCCTCGCGTACGGCGCGCAGCCAGCCGGCGTAGACCGAGAACGACATCATCGGCTTCCAGGCCAGGTCGAAGTCCCACTCGCCCTCGTGCTGGGCGTGCAGGCTGCGGGCGTAGAGCCCGGAGACCGCCCGCCTGATCTCGCGCATCGGCTGGCGCGCGCCGACCCGCTTGATGATGGGGGTGCCGACCAGCCGCGCGGCGGCGCTGCCCTGCAGGTCCAGCCAGGGGGAGTTGAGCACCAGCGCGGCGAGCTGGCTCGGTCGGCGTCGGTCCAGCCACAGGGGGAGGATCAGCCCGCCGGTGGAGTGAGCGGAGGCCACGACCTGCGTGTGCCCGTCGCGCGCGGTGATCCGGTGCCAGGCCTCGGCCAGCTCCTCGTCGTACTCGCGCAGGTCGGCGACGTAGTTGGGGGTCTGGTGCGGCAGCAGCGAGCGTCCGTACTTGCGCAGGTCCAGGGCGTAGAAGTCGTAGCCGCGCTCGAGCCACCACTCGGCGTACTCGGTCTGGAAGAAGTAGTCGGCGAAGCCGTGCACGTGGAGCACGGCGCCGCGGCTGGCGAACGGCGCCCGTCGGCTGACCAGGGTCGCCACCACCTCGCCCTCGTCGTCGGGGCGCAGCGTGAGGGTCTCCGCCACCCAGGGCTCGCCGAGGACGTCGGGGGTGGGCTCCAGCGTCATGCCCGCAGTCTGTCAGGCCCGCTGCGCGGCGTACGCCGAGGCCGCACGTACCAGCCCGGCGAGCAGCCCGACGTCGGCCGCGGTCTCCGGGTGCCACTGCACGGCGAGACAGAACCGGTCGCCCGGCGCCTCCATGGCCTCCACGGTCCCGTCGTCGGCGTGGGCGACGGCGGCGAAGCCGGGGTGCGAGCGCACGGACTGGTGGTGGTGGCAGCTGACCGCCAGGTGCTCGCCCACCAGCCCCGCGAGCCGGGAGCCCGGCGCCGTGGCGACGGACACCGCGCCGAACTCGTCTCCGCCGGGGGAGTGCCGCTCGTCGCCGACCAGGTCCGGCGTGTGCTGGTCGAGCGCACCGCCCGCGTGGACGGCCATCAGCTGCATCCCCCGGCACACGCCGAGCACGGGCAGGCCGGCCGCCTCCGCCGCGTCGAGGAGCGCCGCCTCCCAGGCGTCGCGATCGGGTCGCCACCCGGCCGTGCGCGGGTGCGGCTCGGCGCCGTAGCGCGCCGGGTCGACGTCCGCGCCGCCGCAGACCACGAGCCCGTCGAGGCGGGCCACCACCTCGTCCGCCGCACCGGCGACCGCGACCGGCGGCAGCAGGACGGGCAGGCCGCCGGTGGCCGTGACGGCCTCGGCGTACTGCGTGGGCAGCAGGTCGGCGCGCTGGCGCCACACCCCCCAGGCCGCCTGCTCGCGGTAGGTGGTCAGGCCGATGACGGGCGCGGACATGTCAGAGCGGGGTGACGTAGGCGCCGGAGATGCCGCCGTCGACCAGGAACGTGTTCGCGGTCATGAAGGAGGAGTCGTCCGAGGCCAGGAACAGCACGGCCGAGGCCATCTCCTCCGGCTCTCCGAAGCGTCCCATCGGGACGTGCACCAGGCGGCGCGCGGCTCGCTCGGCGTCCTTGGCGAACAGGTCCTGCAGCAGCGGGGTGTTGACCGGGCCGGGGCACAGCGCGTTGACGCGGACACCCTGGCGGGCGAACTGCACGCCGAGCTCGCGGGTCATCGACAGCACCCCGCCCTTGGAGGCGGAGTAGGAGATCTGCGACGTGGCCGCACCCATCACGGCCACGAAGGACGCCGTGTTGATGATCGACCCCTTGCCCTGCTCGAGCATGTAGGGCAGCGCCGCCTTGCAGCACAGGTACACGCTGGTCAGGTTGACCTCCTGCACCTTGCGCCAGGCGTCTAGGTCGGTGTCGAGGATCGAGTCGTCCTCGGGCGGGGAGATGCCGGCGTTGTTGAAGGCGATGTCCACCGAGCCGTAGGTCTCCTTCGCCGTGCGGAACAGCGCGTCGACCTGCTCCTTGTCGGTGACGTCGACGTGCACGTACGCAGCGACTCGCTCCCCGCCGAGCGAGTCGACGAGCTTCTCGCCTCGCTCGTCGTCGATGTCGCCGATGACGACCTTGGCGCCCTCCTCGACGAAGCGCTGCACGGTCGCCAGGCCGATGCCCGAGCAGCCGCCGGTGATGACGGCGACCCGGTCCTGGATGCGTCCTGCCATGGTGATGATGCCTTTCGTCTTGCGGGGTCTCGAGACGGGACTTCGTCCCTCCTCGACCACCGGTGGGGGGTCAGTGGGCGATGAAGACGTTCTTCTCCTCGGTGAACGCCGTGGTGGCGTCCGGGCCGAGCTCGCGGCCCAGGCCGGACTGCTTGTAGCCGCCGAACGGTGTCCAGTAGCGGACCGCCGAGTGGGAGTTGACGCTGAGGTTGCCGCTCTCGACCGCGCGGGCGACGCGCAGCCCGCGGCCGAGGTCGCGGGTGAAGATGGAGCCGGACAGGCCGTACTCGGTGTCGTTGGCCAGCGCCACGGCGTCGGCCTCGTCGTCGAACGGCATGACCGCCACGACCGGCCCGAAGACCTCCTCGCGCCAGATGCGGGCCTCGGCGTCCTCGGTGGTGACCACGCTCGGGGGCACCCAGAACCCGTCACCGCCGGGGGTCGTCCCGGCGAAGGCCACCTCGACCTCGTCCAGGAAGCCGCGCACCGTCGCCCGCTGCTGTGCGGAGATCAGCGGACCCATCTCGCTGGCCTCGTCGGTGGGGTCGAGCACCCGCAGGCCGGTGACCGCCGGCTCCAGCTTGGACAGGAACTCGTCGTAGACCGAGCGTTGGACCAGGATGCGGGAGCGGGCGCAGCAGTCCTGGCCCGCGTTGTCGAAGACGGCGTACGGCGCCGTGGCCGCGGCCGCGTCGATGTCGGCGTCGGCGAAGACGATGTTGGAGCTCTTGCCGCCGAGCTCGAGGGTCAGGCGCTTCACCTGGTCGGCGCAGCCGGCCATGATCCGCTTGCCCACCGCGGTCGAGCCGGTGAAGACGATCTTGCGCACCAGCGGGTGGGTCACGAACCGCTCGCCGACCACCGTGCCCTTGCCCGGGATGACCGTGAGCACGTGCTCCGGGAGGCCGGCCTCCAGGGCGAGCTCGCCCAGGCGGATGGCGGTCAGCGGCGTGAGCTCGGCCGGCTTCAGGACCACGGTGTTGCCGGCCGCCAGCGCGGGCGCGAAGCCCCAGCCGGCGATCGGCATCGGGAAGTTCCACGGCACGATCACGCCCACGACGCCCAGCGGCTCGCGGAAGGTCAGGTTGACCCCGCCCGGCACCGGGATCTGCCGGCCGAAGAGGCGCTCGGGGGCGGCGGAGTAGTAGTTGAGGCAGTCGCGGACGTTGCCCGCCTCCCAGCGGGCGTTGCCCCAGGTGTGGCCGGCGTTGCGGACCTCGAGCTCGGCGAGCTCCTCCACGTGGGCGTCGACCACCGAGGCGAAGCGCCGCAACAGCCGCGCGCGCTCCCCGGGCGCGAGGTCACGCCAGCCGCCGACGAACGCCTCCTGGGCGGCCTCGATCGCGGCGTCGGTCTCCTCGACCGAGGCCAGGTGGACGTCGGTCACCGGCGTCGCGGTCGCCGGGTTGATGACGGTGTAGGAGCTCATCACAGCCTTTCGAAGCCGCGTCGCAGCTCCCAGTCGGTCACGGCCGCACCGAAGGAGGCGAGCTCCACGTCGGCCATGTTGGTGTAGTGGTCCACGACCTCGTCGCCGAACGCGGCCCGCGCGATGGCCGAGGTGGTGAAGGCCTCGCGTGCCGCGGCCATGGTCGAGGGCACCTTGGGGCGCCCGGAGGTGTAGGCGTTGCCGGTCAGCGGCTCCTCCAGCTCCAGCCGGTGCTCGATGCCGTGCAGACCGCCGGCCAGCATGGCGGCCAGCGCGAGGTAGGGGTTGGCGTCGGCGCCGGGGATCCGGTTCTCCATGCGCGCCGTGGGTCCGCGCCCGACCAGCCGCACCGCACATGTGCGGTTGTCCAGCCCCCAGGCGATCGTGGTGGGGGCGAACGAGCCGTCGGCGAAGCGCTTGTAGGAGTTGATGTTCGGGGCGAACATCAGCGTGAAGTCCGAGACCGTCGCGAGCACGCCGGCCACGAAGTGGTCGTACAGCGGGGTGCGCTCGCCCTTGTCCTCGTCCCAGAACACCAGCGACCCGTCGGTCCCGCGCAGCGACAGGTGGATGTGGCAGGAGCTGCCCTCGCGCTCGTCGTACTTGGCCATGAACGTGATCGCCTTGCCCTGCTGGGCGGCGATCTCCTTCGCGGCGTTCTTGTAGACCGCGTGGTTGTCCGCGGTGGTCAGCGCGTCGGCGTAGAGGAAGCCGATCTCGTGCTGGCCGAGGTTGCACTCGCCCTTGGCGCCCTCGACGTCGATCCCGGCGGCGTACATGTGGTTGCGGATCGAGCGCAGCAGCGGCTCGACGCGGGTGGTGCCGAGGATCGAGTAGTCGACGTTGTACTGGTTGACCGGCGTGAGGTCGCGGTAGCCCGACGCCCAGGCCGCCTCGTACGTCGTGTCGAAGGCGATGAACTCCAGCTCGGTGCCGGCGAGCGCCGTCCACCCCTGCTCCGCGCAGCGCTCGAGCTGGCGGGCCAGGATCGAGCGGGGGGACTGCAGGACCGGGGAGTGGTCGGACCACGCCAGGTCGCACTGCACCATCGCGGTCCCGTCGAGGTGCGTGAGCAGCCGGATCGTCCGCTCGTCCATGACGAACTCCATGTCGCCGTAGCCCTGCTCCCACGAGGACATGGCGTAGCCGTCGACGGTGTTCATGTCGACGTCGACGGCGAGCAGGTAGTTGCAGCCCTCGGTGCCGTGGGCCACCACGTGCTCGGCGAAGTAGTGCCCGTGCAGGCGCTTGCCCTGCAGGCGCCCCTGCATGTCGGTGAAGGCGACGATCACGGTGTCGACCCTGCCGTCGCGGATCCGGTCGAGCAGGTGCTGCATGCTCAGGTGGCGCTCGTTGCGCAGCTCGGTGGTCGTCATGGGGCTCCTATCCCAGCAGGCCGCGCAGCAGCGCGGCTGTGTCGTCGCAGTGGTGCTCCATGGCCCGGCGGGCCCGGTCGGGGCTGCCCGCGAGGATCGCCCGCACGACCGTCGCGTGCTGGCGGTCGGAGTGGGCGATGTTGGCGTCCAGCACCGGGATCGCCAGCAGCATCTCGTGCAGGGTGGCCTGGACCGAGGTCACGGCCTCGATCAGCCGCGGCGACTCGCTGAGCGCGGCGACCGTCAGGTGGAACCGGCTGTCGGCCTGCCGGTGCGCGGCCGCACGATCGGCCCCGGCGACCTCGGCATGCGCCTGCTCCAGCCGCTCCCGCCGTACGCCGGTCAGCTCGCGCTGGGCGGCGAGCGCGGCGGCGCCCGGCTCGACGACGCGCCGGTACTCCAGCGCGTCCAGCCAGTCGCGTCTCTTAGCCGGGGCGATCCGCGCCGCGGCGCGGGCGGACGGCGTCCGGGGCTTGAGGGTGACGACGGTGCCGCCGCCGCGCCCGCGCGTGGTCTGGACCAGCCCGGCCTCGCGCAACGCGGCCATCGCCTCGCGCAGCGTGGCCCGGGAGACCCGCAGCCGCTCGGCCAGCTCGCGCTCCGGCGGGAGGGTCGAGCCGAGGGGGTAGACGCCGAGCCGGATGGCCGTGCCCAGCTGCTCCACGCAGGCCTCGAAGGCATGGTGGCCCCGCACCGGCCGGAGCACCGCCTCAGGCAGGTGCTGCGCTGAGGGGGCGGTCATGGACGTCATCCTTCGTTCGGGTGCCCGGCAGTGTCAAACCGCTCACCACTCAATGGTCTGAGTTCATACCAAAATTACCCGGGACCCATTTACAGCCCGTCGACGCGGGTCTAGCGTCCCGTTCACGTTCGCACGAACCGACCCGGAGGCGCTCCATGTCTGACGACACCATGCCGAAGAACGCTGACGAGGAGCTCCTGGCGAAACTCGGGTACAAGCAGGAGCTGAGCCGGACCTGGTCCGGGTTCTCCAACTTCGCCATCTCCTTCTCGATCATCTCGATCCTCGCCGGCTGCTTCACGACCTTCGGCCAGGGCTTCAACAACGGCGGTCCGGTCGCCATCTCCTGGGGCTGGCCGATCGTCTCGGCGTTCATCTTGCTGATCGGCTTCACGATGTCCGAGCTGGTGTCGGCGTACCCGACCTCGGGCGGCATCTACTGGTGGGCGGCCAAGATGGGCGGCCCCAGGGCCGGGTTCTTCACCGGCTGGCTGAACCTCATCGGCCTGGTCGCGGTGACGGCCTCGGTCGCCTACGGGTGTGCGACGTTCATCGACCTCACGCTCAGCACCTTCTCGACCGGCTTCGCCGAGGGCTACTCGCTCACTCGCGTGTTCCTCATCTTCGTGATCGTGCTGGCGCTCGCCTCGCTCCTCAACATCTTCAGCGGCCACCTGATGGCGATCATGAACAACGTGTCGGTCTGGTGGCACGTCGTCGGCGCCCTGGCCATCGTGCTGATCCTGGTCTTCCTCCCGGACGGCCACCAGAGCTTCAGCTACGTGTTCACCGAGCGATTCAACAACTCCGGCTACGACGGCGGATCCACGAGCGGCATGACCTACTGGCTGCTCGTGATGCCGTTCGGCCTGCTGCTCACGCAGTACACGATCACCGGCTTCGACGCCTCGGCTCACCTGTCCGAGGAGACCACCGCAGCCTCCGAGGGGGCGGCCAAGGGCATCTGGCGCTCGATCTTCTACTCCGCCATCGGGGGCTGGATCCTCCTGCTCGCGTTCTTGTTCGCGGTCCCCGACAACGCGGCCGGCGACCCGGACAACGCCGGGGTCGGAGCCAACGGCGTGGCCTACATCTTCACCTCGGTGTTGGACACCAACGTAGCGGGGACGGTCCTGCTGATCTCGGCCGTCGGGCAGTTCTTCTGCTCGACCGCCTGCATGACCAGCGCCTCGCGCATGACCTTCGCGTTCTCCCGGGACAAGGCCATCCCCGGCTCCTCGCTGTGGTCCAAGGTCAACCCGAGGACCAAGGTCCCCGCCAACGCCGTGCTGCTCGTCGCCGTCGTCGCCGCCCTGATCACCCTGCCGGCGCTCGTCGAGGTCAACATCGGCACCGAGGAGGACCCGCTCATCGTGCCGACGGCCTTCTACGCCGTGGTCTCGGTGGCGGTGATCGGTCTCTACCTCGCCTTTTTGATCCCGATCTGGCTGCGTTGGCGGATGGGCGACGACTTCCAGCCCGGCAGCTGGACCAACGGCAGCAAGTACAAGTGGATGAACATCATCGCGGTCGCCGAGATCGCCATCATCTGCATCTACTTCATCCTGCCGTTCGTCCCGGCCGGCAACCCGTTCAACGACGAGTTCTCGTGGAAGTTCGTCAACTACGCGCCGATCCTGACCCTCGGATCGCTGGCGGTCCTGGCGGTCTGGTGGGCGGTCTCGGCCAAGCACTGGTTCACCGGGCCGCAGGTGACCATCGACAAGGCCGTCGTCGAGGCCTTCGACGAGTAGTGACCCTGTCCCAGCTCGACAGCGACCTGGACCGCCTCGCCTGCCTGGCGGGGCGGTCCCGCCGGGTCTCCGAGCTGCCGGGCGGGCTGACGAACCACAACGTGCGGGTTCGCACCGGCGACGGAGGCGACTTCGTGGTGCGCTGCTCGACCGGCGACGTGGCCCTGCTGGGCATCGATCGGGACGCCGAGCATCACAACACCCGGCGGGCCGCCGAGGCCGGGGTGGGCGCACGAGTCGTCGAGTACCGGCCGGATCTGCGGATGCTGGTGATCGAGCACCTGCCCGGCGCGGTCCTCGACAACGGCTCGTTCGCCGACGAGCGGGTGCTCGGACGCGCGGCGCAGGCGGTGCGCGCCCTGCACGCCGGCTCCCGCTTCGCCGGCGACTTCGACATGTTCGCCCGCCAGGCGACGTACCTGGCGACGGTGAAGTCGAACGGCTTCCGGCTGCCGTCGTCCTACGACGACCTCGCCGAGGACTGGGAGACGGTACGACGAGCGGTCGCCGTCGCCCGTCGCCCGACCGTGCCGTGCAACAACGACCTGCTCGCGGCCAACTTCATCGACGATGGCACCCGGGTGTGGCTCATCGACTACGAGTACTCCGGCAACAACGACGCCGCCTTCGAGCTCGGCAACACCGCTACCGAGTGCGACTTCGACGCCGACCTCGTCGAGGCGTGGACGGCCGCCTACTTCGGCGACCCGACGCCGGCCGACCTGGCGCGGGTGCGGGTCCAGGCGCTGTGCTCGGCCTACGGCTGGTCGCTGTGGGGCTTCATCCAGGCCGCGACGAGCCCGCTCGACTTCGACTTCTTCGCGTGGGGTGCGCAGCGGCTGGACAAGGCCGCGGCCGTCTTCCGCGGCCCCGACCTGCCGCGTCTGCTGGACCAGGTGGCTGCCGGTGGCTGACCTGCCGCAGCGATCGCGCGTCGTCATCGTGGGCGGCGGCGTGATCGGCACCTCGGTCGCCTACCACCTGGCGAGGCTGGGCTGGACCGACGTGCTGCTGCTCGAGCAGGGCCACCTGTCGGGCGGCACGACCTGGCATGCGGCCGGCCTGGTGGGGCCGCTGCGGGCCTCTGAGAGCGGCACCCGGTTGGTGCAGTACTCGGCGGAGCTCTACGCCTCGCTCGAGGCGGAGACCGGGCTCGCCACGGGCTACCGCAACACCGGCGGGCTCATCGTCGCGCGCACCGAGGACCGGATGGCGCAGCTGAGGCGCACGGCCGCCAACGCGACGGCGTACGACATGGACTGCGAGCTGGTGTCGCCGGAGCGTGCCCAGGAGCTGTGGCCGGCCATGCGCGTGGACGACCTGCTCGGGGCCATCTGGCTTCCAGGTGACGGCAAGGTCAACCCGACCGACGTCACCCAGGCGCTGGCCAAGGGTGCCCGGCAGCGCGGCGTGCGGATCGTCGAGCAGGTGCGGGTCACCGGCTTCGAGCTGGTCGACGGCCCCCGGCGCCCGCGGGTCGCCGGCGTCCGCACCGACCACGGGAACGTGGAGGCCGAGGTCGTCGTCAACTGCGCCGGTCAGTGGGCGAAGGCGCTGGGCGACCTCGCCGGCGTCACCGTGCCGCTGCACTCCGCCGAGCACTTCTACGTCGTGACCGAGGCTGTCGAGGGCTGCCATCCCGACCTGCCCATCATGCGCGACCCCGACGGGTGGACCTACTTCAAGGAGGAGGTCGGCGGGCTGGTCGTCGGTGGCTTCGAGCCCGAGGCCAAGCCCTGGCGCTCACCCTCGGACCTGCCGTACCCGTTCGAGTTCCAGCTGCTCGAGGAGGACTGGGACCACTTCTCGGTCCTCATGGACGAGGCCGTGCGCCGGGTGCCGGCGCTCGCCGAGACCGGGATCCGCAAGTTCTACAACGGGCCGGAGTCCTTCACACCCGACAACCAGTTCCTGCTCGGACAGACCCCCGAGGTCGCCGGGCTCTTCGTCGGAGCGGGCTTCAACTCGGTGGGCATCGCGTCGGCCGGAGGTGCCGGGCGGGCCCTGGCCGAGTGGATCGTGGAGGGCGAGCCGACCAGCGACCTGGCGGCGGTCGACGTGCGTCGCTTCGCGCCGTTCCACGCAGACGAGACGTGGCTGCGCTCGCGGGTCGTGGAGGTGCTCGGCCTGCACTACGCCGTGCCGTGGCCCAACCGCGAGCTCCGGTCCGGCCGGCCGCAGCGGACCTCGCCACTGCACGAGGTGCTGGCCGCGTCCGGTGCCGTGTTCGGCACCCGTATGGGCTGGGAGCGCCCGCTCGTGTTCGGCCCCGCCTCGCTCGACTACGCCTGGGGCAAGCCCGACTGGCTGGCCTCGTCGGCGGTCGAGCAGCGGGCGACGCGCACGGCGGTCGCGGTGTTCGACCAGACCTCCTTCAGCAAGTACGTCGTGGAGGGTCCCGGCGCGCTGCCCGCTCTGCAGTGGCTGTGCGCCGCCGACGTGGACGTGCCGGTCGGAGGCTGTGTGTACACGCCGATGCTCAACCGGCGCGCCACCTACGAGGCCGACCTGACGGTGACCCGGACGGGGGAGTCGACGTTCCTGCTGGTGTCCAGCTCGGCGACCACCGTCCGCGACCTCGACTGGCTGAGACGGCAGGCGCCGGACGGGCTCGACATGCGGGTGCGCGACGTGACTGACGAGTACGCCGTGCTCGGCGTGATGGGACCGACGGCGCGTGACCTGCTGGCCGGGCTGACGGACGCGGACCTCTCCGAGGAGGGGTTCGCGTTCGCCACCAGCCGTCCGGTGACCCTCGCGGGGGCGCAGGTGCGGGCCACGCGGATGACCTACGTCGGCGAGCTCGGCTGGGAGCTGATGGTGCCCCCGGCCGACGCGGTGCGCCTGCACGCGGCCCTGCGGGCCGGGGGTGCGGTCGACGCCGGCTACTACGCGATCGAGTCGCTGCGCCTGGAGAAGGGCTACCGCGCCTTCGGCCGTGAGCTGACCCCTGACCTCACGCCCGTGGAGGCGGGGCTCGTGTTCGCCACGGCGCTGGACGGCGACAAGGACTTCCTGGGCAGAGCGGCGCTCGAGGGGCACCGCGCCGCGCTCGCGCAGGGTGGCGCGCGGCGCCGGGTGGCGTCGTTCGTCGTGGAGGACGCAGAGCCGATGCTCTGGGGCGGCGAGCTCGTGCTCCGCGACGGCTCGCCGGTGGGGCAGGTGACCAGCGCCGCGTGGGGGGAGACCGCCGGCGTGTGCGTCGGGCTGGCACTGCTGCGCCACGACGCCCCGGTCACCTCGGCGTGGCTGGAGGCAGGCGAGTGGCGAGTCGACGTGGGCGGCGAGCTCGCCGCGCTGGGCATGTCCCTGCGGGCACCGCTGCGCTGACGTGTCCGAATCGTGATGACGGCTTCGACCCAACGGCCACGAGCGAGGGCCGCGAGCACTAGCCTCCCGGTTGTGAGCTCGAGCCGACGAACGTGACGAGCACCGTCTCCCGCTATGTGCGCGACCGCGTGCGGCGCTGGCGCACCGGCTCCACCGAGGGTCAGCGCGAGGTCCTGGGCGTGCTCCTGATCTGCGTCGCGTGCGCGTTCGTCGCCTCGGTCATCGACTACGACACGGTGCCGCTCACCTCGTACTTCGTGTGGCTGATCGTGGGCATGCTGCTGCTGCGGTTCTGGTTCCTGGCCGCCATGACGACCTGCACCGCCGCAGCAGCGGTGACCGCGATGCTGCTGGACGGGCCGGTCACGGGACCGCGCGCTGCGGCGCTGCTCACCCTCGGCGTGGCGGTCGCGCTGATCCTGTACCAGTCCAGCCGCCAGCGCAGCGGACTTCCGTCGCCGCTGAGCGAGGCCCTGCTGTCCGAGCTCAGGGAGCGGTTGCAGTCGCAGAGCGCACTCCCGGCGCTGCCGGACGGCTGGCATACGGAGACGGCGATGATCGCCTCCGACGGGGTGGGGTACGCCGGCGACTTCCTCGTGGCCGACCTGGACGAGCAGCGCCGCCGGCTCGAGCTGATCCTGGTCGACGTGTGCGGCAAGGGCCTCGGGGCGGGACCCCAGGCGCTGCAGTTCGCCGGTGCGCTCGGCGGCCTGATCGGCTCCCTGCCCCCGGGCGACCTCATGCAGGCGGCCAACCGGTTCCTGCTGCGACGCGGACTCGACGACTCCTTCGCGACCGCGGTGCACGTTGCCCTCGACCTGGACGACGGTCGCTACTCGATCACCAGCGCGGGACACCCCCCGGCGTTGCGTTGGGAGGCGACCGCGGACGTGTGGCACATCGACAACGCCCGCGGGATGGCGATCGGGATCGAGCGCGACCCCGAGCTGATGGTCAGTGAGGGCGTGCTCTGCGTCGGCGACGCCCTGCTCTTCTACACCGACGGGGTGATCGAGTCGCCCACCAGCGACCTGGACTCCGGGATCGACTGGCTGCGCGGCGTCGCCCGCGGCGCCATCCGCGACGGCGGCCCCGTCGGCTCGGCTCAGCGAATCATCGAGCAGGTCGAGCGTGGCGACGACGACCGGGCGGTCCTGGTCCTCAGTCGGACCGGGCCGGCCGCGGGCGCGAGTACAGCTCGCGGATGACGTCCTCGATGTCCGGCTCCTGGATGGAGAGGTCCGCGACGTCGTACGACGAGGCCAGCGCCGCCACGATCGGGGCGGCGCTGGTGTCCGCGGGGAAGCTCAACCACTGCCGTGGCCCCTCCACCCGGCGGGTCACGGCGCCCGCTACCTCGATCGGCGGCGCCTCGTCGACCAGGTCGACCACGACCGTCCGGTGCGAGCCGCCGCGCTCGTGCAGCCCGGGCAGCGTGCCGTCGTGGACCAGGGTGCCCCGGTCGATGACGATCACCCGGTCGCAGAGCGCCTCGATGTCCTGCAGGTCGTGGGTGGTGAGCATGAGGGTGGTGCCCCGCTCGCGGTTGAGGGCGCGCAGGAACTCGCGCAGGCGGCCCTTGCTCACGACGTCGAGGCCGATGGTGGGCTCGTCGAGGTAGAGGATCTCGGGGTCGTGCAGGAGCGCCGCCGCGATGTCGCCGCGCATCCGCTGGCCGAGGCTGAGCTGGCGCACGGGGGTGTCGAGCAGCTCGCGCAGGTCGAGCAGCTCGAGGAACTCCTCGAGGTTGATGCGGTGGCGCGCCGGGTCGGTCCGGTAGATCTTCTGCAGCAGGTCGAAGGAGTCGCGCAGCGGGAGGTCCCACCACAGCGAGGTGCGCTGCCCGAAGACGACGCCGATCCGCCGGGCCAGCGCCGTGCGGTGGCGGCTCGGGTCCACGCCGGCGACCGAGATCCGCCCGCTGGTGGGCACCAGGATCCCGGTGAGCATCTTGATCGTCGTGGACTTCCCGGCGCCGTTGGGTCCGATGTAGCCGACCATCTCACCGGCGTCGATGCCGAACGTCAGGTCGTGGACGGCCTCGACCTCCGTGCGCTGCTTGCGGCGCGCGCCCTCGACGCGGCGGCGCACGGTGAAGGTGCGACGCAGGTCGGTCACCTCGATCAGCGACATGTCAGCTCCCGGTGGATCGGTAGTGGCGGACGCCGAAGCGCCAGGCGAGGACGGCGGCGCCCAGACACAGGGCGGCCGCGACGGGGGAGGCGAACTGCAAAACCTTCGGCAGGCCGAAGGGGTCCTCGCGGCCGAGGAGGTAGAGGCAGGGGTACCAGTTGACGAAGGCGATCGGGAGGATGAACGTCAGCGCCTTGACCAGCTCCGCGGGGAAGACCGACATCGGGAACTGCGTGACCTGGTTGCCGCCGTAGGTGAACGCGTTGGCGAACTCGGTGCCCTCCGCGGTCCAGAACTGCACACACGCCAGCGCGACGAACAGGCTGAAGAAGATCACCGCCCCGCTGAGGAGCATCTCGGCGGCGACCAGGACCCGCGGCAGCGACCAGTCGACGTACGTCGCCGCCCAGACGAAGACGATCCCCGCCTGCGCCACCCGGGCGAAGCGGCGCGGCGCGAACTCGTCGGCGCACACCTGCACCAGCAGCGGCACCGGCTTGGTCATCATCGTGTCCAGGCGGCCCAGCCGGATCATCTGGCCCAGCCGGTCCACCCGACCCACGAGCAGGTCGGCGAACGCGAGGCCGAGCCCCGTGGCGCCGTAGAGGAGGCCGATCTCGGTGAGGCCGAACCCGCCCAGCTCGTCGACGTTGCGCAGCAGCACCCAGATCGCGACGAAGTCGAGCCCGGTCATCAGGAAGCTGCCGATCGCCATCATCCAGAACGACGCCGGGTAGGCCATCGACGAGCGCACCCACAGGCTCGCGATCCGGTAGTAGTCGACCGCCGCGTCAGCCACCCTGGACCACCACCCGGCGCTCGGCGCGGCGCAGGACGTAGGCGCAGGCGACGAGGAGCACCGCGGCCCAGCCGAGCATGAAGGCCAGCCCCTCGGCGACCTCGGCGCCCGTGCGCTTGCCCAGCCAGATGTCGGCCGGCACCTGCAGGAACGTCGCCCAGGGCAGCACCATCGCGACGTCGCGCAGGGCGCCGGGCAGGATCACCAGGGGGACGGTCAGGCCGCTGAAGAACAGCGCCGCGAAGCCGAGCAGCATCCGCGGCCCGAGGTCGTCGAGCAGCCAGAACGCGGTGAGCGCGGCCAGCATCCGCAGCCCGAAGCTGACCGTGACCGCCACCGGGAGCGCCGCGAGGAACCACACCCAGGTCACGACGTCGGCGGGGTAGCGCAGGTCGAACAGCAGCCCGCCGACCACCGTGGGCGCGACGCCGCGGGTGAGCAAGTGGTACGCCGCCCGGCCGAGGTCGCCGGCGAGGTACCAGCCCAGGATCCCGACGGGACGGTAGAGGTCGATCACCACGTCACCGGAGCGGATCCGCTGGGCCAGGTCGTCGGGGGTGCCGCCGCCCCAGATCGCGACGGTCATGATCATCGCCTGCCCCAGCCACACGTAGGTGACGGCGTCCGTGACGTCGTACCCGCCGGCGTCGGGGCTCTGGCCCCACACCTCGATGTAGACGAAGCAGGCGATCACGCCGAAGACGCAGTTGGTGAAGATGCCGGCGAGCGTGGCCCCCACGTAGGTGGAGTACCTCTTGAAGGCGCGCGTCGCGACGGCGACGTGCAGGGGCATTGCCGCAGCCTCCCACGACTCGACGGCGTTCGCGGGGACGTTGGCGGGGACGTTCGAGGCGAGTGGAATAGCGCAGGTCGCGGGCGGGTTGGAGCGGGTAATAGATCGTTCAACCAGTGCGAGGAGATGGGCAACATGCAGTTCGGCATCTTCACCGTCGGCGACGTCACCACCGACCCGACGACCGGGCGGACGCCGAGCGAGCACGAGCGGATCAAGGCGCAGGTCGAGATCGCGAAGAAGGCCGAGCAGGTCGGGCTCGACGTGGTCGCCGTCGGCCAGCACCACAACCCGCCGTTCGTCGCCTCCTCGCCGACCACCACGATGGCCTACATCGCCGCGCAGACCGAGCGGATCCTGCTCTCGACCTCGACCACGCTGATCACCACCACCGACCCGGTGCGCATCGCTGAGGACTACGGCACCCTGCAGCACCTCACCGACGGCCGCATGGACCTGATGATGGGCCGCGGCAACACCGGCCCGGTCTACCCGTGGTTCGGCAAGGACATCCGTCAGGGGATCGATCTCGCGATCGAGAGCTACGCGCTGCTCCACCGCCTGTGGCGCGAGGACGTCGTCGACTGGGAGGGCCGGTTCCGCACGCCGCTGCAGGGCTTCACCGCCACGCCGCGCCCACTCGACGGCGTACCCCCGTTCGTGTGGCACGGCTCCATCCGCAGCCCCGAGATCGCCGAGCAGGCGGCCTACTACGGCGACGGTTTCTTCCACAACCACATCTTCTGGCCGGCCTCGCACACCCGGCAGATGGTCGAGCTCTACCGCCGGCGCTTCGAGCACTACGGTCACGGCGCCGCCGACCAGGCGATCGTCGGGCTGGGCGGGCAGTTCTTCATGCGCCGCAACAGCCAGGACGCCGTCCGGGAGTTCCGTCCGTACTTCGACAACGCCCCGGTCTACGGCCACGGTCCCTCGCTCGAGGACTTCACCTCGCAGACCCCGCTCACGGTGGGCTCCCCGCAGGAGGTGCTGGAGCGCACCCTCGGCTTCCGCGAGTACGTCGGCGACTACCAGCGCCAGCTGTTCCTCGTCGACCACGCGGGCCTGCCGCAGAAAACCGTGCTGGAGCAGCTCGACCTGCTCGGCGAGATCCTGCCCGACCTGCGGGCCGGCTTCGCCGAGGGGCGTCCCGCCCACGTGCCCGACGGGCCCACCCACGCCGGACTCGTGGCCGCGCGAGACGCCGCGGCCGGGTCGGTCGAGCGGGCGGGGGGCGTGGGGACGGTGTCGGCATGACCCGCGTCCTCGCCGTCTCGGCCGGCCTGTCGTCGCCCTCGTCGACCCGGCTGCTCACCGATCGCCTGGCCGACGCGGTGCGAGCCCGGCTCGGCGCCGGCGCGGAGGTGGACGTCGTCGAGCTGCGCCCGCTCGCGCATGCCCTGGCCGACCACCTGCTCACCGGATTCCCGAACGCCGAGCTCGAGGCGGTGCTCGACCAGGTCCGCGAGGCCGACGCGCTGGTCATGGTCACGCCGGTGTTCAGCGCATCGTTCAGCGGCCTGTTCAAGACCTTCGTGGACGTGCTGGAGCCCGGCCTGCTCATCGGCAAGCCGGTCCTGATCGGCGCCACGGCGGGCACCTCGCGCCACTCGCTGGTGCTCGACCACGCGCTGCGGCCGCTGTTCGCCTATCTGCGCGCGGTCGTCGTGCCCACGGGCGTGTTCGCGGCGACCGAGGACTTTGGCGACCATGGCCTGGAGCAGCGCATCGAGCGGGCGGCGGGCGAGCTGGCCGACCTGCTCGGCGGCCGCCGCTCACTGCACGTGGTCCGCGACGAGTTCGCCGACCCCACGCCGTTCGCCGACCGACTCCGCGGCCTCAGCACCTGAGCCGGGCCTGGCGGCCGACTCGCTCAGTGCTGGTAGGTCCCGTGCAGGATCGCGCGGCCGAGGGTCTTGAAGGCCAGGTTGAACGACACGACCGCAGGGGAGGCGTCGGCGTCCACCCCCAGTGACTCGTCCTTCACCGCGTGCACGACGAAGTAGTAGCGGTGGGCGTGGTCCCCCTCCGGCGGGGCGGCGCCGCTGAACCCGAGCTCGCCGGCGTCGTTGCGGACGTGGAACGCGTTGCCGGGAAGCGGCCCGGCGGCCGCGCCGGTGTCCAGCGACGTCACGTCGGCCGACAGGTCGACCAGCACCCAGTGCCAGAAGCCGCTCGGCGTGGGGGCGTCGGGGTCGAAGCAGGTGACGGTGTAGCTCTTGGTGCCCTCGGGCGCGCCCTCCCAGGAGAGCTGGGGGGAGGTGTTGCCCTGGGCCGCGACCTGGTCGTCCTTGAGCGGCTCGCCGTGGTCCACGTCGGTGCTCGTGACCGTGAAGGACGGCACGGAGGGCAGGAGGTCGTAGGGGTTCGGGCTGCGAGGACGCTCGAGACTCATGCGGACCAACCTAGTAGCCGCACCGAACCCTGGCCATCACCCCGCACGCGGGACCGGCGATGATGAGCGCGTGGACGAGATCGCGACGTACCCCGTGGGGCTGCGCCTGGCCGGCCGGCGGGTGGTGGTGGTGGGCGGTGGCCATGTCGCGCAGCGCCGCGTCCCGCAGCTGCTGGCCGCCGGCGCCGTCGTCCACGTCGTCTCCCCGGACGTCACCCCCGCGATCGAGGGCCTGGTCGGAGCGGGCGAGGTCACCTGGCACCGGCGCGGGTTCGCGGAGGCGGACCTGGAGGACACCTGGTACGCCATGGCCGTCACCGACGTCGCGCAGGTCAACGAGCGCGTCGCCGCGGAGGCCGAACGGCGGCGGGTCTTCTGCGTGCGCGCCGACGACGCGAGCGACGCCACCGCCTGGACGCCGGCCGTCGGCCGCGCCGCGGGCGTCACCGTCGCCGTGCTCGGCAACCGCGAGCCGCGCCTCTCCGCATCGGTGCGCGACGAGATCCTGGCCGGTCTCCGGGAGGGCACCATCCACGGCCGTCACCAGCGCACGCACACCCCGGGCGTCACGCTGGTCGGCGGTGGTCCGGGCGACCCGGACCTGATCTCGGTCGCCGGCCGCAAGGCGCTCATGGAGGCCGACGTGGTGGTCGCCGACCGGCTGGCTCCGCGCGAGCTGCTCGGCCAGCTGCCCGCCGACGTCGAGCTGGTGGACGTGGCCAAGCTCCCGCGCGGCCGCTCCGCGCAGCAGGAGGAGATCAACCGGGTCATCGTCGACCGGGCGCTCGCCGGCAAGCGGGTGGTGCGGTTCAAGGGCGGCGACAGCTTCGTCTTCGGCCGCGGCTACGAGGAGGTCCTGGCTTGCCGCGAGGCCGGGGTCGCGGTGACCGTGATCCCGGGCCTGACCAGCCCGGTCGCCGTACCCGCCGTCGCCGGCATCCCGGTCACCCACCGCGGCGTCGCCCACGAATTCACCGTGCTCTCGGGCCACCTCCCGCCCGGCCACCCCGAGTCGTTGACCAACTGGGCCGCCGTCGCGGCGCTCCACGGGACCCTGGTCCTGATGATGGCGGTGGAGAACGCGCCGGCCATCGCCGAGGCGCTGGTACGTGGCGGCCGCGACGCGGGCACCCCCGTGGCGGTCATCGCCGACGGCACCATGGCGGGGGAGCGGACCGTGCTCGCCACCCTCGGCACGCTGACCGAGGAGCTCAGCGCCCACGCCGTCCTGCCTCCGGCGATCATCGTCGTCGGCGAGGTCGTCGCGGTTGCCCATCCCGAGCGCTTCGCGTGATGGGGTCCTGATGGCCGAGCTGATCGCGATCGACGACCCCGACGACCCCCGGCTCGCCGACTACCGCGACCTGCGCGACGTCGAGCTGCGCAAGCATCTCGAGGGGGAGCACGGGCTGTTCCTGGCCGAGGGCGAGAAGGTCGTACGGCGTGCGGTCGAGGCCGGCTACGAGCCCCGGTCGTTCCTCATGGCGCCGCGCTGGCTGGACGGGCTGGCCGACGTGCTGGACCGCTCCGACGCTCCGTGCTTCGTGCTCGAGGAGCGGCTGGCCGAGCAGGTCACCGGCTTCCACGTCCACCGCGGCGCGCTCGCCTCCCTGCACCGCCCGCCCTTGCGCTCGATCGACGAGGTGCTGGCGGGTGCCCGCTCGGTCCTGGTCCTGGAGGACCTCGTGGACCACACCAACGTGGGTGCCGTCTTTCGGAGCGGGGCAGCCCTGGGCTTCGACGCCGTCCTGCTCGCTCCGCGCTGCGCCGACCCGCTGTACCGGCGCTCGATCAAGGTCGGCATGGGCGCTGTGTTCACGATGCCCTGGACCCGGCTGCCCGACTGGTACGGCGCCCTGCCCGACCTGTCCGCCCGCGGCTTCACCACGGTCGCGCTCACCCTCGCCGACGACGCCGTCGGGATCGAGGAGGCGGTCGCCGGCCTGGACCGGGTCGCGCTGGTGCTGGGCTCGGAGGGCCACGGGCTGTCCTCGCGATGGGAGCAGTCCGCGGACCGGCGCGCCGTCATCCCGATGCGCGAGGGCATCGACTCCCTCAACGTCGCCGCCGCCTGCGCCGTCGCCTGCTGGGTCACCGCCCGCCGCTGACGTCGACGTGGGCGCGGTTTGGTCACAAACCGCACGTTCCGGAGCCCGGAACCTGCGGTTTGTGACCAAACCGCGGGCCTCGGCCCGCCGTCAGGGCACGGGGCGTGGGTAGCCGAACAGCTCGAAGTCGGAGGCGTAGAAGTCGCTCAGCCGGTCGACCAGCGCCGGGGACAGCTCCACGGCGGAGCTCGGCAGGCCCGCCCTCTGGGTGCCGTGCATGGTGTGGGGGACCGCCGGGTCCAGGTCGAGGCCGAGGCGGGCGTTGAGGTCGCCGACCATGCTGTCCACGCCGTCCTCCAGCCGGTAGACGGTCGCCCCCTTGAGGTGGAACTCGCTCTGGGGCCGCACGTGGTTGTCCAGCACGAACGGGTTGCTGCGGTAGCGGCGCAGCAACCGGTCTGCCCACTCCTCGACGTCGGCGGCCGACGTGCGCGGCTCACGGCTGTGGCGCATCAGGAACTCCGAGCGGAAGCGCGCGAGCGGGTCGCGCACCATCATGAACGTCGCCTCGAAGCGGCCCAGCCGCAGCAGCGCCCGCAGCAGCTCCGCGTGGTAGTGCTGCGGTGAGCACTTGCGTACGGCGACCAGCTCGCGCTCGGTGTCCGGCGTCTCCAGGAGGTAGGTGGACCATCCCGCGCGCTCGAAGACCCGCTCGATGCTGGTGCCCCCGGTCTTGGGGACGTGGACGAACAGCACCGCGCGTCCCCCGCGTAGGAAGATCGGCATCCCTCAGGCCGGCCAGGTCTCGGGGTACTCGTCGGCGACCTTGTCGTGCTGCTTCTGCAGACGCTTGCGCAGCTTGGTCGGGAGGCGGTCGCCGAAGACGGTGCCGAGGGTGTGGTCGGTCTCGTGCTGCAGGCAGCGCGCCAGCAGGCCGTCGCCGGAGAAGGTGACCGGCGAGCCGTCCAGGCCGGTGCCGGTCACGGTCGCGGTGTCGGGGCGGGCGAGCTCCACGAACGCCCCGGGAAAGGACAGACAGCCCTCGTCGTCCTCGTCGAGCACCCGGTCGCGACCCTCCGGCAGGCTCAGCACCGGGTTGCACACCACGCCCACCGTGCGCTGCCCGGACTCGTCGGGGCAGTCGAAGACGAACATCGCGACGTCCTCGCCGATCTGGCACGCCGCGAGGCCGACTCCGTCGGCGGCGTACATCGTCGCAACCATGTCGGCGGCCAGGGCCGTCAGCTCCTCGTCGTAGGTCGTCACGAGGGCCTGGGGGCGGTGCATCACCGGAGTGCCCCACCGGGTCATCGGGCGGACCCGACCACCGGTGGGGAGGGGGCCGTAGGGCGCGAGGACGCTGGGGGCTTCCGGATCAGGCACGGAGCCATCGTAGTGGTGTGACCTGCCGCACCCGACATGGTGTAGCGGCAAGTGTAACTCCCAGTTACATTATCGGTATGTCCCTCCTCCAGAGCCTGCGTCCCGGCGGCCGGCACGGCGTCCCGAGCGGCGAGTCGCGTGACCCCATCGGCTATCTCGTCGCCGGTCTGAACCGGCTGGCGCAGAGCGACGTCCTCGACCGCGTGCGGCTGCGCAAGCCGGCCGAGCAGGCCGTCTTCACGGTGACGCGTGGCGGATTCAAGACCCTCACCGCCGCGAGCCGGACCTTCGCGGCGTCGGGGCGCGCGGGGGAGCCGGGGGTCCGTGCGGCGCCCGCGCCGACGCCGGGCGTCTTCGACCTGACGCCGACCGAGGACGAGCAGATGCTGGTCGACGTCGTGAGCGAGTTCGCCGAGGAGGTCGTGCGCCCGGCGGCCGCAGAGGCCGACGAGGCGTGCGCGGCTCCCGAGCCGCTGCTGAAGGCCAGCCTGGAGATCGGCCTGCCCATCCTCGGCGTGCCCGAGTCCCTCGGCGGCATCTCCGAGGAGCGCTCGGCCATGGCCGGCACCCTCGTCGCCGAGGCCCTCGCCCACGGCGACCTCGGCCTGGCCGTCGCGGCGCTCGCGCCCGGCTCGGTCGCGACCGCCCTGGGGCTCTGGGGCACCGACGCCCAGCAGCAGACCTACCTCCCGGCGTTCACGGGCGACGACGTCCCGGCCGCGGCCCTCGCGCTCAACGAGCCCACGGTGCTCTTCGACGTCCTGAGCCCCTCGACGACCGCGACCCGCACCCCCGGCGGCTACGTCCTCGACGGCGTCAAGACCCTGGTCCCGCGTGGCGCGCAGGCCGAGCTCTTCGTCGTCGGCGCCTCGCTCGAGGGTCGACCGGTGCTCTTCCTCGTGGAGTCCTCGACCCCAGGCCTCGCGGTCGAGGGCGACCCGGCGATGGGCGTGCGCGCCGCCTCGCTGGCACGGCTGACGCTCACCGACGTCGCGGTCCCGGCCGACGCGGTGCTCGGCGACACCGACGGCACCTCGTACGCCGAGTGCGTGCGCCTCTCGCGGCTCGCCTGGTGCGCGCTCGCCGTCGGCACGGGCCAGGCGGTGCTCGACTACGTCACCCCCTACGTCAAGGAGCGCCACGCGTTCGGCGAGCCCATCGCGCACCGCCAGTCGGTGGCGTTCATGGTCGCCAACATCGCGATCGAGCTCCAGTCCATGCGGCTGCTGACCTACAAGGCGGCCTCCCGAGCCGCCGCGGGCAAGGACTTCGCGCGCGAGGTCGCGCTGGCCCGGCGCCTGTGCGCCGACAAGGGCATGCAGATCGGCCTCGACGGCGTCCAGCTGCTCGGCGGCCACGGCTTCGTCAAGGAACACCCCGTCGAGCGCTGGTACCGCGACCTGCGCGCGGTCGGCGTCATGGAAGGAAGCGTGCTGGTCTGATGGCCATCAATCTCGACGACCCGAAGAAGCTCCGCCCCCTGGTCGGCCAGGCCCACCAGGTCGCCATGAACATGCTGCGCCCGATCTCGCGCAAGTACGACCGCGCCGAGCACGAGTACCCCAAGGAGCTCGACATGCTCGCCGCGATGATCGACGGGCTCGCCGAGTCCGGCGCCAGCGAGGGTGCGGGCGCCGCCGGCGTACGCCGTGAGGAGGCCGATGGTGCCGACGCCGGGGTCAGGAACGGCACCAACCTGGCCTCGGTGATGTCCATCGCCGAGATGTGCTGGGGCGACGTGGGGCTGCTGCTGTCCATGCCGCGCCAGGGGCTCGGCAACTCCGCGATCGCCTCGGTCGCCGACGAGGAGCAGCAGCAGCGGTTCGCCGGGGTGTGGGCCGGCATGGCGATCACCGAGCCCGGCGTGGGCTCCGACTCGGCCAACATCTCGACCACGGCGACCCTCGACGGCGACCACTACGTGCTCAACGGCGAGAAGATCTACGTCACCTCGGGCGACCGCGCCGACCACATCGTGGTCTGGGCGACCCTCGACAAGAGCCTCGGACGGGCCGCGATCAAGTCGTTCGTGGTGCCGAAGGGCACGCCCGGCATGCGCGTCGACCGGCTCGAGCACAAGCTCGGCATCCGGGCCTCCGACACCGCGACGATCATCTTCGAGGACTGCCGAGTCCCCGCCGAGAACCTCCTCGGCTCACCGGAGGTCGACACCTCGCAGGGCTTCGCCGGCGCGATGGCGACCTTCGACAACACCCGCCCACTGGTGGCGTCGATGGCCGTGGGCTGCGCCCGCGCCGCGCTCGACCTCACCCGCGACCTGCTGGCGCAGGCGGGGGTCACCGTCGACTACGACCGACCCGCCCAGACCCAGTCGGCCGCCGCGGCCCGGCTGCTGCAGATGGAGGCGGACTGGGAAGCGGCGTACCTGCTCACCCTCCAGGCGGCGTGGATGGCCGACAACCGCAAGCCCAACTCGCTGGAGGCCTCGATGGCCAAGGCGAAGGCCGGCCGGGTGGGCTCCGACATCACCCTCGGCTGCGTCGAGCTGGCCGGCTCGGTGGGCTACAGCGAGACCGAGCTGCTGGAGAAGTGGGCCCGCGACTCCAAGATCCTCGACATCTTCGAGGGCACCCAGCAGATCCAGCAGCTCATCGTGGCCCGGCGCGTGCTCGGGCTCTCCAGCGCCGAGCTGAAGTAGCCCCCCCCGACGACGAAGGCGGCGGCCCCATGGGGATCCGCCGCCTTCGCGCGTCGTCGATGGTCGGGAGGCTCAGCCCTCGGCCGACTTCTTCGCCACCACCGGCGCGATGTCGGCGGGCGTCACGTCCACGTGCTCGGTGTCGGCCTGCTTGTCGATGTCGGTCAACGGCTCCGCCGACGGCGAGGCGGCCTTCTTGGCGGGCGACTTCTTGGCGGGTGCCTTCTTCGCCGGTGTCTTCTTCGCAGCGGCCTTCTTGGCGGGTGCCTTGGCCGGCGCCTTCTTCGCCGGAGCCTTCTTGGCCGGAGCCTTCTTGGCGACGGGAGACGGGTCCAGGCCCAGCTCCTCGGTGACGTTGACCGGCGTGCTGGGGTCGACCTCGACCTTCGGCGCGGCGACCTTCTTCGCGGCGGACTTCTTGGCCGGCGTCTTCTGGGCCGGCGTCTTCTGGGCCGGAGTCTTCTTCGCGGCCGTCTTCTTGGCCGGAGCCTTCTGGGCAGGAGCCTTCGTGGGGGCCACCCTGGCCGCGGTCTCCGGAGCGAGGGCGTCGCCCTGGACCTTGCGCGAGACCTCTGCGGGCACCGCGGCGGGGAGGCTCTCCGCGGCCGTGCCCCGCGGCGCGGCGGCCGGCGGAGTGGCGACCGGGGTGCGGCCGGGCAGCAGCGCGGTGACGGTCTCCGAGGCCTTGGCGGCCATGGCGCCGGCGACGAGCCTGCCCAGCCCGACCCCACCCTTGGCGGTCTCGACGGTCAGGCTGGCGGCGGTCTCCGCCGTGCCGAGGGCGACGTCGGTGATCGTCTTGATCGGGTTCTTGCGGGCCACAGGAGGTCCTTTCGTCGGTGCGTTCGTCATGCCTGTACCCAGCCAACGAGCCGGGACGCGGTTGGTCAGGGTGACCTTGGGCACCAGCGGAGCGCGCCGGGGCGCCCCGAGCGGGATCAGTCGGTGGCGCTGCGGCGTACCGGCAGCTTGGCGCCCGGCGCCGAGGCTCTGGCCGGCTTCGCCTTGGCGGGGCTCGGAGTCGGCGGGTGCGGTGCGATGTTCCGCGCCACCGCCGCGGGCGTGGGCAGCCCGGATGCCGGTGGTGACTGGGTCTGCGGCGCGGTTCGGCGCTCAGGCGCGGGGGCAGGGGCGGCACTGGGCACCACGGGCGTCGGCATGCCGGTGCCGGTCCGGGCACGCACCGCCTGGACGGCCCTGTCGAGCAGCGGTCGCGCGGTGCGGGTCGCCCTCGCGCCGAGCGCGGTGCCGATCACCACGACCCCGGACGCGGCGCTCTTGATCCGGTCGATGGCTGCCACGGGCACTCCCTGTCGTCGTCGCGAACGGTCTACCGGCGATTCAACCAGCATGCAGAAGGGCGGGCACACCGTCCGGGACGGTGCGCCCGCCCTGGGACGGGGGAGCGAGGCGGAGCCGGGGGTCAGGAGACGCTACGGAAGGGGTCGTGCTCGGCGAGGATCTTGTCGACGCGCGCCTGGTCGAGCCGGGAGACGACGTACTGGTTCTCCTGGGTGTCGCGCACGCACTTGGCGAGCGTGAAGCACGACGTGGTGAGGAACAGCGTCCCGAGGCCGAGGAACGCCCGGATCCACGGGTCGACCGGCAGGTAGAGGATCGCGAAGATCATGGTCAGCAGCGCGATGCCGAACGAGATCGCGGCCTGCGCGAAGAAGGCGTTGGTGTTCTTGGAGGGGGTCGGAGTGCTCATGCCTCCAGCCTGTCCGTCGTAGGGCCGTGGGGGAGCGGCCCGCGTACCCGGCTGCGTCTGAGTACGCGCCCTCACACGCTCTGGATGGGTGAGGCGGAGCATGGCAGTCTCTGCCGGGTGACCGGGGACGAGCGGACCGAGCTGATCGTGTCGACGCTGGGCGACGCGTTCGCGCCGCTGATGGAGGCCGACCCGGCGGCGTTCCGCGGCAAGTTCCGCACCATGTCCTCTGACCCGCACGCGTTCTACCGGGGCACGGCCTGCCTGTTCTACGCCGATGTGAGCGGCGCCGACGACCCGTTCGCCGACGAGCGCAGCGGCCGGATCTGGGTGCACGGTGACCTGCATGTGGAGAACTTCGGCACCTACCTCAACTCCGACGGCCGGCTGGTCTTCGACATCAACGACTTCGACGAGGCCTACCTGGGGCGGTTCACCTGGGACCTGCAGCGCTTCGCGGCGTCGCTCGCGCTGGTGGGCTGGCAGAAGGCGCTGCCCGAGGACGACGTGAGGCGGCTGATCGGCCGCTACCTGCGCGCGTACCTGTCGCAGGTGGACGAGTACCGCCACAGCGAGGAGGACGACTTCGCGCTGCACCTCGACAACACCGAGGGACCGGTGAAGGAGGCGCTGGTCCTCGCGCGGCACCAGCGCCGCGCCGAGCTGCTCGACGCCAGCACCGAGGAGATCGAGGGGATCCGGCTCTTCCGCGAGGGGCGCGGGGTGCGCCGTCTGGGCAAGCGGGAGCGCGCCCAGGTGGTCCAGGCCTTCGAGGCCTACTTGGAGACCATCCCGGAGCGCCGTCGCTCCGGTCGCGACCTCTTCTACGAGCTGCGCGACGTCGTCGGCAGGTCGGGCTTCGGCATCGGCAGCGCCGGGCTGCCGGCGTACAACGTGCTGGTCGAGGGCTACAGCCAGGCCCTGGACAACGACGTCGTGCTGTCGATGAAGCAGGCCAACGTGCCGGCCATCAGCCGGTTCGTCGACACCACCCAGGTGGAGCGGTACTTCGAGCACGAGGGCCACCGCACGGTCGTGAGCCAGCGGGCCCTGCAGGTGCACACCGACCCGATGCTGGGCTACACCGAGCTGGACGGCGTCGGCTACGTCGTGAGCGAGCTGTCGCCGTACGAGGTCGACCTCGACTGGTCGAACGTCACCGAGCCCCGCGAGATCGCCCAGGTGGTCGACCTGCTGGGTCGCGCCACCGCCAAGATCCACTGCGCCTCCGACGAGGACAGCGACCAGGACCTGGTCGACTTCCAGGTCGAGGAGGCGATCGCGGAGAGCGTGGAGGGCCGGCGGCGCGAGCTCGTGCGCTGGGTGACCGACTTCGCGATGGGCTACGCCGACCGGGTCCGCGAGGACCACGCGCTCTTCGTGCACGCCTTCCGGGAGGGGCGCGTGGGGGTCACGGCGACCTGAGGAGCTCGGCCGGGCCGCTCGGGCCGGCGTCCAGGTGGCGCGGTGCGGCGAAGCCGGCGGCCGCGAAGGCGGCGTCGACCGCCCTGCGCACGGCCTCGGCGCGCTCGGCCGGGACCAGCGCGATCGCCGAGCCTCCGAAGCCGCCGCCGGTCATGCGGGCGCCGAGCGCGCCGGCGTCCAGCGCGGTCGCGACGACCAGGTCGAGCTCGGCGCAGGAGACCTCGTAGTCGTCGCGCAGCGAGTCGTGGGAGGCGATCATCAGCTCCCCCAGGGCGGCCCAGTCGCCGCTCTCGACGGCCGCGACGGCGTCGGCGACGCGGGCGTTCTCGGTGACCACGTGGCGAGCACGGGCCCGGAGCCGGGGGTCGTCGAGCCCGCCGACGTCGCGCAGCGTGGCGCGGCGCAGCGACGGCAGCCCGAGCGCCTCGGCGGCGGCCTCACAGTCCTGACGGCGGGCGCCGTACCCGCCGTCGGTGAGTGCGTGGGAGACCCGGGTGTCCACGACCAGCAGGGTGCGCCCGGCCTCGTCCCACGGGAGGGGCACATCGCGGGTGGAGCCGTCCTCGAAGTCGATCAGCAGACCGGCGCCGGGCGCGGAGAGGAGCACCGCGCTCTGGTCCAGCCCGCCGGTCGGGGCGCCGGCCACCTCGCTCTCGGCGCGGCGGCAGGCCGCCACCAGCTGATGGCGCAGGTCGCCGGTGAGCTCGCGCCCGGTCAGCCCGCACACGGCGACCGCGACCGCGCACTCCAGTGCGGCCGAGCTCGAGAGCCCGGCCCCCATCGGCACGGTGCTCCGCACCTCGAGGTCGACGCCGGGCAGGTGCCAGCCTTCCTCCTGCAGGGCCCAGAGCACGCCCACGGCGTACGTCGCCCAGCCCTCGGCGGCGCCGGGGCCCGTGGTGGCGTGGGTGCCGGTCCACGGCTCGTCCTGCGTGTCGCTGCGCACCGTGACGCCGTCGTCCTCACGGGAGGTCGCGGTGACGGTCGTGGCGTAGGGGATGGTGAGCGGCAGGCAGAGGCCCTGGTTGTAGTCGGTGTGCTCGCCGATGAGATTGACGCGGCCGGGGGAGCGGCCGACGGACGATGTCATGCCCCGACCCTAGGCTCTGGCTGTGCACTTCCTCCACGACGCCACCTCGCCCCACGACCTCACCTACGACGACGTCTTCATGGTGCCGCGGCACAGCGGCGTCGCCAGCCGGTACGACGTCGACCTCGCCACCTCCGACGGCACCGGCACCACGATCCCGCTGGTGGTCTCCAACATGACCGCGATCGCCGGCAAGCGGATGGCCGAGACGGTGGCGCGGCGCGGCGGGCTCGTGGTGATCCCGCAGGACATCCCCTTCCCGGTGGTCGAGCAGGTGGTGGCCGACGTGAAGTCGCGGCACCTGGTCTTCGACACCCCGATCGAGCTGACCGAGCACCAGACGGTGGCCGAGGCCCTCGCGCTCATCCCCAAGCGGGCGCACCGGGCCGCCGTGGTCGTCGACGCCCTGGGGCGCCCGCTCGGGGTGGTCTCGGAGTCCGACTGCGCCGAGGTCGACCGCTTCGCGCAGGTCGGCCAGGTCATGAACCATCGCCCCGTGCTCATCCCCGACGACGCCGACCCGCGCGCGGCCTTCGACGCGCTCGACGAGACCGGGGCGATCCTCGCCGTGGCGGTACGCCGCGACGGCCGGCTGGCGGGCGTCCTGACCCGCACCGGCGCCCTGCGTGCCACGCTCTACCGCCCGGCCGTCGACGCCACCGGCGGGCTGCGGGTCGCCGCCGCGGTGGGGGTCAACGGCGACGTGGCCGGCAAGGCCGCCGAACTGCTCGGCGCGGGGGTCGACTGCCTGGTCGTCGACACCGCCCACGGCCACCAGGACCGGATGCTCGACGCACTGCGCGCCGTACGCGCCCTGGATCCGGGGGTGCCCGTCGCCGCCGGCAACGTCGTGTCGGCCGAGGGCACTCGCGCCCTGGTCGAGGCCGGGGCGGACATCGTCAAGGTCGGCGTGGGGCCCGGCGCCATGTGCACGACGCGGATGATGACCGGCGTGGGCCGCCCGCAGTTCTCGGCGGTGCTGGAGTGCGCGGCCGCCGCCCGGGAGCTGGGCAGTCACGTCTGGGCCGACGGCGGGGTGCGCCACCCCCGCGACGTGGCCCTCGCGCTCGCCGCGGGCGCGTCCTCGGTGATGGTCGGCTCGTGGTTCGCCGGGACGCACGAGTCGCCCGGCGACCTGCTCGAGGACTCCCAGGGTCGTGCCTACAAGGTGTCGTTCGGCATGGCGTCGGCCCGCGCCGTCGCCAACCGGACCTCCACGGAGTCGGCCTACGACCGCGCCCGCAAGGGCCTCTACGAGGAGGGCATCTCCTCGTCGCGGATGTACCTCGACCCCGCCCGTCCCGGCGTCGAGGACCTCATCGACGAGATCTGCTCCGGCGTGCGCTCCGCCTGCACCTACGCCGGCGCCGCCACCCTCGCCGAGCTGCACGACCGCGCCGTCGTCGGCGTGCAGTCGGCCGCCGGTTTCCACGAGGGCCGGCCGCTCGCAACGTCCTGGTGAGGACGCGGTTTGGTCACAAACCGCATCTCCGCGGCTCGGCGATCTGCGGTTTGTGACCAAACCACGGGTGGTGCGGGGCCCGGCAGGGCTAGCGCGAGGACCGCTCGGTGCGGCCGCGGACGATGCCGATGAAGGTCTGGACCCGGTCGTCGTCGTTGTCGACGAGCCACGCGAGGCCCACCTTGGTGGTGGGCAGGTCGGTGACGGGACGGTAGACGACGTCCTTGCGCTGGTGGAGCCGGGCGACCGACATCGGCACGAGCAGGATCCCCGTGCCGGAGGCGACGACCTCGACGGCGTCCTTGAGGTCCATGTCCGGCCAGTCGAGCTGCTCGGCGCTCGGCGTCCACCCCGACTCGTGGGGGAGCACCAGCTGCTCGTCGGCCAGGTCGTCCAGCGTGACCTCGTCGGCGGCGGCCACCAGGTGCTCGAGCCCGGCGACCACGACCGGCACCTCGTCGTACAGCGGGATGCAGTGCAGGCCCTCTCGGTTCACGGGGAGCCTGACCAGCGCCATGTCCAGGCTCCCCTCTCGCAGGCCGCGCTCCTGGTCGGCCTGGGTCACCGGGACCAGCTCGAGCGGGGTGCGGGGGTAGCGCTGGCGCCATACGCGCGCCCACTTGTCGGGGGTCGCGCCGGTGACGAAGCCGACGCGGAAGGGGCGGGTGTCCACCGCCCGAGTATGGGGTAGTGGGACGCACTGGCTAGCGTCGAGGGCCTTGCCGGGCGCGGCGACGGAGGGATGGGACATGCGGGTGCTGGTGACGGGCGCGACGGGGTACGTCGGGTCGCGGCTGGTGCCGTCGCTGCTCGCCGCGGGGCACGACGTGGTCGCTGCGGCGCGTGACCTGGACGCTCTCGACCGCTTCGCCTGGTCGGACCGTGTGGAGCGCCGCTATCTCGACGTCGAGGACACCGTGTCGGTCCACCTGGCCGTCCGTGAGGTGGACGCCCTGTTCTACCTGGTGCACTCGATGGCCTCGGGGGAGTTCCTCAAGCGGGACCGGGAGGCCGCCCAGTACGTCGCCGACGCGTGCGAGTACGCCCAGGTGTCGCGCATCGTCTACCTCTCCGGCCTGGTGCCGCCGGGCCGTCTGTCCGACCACCTGCGCTCGCGCCTGGAGGTGGAGGACATCCTGCTGGCCTGCGCCGTCCCCACCACCGTGCTCCGCGCGGCCATGGTCATCGGTGCCGGCTCGACGTCCTTCGAGCTGATGCGCCGGGTCAGTGAGCGGCTCGCCGTGACGCCGGTGCCGGCGTGGATGCAGCGCGACATCCAGCCGGTCGCCGTCGAGGACGTCGTCTACCTGCTGGTGCGGGCGCTCGACGGCGACCCGGACAACCGGGCCTACGACGTCGGCGGGGACGAGGTTCTCAGCTACCGAGAGCTGCTGGACCGGTTCGCCACGCTCGCCGACCTGCAGCGGCCGCAGCTGGTCCTGCCCCTCGCGCCGGAGTGCCTGGTCGGGGAGGCCGTCGCGCTGGTGTCGGGTCTGCCACGAGCCACCGTCCGCGCTCTCGTGCGGAGCCTGGCCCACGACATGGTCTGCACCGAGGACGACGTACGTCGCGACCTGGCTCCCGGCCACAGCTTCCTGTCGGTCGACGAGGCCATCGTCCGCTCACTGGCCGGCCAGACCCAGGCCACCGACTCCGACGGCGACATCCAGGGACAGGCGGACAGCGACCCTGCCTGGGTCGGTACCACCCTGCGCTGACGCCGCGTCCGTACGTACGACCACCGCGATCGGCTGCCGGCTGTACCCGAGGTTTGTGACCAAACCACACGTTCTACCGGCCGGTACGCGCGGTTTGTGACCAATCCGCGGGTCGAATCCGGGGCGCGGTCAGTTCAGGATGCGCATGTCGGCGGGCACCCCGCCACCGGCGTGGACGTCCTCGACCAGCTTGGCGAGGGCGGTGAGGGCGACGTTCTGCGGCATCGGGCCGTAGGAGACGCGGGCGACGCCGAGCTCCTCCAGGCGGCTCAAGGGTGGGATGCCAGGGATGCCGATGAGGGTCAGGCGCTGCGGGCCGAGGGCGTCCACGAGCGCGACGACCTGCTCCTCGTTCAGCCGGCCCGGCACGAACACCACCGGGGCGCCGGCGTCGAGGAATGCGCGCCCGCGCGCGATCGCGTCGGCGAGGACGTCGGCCGGGTCGCGGTCACCGGCCTTGAGGAAGGCGTCGGTGCGGGCGTTGAGCACGAAGTCCGCGACGCCCTCCGCGGCGGCGGCCCTCATGACCGCCTCGACCTGCGCGGCCGCCTCGGACAGCGGCTTCATCTGGTCCTCCAGGTTGGCACCGACGACGCCGACGCCGATCGCCTTGCGGATGGTCTCCGGCGCGTCGCCGTAGCCGCCCTCCAGGTCGGCCGAGACCGGCAACGAGGTCGCGGCGACGATGCGCGCGACCTCGGCGATCATCTCGTCGACCGGGATGTTCTCGCCGTCTTCGTAGCCGCGGGACGCCGCGATCGAGTGGCTCGCGGTGGCGAGGGCGGTGGTGCCCTCGACGGCGCTCACGACCTTCGCCGTAATCACGTCCCAGACGTTGACGACGGTGAGGAGGCTCGGGTCCTGGTGAAGGCGGAGGAGCTCGCTGGCGCGGTGCTGTAGGTCGGTCATGCGCCCATCGTGCACCCAGCCGGTGTCAGCCGGGAGGGGTACGAGAAGAGTCACCGCCTCCAGCCCGCGCTCACGGCGCGACAGGGCCGGCGCCGGGCCGGTCCCGTTCTCAGTGCTCCGGGTCGGCGAGACCGACCACTGCCACCGAGCAGGCGCTGGCCTCCACGACCTGGGGTGCGACAGAGCCGTAGACGAGCTCCCCGAGCAGGGGCTTGCGCTGGTGGCCGAGCACCACCAGGCCGGTGTGGCGGCTGGCCTCCAGCAGCCGGGCGTCGACGAATCCTCGGGCGAGCTGCAGGTGCACGGGCACCGACGGGTACGCCGCCTGCGACGCCTCGACCAGCTTGCTGATCTGCGCGCGCAGATCCTCCAGGCCCGGCTCGTCGTCGGGCACGTCGGCGGAGCCGCTCGAGACCTGGCTGGCGTCCCAGAAGCAGTGCAGCACGGTGAGCTGTTGCCCGCGGAAGGAGGCGACCCGGAAGGCCAGGTCCAGCACGGGACCGTCGGTCCCGTCGAGGGCGACCGCGACGAGGACGTCCCCGGGGGCCTCGGCCGCCCGGTTCGGCCGCACGATGACCACCGGGCCCGATGCGTGCTTGGTGAGGGCCAGACTGACCGAGCCGAGGAGCAGGCTGCGGACGGGGCCCATGCCGCGCGAGCCCACGACCACGAGGCGGTCCTCGCCGGCCAGCGACAGCAGCGTCTCGCGGGGATCCGCGATCCGCGCCATCTGGTGCACCTCGAGGTCCGGGCGCCCGGCGGTCGCACGCTTGCGCGCGCGCTCGAGCAGCGCCTCGGCGTCGGCCAGAATGTCCTCACGCAGGCGCAGTGTGTCGATGCCGAGCGAGCCGAGCGATGCGGCGGCTCCGGAGCTCAGCGGCGCCACGGCATGGACCAGCACGAGGGGCCGGCCCTCCAGCGACGCCTGCTCCGCGGCCCACTCGAGGGCCGCCTCGGACGGTGCCGAGCCGTCGAAGCCGACGAAGATGCTGTCGAGGTGGGTCTGCGGGGCGTCGGTCATGGTTCTCCTCGGGGCGTGGCGGACGGGGCGACAGGTGGCAGCGAAGGGGAGTGGTCAGGGCGCGGGGGGTGTGAGCCGGCGACCGGTCACCTGCTGAGTCTCCACGCGCACGTGGGCGGTGCGGCTGCCCGGCGCCCACGTGTCCAGCAGGTGCACGCCGCCGGGGACCTCGTCGCCGTCCACGATCTCGGCGATGCCGGTGACGACCACGCTCCAGCCGGCGCGTCGCGTCGGATCCAGGTTGTCGATCTCGACGGCGACCCGGCCGCCCCGGCAGTGGTTGACGAGGGTGGAGTACGGCGCGGTGCGGAACCACAGCGCCCCGTCGGCGACCGTGACGTTGACCGGCACCACCGCCGGTCCGTCGATGGTGCACCAGGCCACTCTCCCGACCTCGACGTCCTCGAGCAGCGACCAGCAGTCGTACGGCGTGAGCTCGGCGAGTCGTCCTAAGCTCCGGTTGGCGTCCACGTGGGTCACCTCCTCGTCCAGCCAGTCTCACCCAGCAGGGCCGGGACGGCGAGGGACCAGCGGACCCACCGAACCGGGACCTTGGTCCCGTGCGCGCTGCGCCTACCTGAGGTCCGAGACGCACCCCAGGCCCGTGGAGCGATGGTCCGGATCGCACGTGGACGGGACACGGCGCCCTGAGACATAGCGCCGCCGGAGGTCCCACAGCGAGGCGGGCGGGACCGTCCGAACCAGGTAGTCCCCTCCGCGGGTGGACGCAGGTCGAGCCTCGACGCATCTTCGCCCGTACCCGACGATGGAACGGCGCGAGCACGACGCGCCGCACGACCTCCAGTCGCGGTGGCTGGAGTCCTGCCGCCTCAGGAGGTCGCCATGGCCGCGGAGTCCGTTCCCCCGTCGCACGAGCGGGACGGCTCCGGTCGTGCTCGCGGCGTCGCGCGCTGGCAGCACCCGGCCTGGGCGTCCACCGGCGTGCTCGTCGCCTACTTCGCCTTCCCCGTCGAGTGGGCCGGATCCACCGCCGCCATCGCGGCCAGCCTGCTGCTGACGGTGGCCGGCCTCGCTCTGGTCGGGGGAGCGATGGCGCTCGAGCTGCGCCACGTCCGCCGTGGCGCCGAGATGCGCCCCGGCGGCGTGCTGACGATCATGGTGGTGGCGCTCGTCGCGGCGTTCTCGTTGGCCTTCTACCTCGTCGAGCTGCTCGCCCCTCGTCAGTTCGACGGCCTCAGCACCCGCACCGACGCGCTCTACTTCACCCTCAGCACCATGGCCACGGTCGGCTATGGGGACGTGCACGCCGAGGGACAGCTGGCCCGCGCCATGGTGTGCGGGCTGATCGTGTTCAGCGTCGTCGTCGTGACGTCGCTGGTGCGGAGCGCCGCCGCCAGGCCGGGACGCTGATCACGCCACGACCCGGCATCCGCACGAGGTACGTGGTCCCGGGTCCCTGGTGACGGAGTCGGCCCGATGGCGTGAGCACGTCGGTGGCAGGCCCGCGGACGAGCGAGTGATCCGCCTCAGGCTGCCAGCGCCGCGAGGATCTGCTCGTACCGCGCGCCCGGAGCCAGGGTGAGCCCGGACTTCACGAACCGCGCCCAGTCGTCGCCGAGCACTTCCTGGGCACCCGACTCGATGGCGTCGAGGCCGGCGCTGGCCAGGTCCGCCGGTGCGACCTTCGGCCCCTGGATGTCGCGGACCATGTCGGTGTCGACCATGCCCATGTGCACTCCCACGACGTGGGTGCCTTGCGCTGCGAGCTCCAGTCGCGTGCTGTCGGTCAGCATCCAGGCCGCGGCCTTCGATGCGGCGTAGGCGCCGGCGCCCGGCGCCGTGAACCACGACAGCGCAGAGATCACATTGAGGAGCGCGCCACCTCCGTTGCCGGCCAGGACCGGGGCGAACGCACGCGTCATCAACAGCGGTCCGTAGAAGTTCGTGTCCAGCTCGCGCCGGATGTTCGCTTCCGCCCCGGTCACCAACGCCGTTCCCGTCGAGATCCCTGCGTTGTTGATGAGCACCTGGACGTCGCCGGCCGCGCGAGCCGCGGCGTCGATGTGGTCGGCGTCGGTGACGTCGAGCTCGAGTGGGTGCACGCCCTGAGCATCCAGGGTCTCGATGTCACGCGCTCCGGCGTAGATCTTGCGTGCCCCGCGCTGCTTGAGCTGGTCGACGAACGCTGCTCCGATGCCTCGGTTCGCGCCGGTGACCAGCACCACTGCCCCCTCGAGATTCATGACGATCCTCATTCTGTAGTGATCACTATTGATTATTCGGGGAGCGTAGCACATACCGTAGCGATCACTACGGTATGCTTCTCCTCATGGCAGGCCGACCCCGAAGCTTCGACCGAGACGCCGCTCTGGCGGTGGCGGTCGAGCAGTTCTGGCGCGCCGGCTACGACGAGACGTCCGTCGCGATCCTCACCGCGGCGATGGGGGTGACGCCACCGAGCCTGTACGCCGCTTTCGGCGACAAGCACCGCCTCTTCGAGGAGGCCTCGAGCGTGTACTTCCAGCGCACGTGCGAGGCCGTCGATCGGGCAGCGGCCCTGCCGACGGCGCGGGACGCGATCGCCCAGATCCTGGACGACGCCGCTCGCGCCCACACCGACTCGGAGACGCCGCCGGGATGTCTCATGCTGACCGAGCCGCGGCTCGCTGCACAGCGGGAGGCTCTCCGCAGGCGTCTTCAGGACCGCCTCGACCAGGGGGTGCGGGACGGCGACCTCCCGGCCACGACCAACACCGGCCGCTTGGCCTTGTTCCTCGTGGCCGTGCTGCGTGGCATGTCCGGCTGCGCCCGGGACGGCGGAAGCGCCGAGGAGGTCATGGCCATCGCCGAGGCCGCCCTGGCGACGTTGCCCCAGGCGCCGCGGGTCGACTAACGCACCGCAGCATCGCAGCACCCTCAGAGAGCAGGACGACATGAGCACGTTCGGAATCCTCGGCTCCGGCCAGGCAGGCAGTGTCCTGGCCCGGATAGCGGTGGACGCGGGCTACGACATCGTCATCGCCAACTCACGAGGGCCCGAGACCCTGCAGGACCTGGTGCGCGAGCTCGGTCCTCGGGCGCGGGCCGCCACGAGCTCGGAGGCAGCCGCGGAGTCGGACTTCGCCATCCTGGCGTTCCCGTACGCACCCGGCGCCACGCTGCCGGCGGACGAGCTGGCGGGCAAGGTCGTGATCGACAACAACAACTACATGGTCTGGCGTGACGGCAACTACCCCGAGGTCGACTCGGGCCGCAGCACGGTCCACGAGCTCCGACAGGAGCAGCTGCCGACCTCCCAGGTCGTCAAGGCGTTCACTCACGTCCAGTTCCACGAGCGGCTCCCGCTGCGCGGTCCCGAGGACGCGTTGCCGGGCATCGTCCGACTGGCGCGGCCCGCCGGCCACCCCGACCGCAAGGCGCTCGTCGTCTCGAGCGACCACCGCGAGGCTGTCGAGCTGGTGACGCGGTTGTACGACGACCTCGGGTTCGACGCTGTCGACAACAGCCCTCTGAGCGAGTCGTGGCGCAGCGCCCCCGGGACGCCGATGTGGCGCCATCACGTCGACGGGCAGAGCTCGGAGGAGCTCGTCCGCAACCTGCAGCGGGCAGAGCGCATCCCCGGCTGAGGAGGACGCCGTACGGACAGGTCGCGAGGGCCCGAAATGAACAAAAGGCCCCGTGGAGCCGGGGCCTTCTGAGTGTCCGAGGGGGGACTTGAACCCCCACGCCCTAATACGGGCACTAGCACCTCAAGCTAGCGCGTCTGCCAATTCCGCCACCCGGACGAGTGCTGTGGAACAGTAGCAAAGGCAGCGCCCCGGCCCCGCATCGGGTGGCCGCGCGGCAATGCTTTGATGGGGTCATGACCACCGAGGGCGAGACCATGGCCTACGACCCCACCGGCGAGGTCGTCGAGCTGTGTCGCGAGCTGATCCGGATCGACACGAGCAACTACGGCGACCAGGACGGCCCGGGGGAGCGCAAGGCGGCCGAGTACGTCGCCGGACTGCTCGACGAGGTCGGCATCGAGTCGCGGCTGTACGAGTCGACACCGGGGCGCACCTCCGTCGTGGCGCACTGGGGCGGTCCGGCGGACGGCAGTGTCCCCGAGCGGGGCGCGCTGCTGCTGCACGCCCACCTGGACGTGGTCCCGGCCGCAGCCGCGGACTGGCAGGTTCACCCGTTCTCCGGCGAGGTGCAGGACGGCTACGTGTGGGGCCGGGGTGCCGTCGACATGAAGGACTTCGACGCGATGCTGCTCTCGGTGGTGCGCGCGCGGGCGCGGGCCGGCGCCGTCCCGCAGCGGCCCGTCGTACTCGCCTTCACCGCCGACGAGGAGGCCGGCGGCCACCTCGGCGCGCAGGTGCTCGTCGAGAGGCACGCCGAGGAGTTCGAGGGCTGCACCGAGGCCATCGGCGAGGTGGGGGGCTTCAGCACCACGGTCCGCGGTCGGCGGCTGTACCTGATCGAGGCCGCCGAGAAGGGCATGGCCTGGATGCGCCTGACGGCCCGCGGTCGCGCGGGTCACGGCTCAATGATGAACGCCGAGAACGCCGTCACCGACCTGGCCGCGGCCGTGGCGCGCATCGGCGCCTACGAGTGGCCGGTCCGGCTCACCCCCACGATGCAGACCCTGCTGGCGTCCGTCGCCGAGCTGGTCGGCACGGAGGCGACCCCGGACAACGCCGAGAGCCTGATCGAGGAGTTCGGCAGTGCCGCCCGGATGCTCGGCGCGGTCATCCGCAACACCACCAACCCCACCATGCTCAGCGCTGGCTACAAGGTGAACGTCATCCCGACCGAGGCGACCGGGCACGTCGACGGGCGCTTCCTGCCCGGCTACGAGGACGAGTTCTTCGCGACGCTGGCCGAGCTGTGCGGCGAGCACGTGTCCATCGACTACCTCTCCAAGCAGCAGCCGTGGGAGATGCCCTACGAGGGCGCCATCGTGGACACGATGACCCGCGCCCTCCTGGCGGAGGACCCCGACGCGATCGTGGCGCCGTACCTGATGAGCGGCGGCACCGACGCCAAGCACTTCGGCAAGCTGGGCATGACCTCCTACGGCTTCGCGCCCCTGCGGCTACCTGCCGAACTGGACTTCACCGCGCTCTTCCACGGCGTCGACGAGCGGGTGCCCGTCGACGCGCTGGAGTTCGGGGCGCGGGTGTTCGACCGGTTCCTGGGCGAGGCCTGAGCCATGACGACGACTCCCTGGGAGCACCTCTTCGTCCAGGCGCTGGGGGCCAGCGAGGCCGGCGACGCCGAGCAGGCCTACCGCACCTTCCTCAGCGTGCTCGCCCTCGACGACGTCCCGGAGTACGCCAGGTCCCTGGCGAGCACGAACATCGCGACGATGCATCTCAGGGCGCAGCGCGTCGATGAGGCCATGGAGTGGTACGAGCGGGCGGTGCAGCTCGACCCGGACGGGGAGTCCGCGGCGGTGGCGCTCGGCGCGATGGGAATCTCCCTGGAGCGCCTCGAGCGTCGCCAGGAGGCGATCGAGACCTTCGAGCGGCTGCTCGCGCTGCCCACGCTCCCCGAGGCGTCGCGGCTCACCGCGGAGGAGAGTCTCCGGGCGCTGCGCGGCGAGTGATCGCGCGCGGGTCGACCCCGCGGTTTGGTCACAAACCGCAGATCTGCGGGCCGCCGGCGCGCGGTTTGTGACCAAACCGCGGGCCTTCGCCGAGCTCAGGCGGTGCGAACGGCCCGGATGATCTTGCGGCGCAGCACGACCCGCCGGGTCCCGTCGGCGGTCATGCGGACCCGGTCGAGCTCCCAGCCGCCGTGCTCGGCGCGCTCGACGAGCAGCTTGGTGACGACGTTGCGCGGGAACTCGCGGGGGAAGGTCACCCGGTCGAACTCCCACTCCACCCCGCGCCCCGGCGCCCGGCGTTCGTGCCGGCTCATGTCGGCTCCGAGACGTCATCGAGGGCGGCGACGATCTCGGGCGGGAGCTCCTTGTCCTCGAGGGCGAGTGCTCCGCGGAGCTGGGCGGCGGTGCGGGCACCGACGATGGGGGAGGTGACGCCAGGACGGTCCCGCACCCACACGAGCGCCACCTCGAGCGTCGTCCAGCCGAGGCCCTCCGCGGCGCGGGCCACCGCCTCCACGATGCGACCGCTGCGCTCGTCGAGGTAGGCGCTGACGAAGCCGGAGAAGACCGGCGAGGCGCCCCGCGAGTCCGAGGGGGTGCCGGTGCGGTACTTGCCGGTGAGGACGCCGCGGCCCAGCGGCGACCACGGCAGCACCCCGAGGCCGAGCGCCTGCGCCGCGGGGAGCACCTCTCGCTCGACGCCGCGGTTGAGCAGGGAGTACTCGACCTGGGTGGACGCCAGGCTCACCCGCCCGGGGACCGCCCGCTGCCATGTGGCGGCCTGGGCGGTCTGCCACCCGGTGTAGTTGGAGATGCCGACGTACGACGCCCGGCCGGACGTCACCGCCAGGTCGAGGGCCGTGAGCGTCTCCTCGATCGGGGTCTCGTCGGACCAGATGTGGACCTGCCAGAGGTCCACATGCTCGACGCCCAGGCGCTGCAGGGACGCGTCGAGCGTGGTGAGCAGGCTGCCGCGGGAGGTGTTGGTGTCCCGCTCCCCGGAGCGCCGCGAGATGCCGGCCTTCGTGGCCAGGACGATCTCGTCGCGCGCCACCACGTCGCCGATCAGGCGACCGATGAGGGACTCCGAGTCACCGTCGGTGTAGCCGGCGGCCGTGTCGACCAGCGTGCCACCCGCCTCGGCGAACGCGATGAGCTGGTCGCGCGCCTCGTGCTCGTCGGTGTCGCGGCCCCAGGTCATGGTGCCCAGGCCGACGCGCGACACCTTGAGGCCGGTGTGGCCCACTGACCGCTGCTGCATGGCGACAAAACTAGTGGGCACACCCTGGGGGCGGCGCGGCGGCTCGCCCGGGTGGCCCTAGGCTTCCTGCTCGTGTGGGACTACCTCCAGGCCGTTGTCCTCGGCGTCATCCAGGGCCTCACGGAGTTCCTTCCGATCTCCAGCAGCGCGCACCTGCGCATCTACCCTGAGCTGTTCGGGTGGGGTGACCCGGGGGCGGCGTTCACCGCGGTCGTCCAGATCGGTACCGAGCTGGCCGTGCTCATCTACTTCCGTGAGGACATCTGGCGCATCGCCTCGATGTGGACCAAGTCGCTCTTCCGGGCGGAGTACCGCGGGCACCTGGATGCGCGGATGGGCTGGTTCATCATCATCGGCTCGCTTCCGATCGTGGTCCTCGGCGTGCTGCTCAAGGACGTCATCGAGCGCGACTTCCGCAACCTGTGGATCATCGGCACGACCCTGATCGTCCTGGGTCTCGTCCTGGGCCTGGCCGATCGGTTCGGAGCGACCTCGAAGCGGATCAAGGAGATCACCCTGCGCGACGCCGTCCTGATGGGCGCCGCCCAGGCCGTGGCGCTGATCCCCGGCGTCTCCCGCTCCGGCGCCACGCTCTCCATGGGCCGGATGCTCGGCTACGACCGGGAGGCGGCCACCCGCTACGCCTTCCTGCTGGCCATCCCCGCCGTCGTCGGCGCCGGCCTGTACGAGCTCAAGGAGATCCCGCACGGCGACAACACCTACAGCTGGGGCCCGACCATCGTGGCCACCGTCATCTCGTTCGCCGTCGGGTACGCCGCCATCGCCTGGCTGCTGCGCTACGTCTCCACCCGCTCCTACACGCCGTTCGTGCTCTACCGCGTCGCCCTCGGCACCGCGGTGCTGGTGCTGCTCGCCACCGGCGTCCTCAGCGCCTGAGCGCTCGCCGGGGCGTGCGGTTTGGTCACAAACCGCAGGTTCTCGGGGTCGGGGCGTGCGGTTTGTGACCAAACCACGGACCTACAGCCACCCGGACTTCTTGAAGAACACCCACAGCACCCCCGACGACAACGCCATCAGCAGCAGCGTGACGGGGTATCCGAGGGACCAGCCCAGCCCGGCCATGTGCTCGAAGTTCATGCCGTAGATCCCCGCGATCAAGGTGGGGGCCGCGACCAGGCCGACGCCGGCGGAGATCTTGCGCATGTCGTCGTTCTGCTGGACCGAGATCCGGGCGATGTAGGCGTCGAAGGCGGTGGACAGCAGAGAGTCCAGGCCGTCGATGGTCTCGGCGTCGCGCGCGAGGTGGTCGGCCACGTCGCGGAAGAACGGCGCCGCGCCCTCGTCCATCCCCGGGACCGTGCCGCTGGCGAAGCGGCGCATCGGCTCGCGCAGGGGCAGCACCGCACGCCGGACCTCGGCGATCTCGCGCTTGAGCGTGTAGATCCGCACCGAGTCGTCGCTTCGCGTGGGGGAGAAGACCGACTCCTCCACCTCGTCGACGTCCTCCTGGAGCGCCTCGATGACCTGGGCGTAGGCGTCGACCACCGAGTCGCAGACCGCGTAGACGACGGCCGAGGGGCCGTGGGTGAGCACCTGGCTGCGCTGTTCCAGGTGGTGACGGGCCGAGTGCAGCGCCCCGCCCTCGCCGTGCCGCACGGTGATGACGAAGTCGTGGCCGACGAACATGCTGATCTCGCCGGTCTCGACGGCGTCCTGCTCGTCGATGTACCAGAGCGTCTTGAGGATGAGGAACAGGTGGTCGCCGTAGCGCTCCAGCTTGGGGCGCTGGTGCGCGGCGACCGCGTCCTCCACGGCCAGGCGGTGCAGCTCGAAGGCGTCGGCGACCCGCTCCAACTCGGCCTGGTCGGGCTCGTGGAGCCCCACCCACACGAAGTCGCCGTGCTCCTTGGCCTGGGCGCGCAGCGTCGCGTAGTCGTGCGGCTGGCAGTCGACCGGCAGCCGGACGCCGTGGCGGTACACCGCGCTGTCGATGATCACGTGAGTCACGGTAGCCCCACTACAGTCCCGGGCATGGCAACTGTGATCCTGGTCCGACACGGCCGGACGAGCGCCAACGCCAGCGGCACCCTCGCGGGGCGCACGCCAGGCGTCAAGCTCGATGAGACCGGGACGGCCCAGGCGCGGCGTACGGCCGAGCGGTTGGCCGTGGTCCCGCTCTCCGCCGTGGTCACCAGCCCCCTGGAGCGCTGCCGCCAGACGGCGAGGATCATCACCGCCGGCCATCCTGCCGCCCCCAGGACCGTCAGCGAGCGCGGCATCACCGAGTGTGACTACGGCGAGTGGCAGGGCCGGCTGCTCAAGGACCTCGCCAAGGAGAAGATCTGGGGCGTGGTGCAGACCCAGCCGTCGGCGGCGACGTTCCCCGGCGGGGAGTCGCTCCAGGCGATGCAGGCCCGCTCGGTCGAGGCCGTACGGCGCCATGACGCGGCGATCGAGGCCGAGCACGGGCCCGGGGCGGTGTGGGTGGCCGTGAGTCACGGGGACATCATCAAGTCGGTCCTGGCCGACGCCCTCGGCATGCACCTCGACCTGTTCCAGCGCCTGCACGTCGACCCGGCCTCGGTGTCGATCGTGCGCTACACCGGCACTCGCCCCTACGTCCTCGCCACCAACACCCACGACGGCGACCTGTCCTGGCTCGCGGCTCCGCCCGCGAAGCGGACCCGCCGCCGCAAGACCGCCGAGGACGCACCCGTTGGCGGTGGCGCGGGCCCTTCGGCCCGGTCATAGGGTGGTCGGCATGGCACCGATCATGCACGGATTCGACCCGCCCGAGCGCTTCGTCGCGGGCACGGTCGGACCCCCGGGATCGCGCACCTTCTTCCTCCAGGCGCGCAGCGGCGTCCGACTCACCAGCATCGCGCTGGAGAAGCAGCAGGTAGCCGCCCTGGCCGAGCGCGTCGACGAGCTGCTCGACGAGGTGATGGCCAGTGACACGGCCGCGGGCGTCATCCCGGCCGTGGCACCGCTGGGCCTCGAGGACACCCACCCCCTGGAGCAGCCGATCGAGGAGGAGTTCCGCGCCGGAACCATGACCCTGTCCTGGGACCCCTCCGACCAGAAGATCGTGATCGAGGTGTTCCCCTTCTCCGAGGCCGCCGTCGTGACCCCGGACCAGGCGGAGGAGGACGTGGACTTCGAGGAGCCCGAGCCGGAGGAGGTCTTCGTCGTGCGGATCGACGCCGGTCACGCCCGGGCGTTCGTCAAGCGGGCCGCGCAGGTGCTGGACGCCGGCCGCCCGAGCTGCCCCTTCTGCGGCAACCCGATGGACCCCGACGGCCACCTCTGCGTGCGCGCCAACGGGTTCCGCAGGCGGGACCCGTGACCCAGGCCGTGCCCGACCCGGCTCCCAGGCCGGCGTTCGAGCCCGACGGGGAGCTCACTCTGCAGGGGCGGATCATGCCGGCCTCCAACGCGACCTTCCTCGGTCAGATCGGCGAGACCACCGTCGTCTACAAGCCCATCGCGGGGGAGCGGCCGCTGTGGGACTTCCCCGACGGCCACCTGGCCGGCCGCGAGGTGGCGGCGTACCTGGTCTCCGAGGCCACCGGCTGGGACGTCGTGCCGCACACCTGGCTGCGCGAGGGGCCGCACGGTCTCGGCATGTGCCAGCTCTGGCAGGAGCCGGACGAGAAGCAGGAGGCGGTCACCCTGGTCCCGGAAGGTCAGGTGCCGGACGGCTGGCTCCACGTCTTCGACGGGCTCGACGGGCGGGAGCAGGGGGTCTCGCTCATCCACGAGGACACCGTGGCGCTACGGCGCATGGCGGTGTTCGACGTCGTGGTCAACAACGCCGACCGCAAGGGCGGCCACGTGCTGGCGATGAGCGATGGGCACCGCTACGGCGTGGACCACGGCATCGCCTTCCATCACGAGCACAAGCTGCGGACCGTCCTGTGGGGATGGCAGGGCGAGGCGCTGACTGACGAGGAGGACCGGGTCGTGCGCCGCCTGCGCGCCGAGCTCCGCGGTGGTCTGGGCGAGGCGCTGGCACAGCACCTGACCGACCAGGAGATCGAGGCCTTCGACCGCCGGTGTCGCCGCCTGGTCAACACCGGGCACCTCCCGCTGTCGAGCAGCGACTGGCCTGCCATCCCGTGGCCGCCCTTCTGACCAGCCCTACTAGGCTGGCGCCATGCGAGCCTGGAGCGCCCCCGAGGTCCCGACCCTGCCCGAGGTGGGTCCGCCCGTGGCGCTGCACGACACCGCCACCGGTGCCCGGGTCACGACCACCCCCGACGGGCCGGCGCGCCTCTACGTCTGCGGCATCACGCCCTACGACGCCACCCACCTCGGCCACGCGGCGACGTACGTGGCGTTCGACCTGCTCAACCGCGCCTGGCGCAACGCCGGCCACGAGGTCAGCTTCGTCGAGAACGTCACGGACGTCGACGACCCGCTCCTGGAGCGCGCCACGAAGGTCGGCGTCGACTGGGTCGAGCTCGCCGAGCGCGAGACCGAGCTGTTCCGCCAGGACATGACCGCCCTGCGCGTCCTCCCGCCCGACCACCTGGTGGGGGCGGTGGAGTCGATCCCCCTGGCGGTGGCGCTCATCGAGCGGCTCGAGGCCGCCGGGGCGACGTACCGCGTCGACAGCGACGTGTACTTCTCCGTGACCGCCGACCCGGCCTTCGGTCAGGAGTCGGGCTACGACCGCGAGACCATGCTGCGCATCTTCGGCGAGCGCGGCGGTGACCCGGAGCGAGCCGGCAAGCGCGACCCCCTGGACTGTGTCCTCTGGCGCGGGGAGCGGCCCGGTGAGCCCAAGTGGGACAGCCCGTTCGGGCCGGGTCGTCCTGGCTGGCACATCGAGTGCGCCGCGATCGCCATGCACCACCTCGGCGGTGCGTTCGACGTCCAGGGCGGCGGCTCCGACCTGGTCTTCCCCCACCACGAGATGTGCGCCGGCCACGCTCAGGTCGCCGTGCCCGGCACGCCCTTCGCGCAGGTCTACGCCCACGCCGGGATGGTCGCCTACGACGGCGAGAAGATGTCCAAGTCGCTCGGCAACCTGGTCTTCGTCTCCGCGCTGCGCAACAGTGACGTCGACCCGATGGGCATCCGCCTCGCGCTGCTGCGCCACCACTACCGCTCCGACTGGGAGTGGACCGACGCGGAGCTGTGGGACTCCGTCGACACGGTCACGTCCTGGCGCAAGGCGATCTCGCTCGGCGCCGGTGCCCCCGCCGGCCCCGTCGTGACGGAGGTCCTGGCAGCACTCGCTGACGACCTCGACGCGCCCCGCGCCGCCGCTGCGGTCGACGCGTGGGCCGCCGCCACCCTCGGCACCGACGGCCTGGCCGACACCAGCGACCCGGACGCTGCCATGACCATGCTGGCGCTGCTCGACGCCGCGCTCGGCCTGTCGCTCTGAGGGGCCGGCCTGGGTCGCGGACCCTGCGGTTTGGTCACAAACCGCAGATCCGGGCGGCGAGAACCTGCGGTTTGTGACCAAACCGCAGGTGCGACACCCGGCAGGCGCGATCAGCCAGGGCCGGCTTCGTCGCCACCGCGGCGCTTGAGGTAGCGCTCGAACTCGCGGGCGATGGCCTCGCCGGACGCCTCGGGCAGGTCGGCGGTGTCCCGGGTCTCTTCGAGGCTGCGGACGTAGTCGGCGACGTCCTCGTCCTCCTCGGCGAGCTCGTCGACGCCGCGCTCCCAGGCACGGGCGTCCTCCGGCAGGTCCCCGAGCGGGATGCTGACCTCGAGCAGGTCCTCGAGCTGGCCGAGGAGGGCCAGCGTGGCCTTCGGGCACGGCGGCTGGGCGACGTAGTGGGGGACGGCCGCCCAGTACGACACCGCGGGGACGTCGAGCTTGGCGCAGGCGTCCTGGAAGACGCCGACGATCCCGGTCGGGCCCTCGTACGTCGACTGCTCCAGCTTGAGCCGGTCGACCAGCTCGGGCTCCGTGGCGGTTCCGGTGACCGGGATCGGTCGGGTGTGGGGGGAGTCCGCGAGCAGGGCGCCGAGAGTGACGACGAGCTCGCCGCCGAGCTCGTCGATCGCGGCCAGGAGCTCGGCGCAGAACTGACGCCACCGCATGCTGGGCTCGATGCCGCGGATCAGGATCACGTCGCGGTCGAGGTCGGGCGGGGACGCCACGGCGATCTGGGTGCTGGGCCAGGTCAGGCGCCGGTAGCCGTGCTCGTCGGTACCGACCTGCGGGCGGTTGACCTGGAAGTCGTAGAAGTCCTCCGGATCGACGGCACCCACCACCCGCGCGTGCCACACGGACATCAGGTGGTCCACCACCCCGGACGCGGCATCCGCCGCGTCGTTCCAACCCTCGAAGGCGGCGATCACAATGGGGTCCACCAGCTCGGGGGCGTCCTCGATCTCGATCACGTCGAAAGCCTAGTCGCCGACCGCGAGGCTCTCCGGCCGACCAGCACACCCGACGGGAATGCGCGCGGAGCGACGTGCGCTGGGACCGACGAGGATTTCACCGCGCTCCGCGCCCGGTGTCACCATTCGGAAACCCAGTCCAGCCGGTGGACGCGCTCCTACCCTGGAGGAGCGGTGCCACCCGGGCGCCGAACGAGCCCGAGAGGAGTCCCGTGTCCCGACCTCAGGACCTGCGACCCGATGCCACCGACCTCCTCACCGCGACGCTGCGGGAGCGGATCATGGTCATCGACGGCGCCATGGGGACGGCGATCCAGCGGGACCGCCCGGACGAGGCCGGCTACCGCGGCGAGCGGTTCGCGGACTGGCCCAGCGACCTCCAGGGCAACAACGACCTCCTCACGCTGACCCAGCCGGACATCATCGGCGGCATCCACCGCGAGTACCTCGAGGCCGGCGCGGACCTGGTCGAGACCAACACGTTCAACGCCAACGCCATCTCCCTGGGCGACTACGGCATGCAGGAGCTCGCCTACGAGCTCAACTACGAGTCCGCCCGGCTGGCCCGCCGCGAGGCCGACGCCATGACCGCGCGGACGCCGGATCGGCCCAGGTACGTCGCCGGCGCGTTCGGTCCGACCAGCCGCACGGCCTCCATCTCGCCCGACGTCAACGACCCCGGCGCCCGCAACGTCAGCTACGACCAGCTGGTCGAGGCCTACCTGGAGGCCGGTCGCGGGCTGCTCGACGGCGGCTCGGACCTGCTCTTCATCGAGACCATCTTCGACACCCTCAACGCCAAGGCCGCGATCTTCGCGGTCGAGACGCTGTTCGAGGAGTACGGCCGCCGCTGGCCCGTCATCGTCTCCGGCACGATCACCGACGCCTCGGGGCGCACTCTCTCCGGCCAGGTGACCGAGGCGTTCTGGGACTCGATCCGGCACGCCCGCCCGCTGGCGGTCGGTCTCAACTGCGCGCTCGGGGCCAAGGAGATGCGGCCCTACATCGCCGAGATGTCCCGCCTGGCCGACAGCTTCGTGTCGTGCTACCCCAACGCCGGCCTGCCCAACGCGTTCGGTGAGTACGACGAGGCGCCGGAGGAGACCGCCGCGATCGTCGAGGAGTTCGCCGAGAGCGGCTTCGTCAACCTGGTCGGCGGCTGCTGCGGCACCACCCCGGCGCACATCGCGGCCATCGCGCAGGCCGTCGAGGGCAAGCCGCGTCGCGAGCCGGTCCAGGTCAGTCCGGCCATGCGCCTGTCCGGCCTGGAGCCGTTCACGATCGACGAGGACAGCCTCTTCGTCAACGTCGGCGAGCGCACCAACATCACCGGCTCGGCGCGGTTCCGCAACCTCATCAAGGACGGCGACTACGACGCTGCCCTTGCCGTGGCCCTGCAGCAGGTCGAGAACGGCGCCCAGGTCATCGACGTCAACATGGACGAGGGGATGATCGACGGGGTCGCGGCGATGGACCGCTTCCTGAAGCTCATCGCCTCGGAGCCCGACATCAGCCGGGTCCCGATCATGGTCGACTCCTCCAAGTGGGAGGTGATCGAGGCCGGCCTCAAGTGTGTGCAGGGCAAGCCGATCGTCAACTCGATCTCCATGAAGGAGGGCGAGGACAAGTTCCGCGAGCACGCGCGCCTGTGCAAGAAGTACGGCGCAGCCGCGGTCGTCATGGCCTTCGACGAGGACGGCCAGGCCGACAACCTGGAGCGGCGCAAGCAGATCTGCGAGCGCGCCTACCGGATCCTGGTCGACGAGGTCGACTTCCCGCCCGAGGACATCATCTTCGACCCCAACGTCTTCGCCGTCGCCACCGGCATCGAGGAGCATGCCTCCTACGGCCTGGACTTCATCGAGGCCACCCGCTGGATCAAGCAGAACCTGCCGGGTGCCAAGGTCTCCGGCGGCATCTCCAACGTCTCCTTCTCCTTCCGCGGCAACAACCCGGTGCGCGAGGCGATCCACGCGGTCTTCCTGTACCACGCGATCGAGGCCGGTCTCGACATGGGCATCGTCAACGCCGGTGCCCTGGTCGTCTACGACCAGGTGGAGCCGGAGCTGCGCGAGCGCATCGAGGACGTCGTGCTCAACCGCCGACCGGACGCCGCGGAGCGGCTGCTCGAGATCGCGGAGGCGCACAACAAGGCGGGGGAGAAGGAGGAGACCGCGGCCCAGGAGTGGCGCTCCCTGCCCGTCGGCGAGCGGATCACCCATGCGCTCGTGAAGGGCATCGACGCCTACGCCGAGTCCGACACCGAGGAGCTCCGCCAGCTCATCGCGGATCGCGGCGGCCGGCCGATCGAGGTCATCGAGGGCCCGCTGATGGACGGCATGAACGTCGTCGGCGACCTGTTCGGGGCGGGCAAGATGTTCCTGCCCCAGGTCGTGAAGTCGGCGCGGGTGATGAAGAAGGCCGTGGCCTACCTGATCCCGTTCATCGAGCAGGAGAAGCTCGACAACCCCGAGTACGCCACCGCGAAGGAGACCAACGGCACGATCGTCATGGCCACGGTCAAGGGCGACGTGCACGACATCGGCAAGAACATCGTCGGCGTCGTCCTGCAGTGCAACAACTACGAGGTCATCGACCTCGGCGTGATGGTCCCCGCTCAGAAGATCCTCGACGCGGCCAAGGAGCACGACGCCGACATCATCGGGCTGTCCGGCCTGATCACCCCCTCGCTCGATGAGATGGTGACGCTCGCGACCGAGATGCAGCGCCAGGGGCTCACCATCCCGCTGCTCATCGGCGGCGCCACGACCTCGCGCGCCCACACGGCCGTCAAGGTCGACCCCAAGTACGACGGTCCCGTCGTCTGGGTCAAGGACGCGTCCCGGTCGGTGCCGACCGCCGCCGCGCTCCTGCACGACGACCGCCGTACGGCCCTGATGGCCGAGGTCAAGGAGGACTACGACGCGCTGCGCGCCCGCCACGCGGGCAAGAGCGAGCGCAAGCTGCTCTCCTATGCGGACGCCAAGGCGAACGCGACCCCCATCGACTGGGAGGGCTACGTCCCTCCGCCGCCGAAGCAGAGCGGCGTCCACGTCCTGGACGACTACGACATCGCCGAGCTGCGCGAGTACATCGACTGGCAGCCGTTCTTCAACGCCTGGGAGATGAAGGGCAGGTTCCCCGACATCCTCAACAACCCGACGTCGGGCGAGACGGCGCGCAAGCTCTACGACGACGCCAACGAGATGCTGGACCGGATCATCGCGGAAAAGTGGATCACCGCCCGCGGCGTCTACGGCTTCCTGCCGGCCAACTCCGACGGCGACGACGTCCTGACCTTCACCGACGACTCCCGCAAGCAGACCGGCACGGTGCTGCATCACCTGCGCCAGCAGGGCGACCACCGCGAGGGCGTGCCCAACCGCTCGCTCGCCGACTACGTCGCCCCTGTCGGCACCGGTCTGCCCGACCACATCGGCGGCTTCGCGGTCACGGCCGGGATCGGGCTGCCGGAGCGGGTCAAGGCGTTCCGCGACGATCTCGACGACTACAACGCCATCCTCATCGAGTCCCTCGCCGACCGCCTCGCGGAGGCATTCGCCGAGCGCCTGCACCAGCGCGTGCGCACCGAGTTCTGGGGCCACGTCGCCGACGAGCAGCTCAGCAACCAGGACCTGATCGCCGAGAAGTACGACGGCATCCGGCCCGCGCCCGGCTACCCCGCGTGCCCCGACCACACCGAGAAGCCCCTGCTGTGGGACCTGCTCGACGTCGAGGCCAACACCGGCATCACGCTGACGGAGTCCATGGCGATGTGGCCGGGCGCCTCGGTCTCCGGGTGGTACTTCAGCCACCCGGAGTCGCAGTACTTCGTGGTGGGCCGACTCGGCCGCGACCAGGTCGCGGACTACGCCGAGCGCAAGGGCTGGACCCTCGCGGAGGCCGAGCGCTGGCTCTCGCCCAACCTGGGCTACGACCCGGAGGACTGAGCCAGGCCGCCCGCGGCGAGCCTGTGTCGCGGGACAGGGGCGAAGGACCCTTCTCACGACGTCGGCGCAGGCGAAGACTTCGAGCGTCGCCATCTCGAGGAGGCTCGATGTCTGTCGCCACGGCTCCCACTGACCCGGAGACTGCGTCGCGGCCGGTCGCCCTCACCGGGCGGGCCCGGACCATGGCGTTCGCGACCATCGGCATGGGGATGCTGCTGGCCGCACTGGACGGGACGATCGTCTCCACGGCCCTGCCGACGATCGTCGGTGACCTGGGCGGGGGCAACCACGTCTCCTGGGTGGTGACGTCCTACCTGCTGGCGCAGACTGCGGTGACGGCCATCGTCGGCAAGTTCGGCGACCAGTTCGGGCGCAAGCTCCTGTTCCAGCTCAGCGTCACCGTGTTCATCCTCGGCTCCGCGCTCTGTGGGCTCTCGGAGGGCATGGTCTGGCTCATCGCGTCCCGCGCGGTCCAGGGGATCGGGGCCGGGGGGCTCACGGTCACCGCGACCGCCCTGATCGCCGACATCATCCCCCTTCGTGAGCGCGGCAAGTTCCAGGGAGCCCTCGGCGCGGTCTTCGGGGTCGCCACGGTCATCGGCCCGCTCCTGGGTGGGGTGCTCACCGACAGCGCCAGCTGGCGCTGGTGCTTCTACGTGAACGTGCCGCTCGCCGCGGTCGTCATCGTCGCGGCCCGCTTCACCATTCCCCACATCCCCGGCGGAGCCCGCCATCGCATCGACTACGCCGGCATGGCCACCGTCGCGCTGGGTGCCTCGATGCTCGTGCTCGCGACCAGCCTGGGCGGCACCACCTACGGCTGGGGGTCATGGCAGATCGTGGGCCTGATCGTCGGCGGCCTCGCGGTGCTCGCCGTGTTCGTGCTCATCGAAAGACGGGCGACGGAGCCGATCTTGCCCATGCGGCTGTTCCGGTCGCGGGTGTTCGCCGACTGTTGCGCCCTGAGCTTCGTCGTCGGCTTCACGATGCTCGGTGCGATGACGTTCCTGCCCACGTTCTTCCAGTACGTCGAGGGCGTCTCGGCCACCGACTCCGGGATGCGGATGCTGCCCTTGGTGCTCGGCCTGCTCCTCACGGCGATCCTCAGCGGCAACATCGTGAGCAAGACCGGGCGCTACAAGGTCTTCCCCGTGGTGGGCAGCCTGGTCATGGCGGTCGGGCTGGCCCTGCTCTCACGCATGGATGCGTCGACCCCGCTGGCGCTGTCCTCGCTCTACCTGTTCGTCCTCGGCTTGGGCATCGGGTTGAGCATGCAGGTGCTCACGATCATCGTGCAGGGCTCGGTGCCCTACGCCGAGCTCGGGGTCGCGACGTCGGGCGTCACCTTCTTCCGCACCATGGGCAGTGCCTTCGGCGCCGCCATCTTCGGGACCCTCTACGCCAACTTCCTCAGTGACCGGCTTCCCGCGGCCATCGCCAAGAGCCCCGGTGTCACCTCCGCCGAACTGGCCACCCCGAGCGCGCTCCACAGGCTCAAGGACAGCGTCATCGCCCCCATCGTCGACGCGTACGCCGACGCGCTCAGTCAGGTGTTCCTGTGGGCCGCCCCCGTGGCGCTGGTCGCGTTCGTCCTCGCACTGCTGCTTCCGCAGGTGCATCTGGTCGACAGCCTGGCGCACGGGGCGAGCGACCTCGGGTCGGGCTTCGGCGCGCCGGAGGCGCTACCCAGCGAGGAGCTCCTGTCCCGCCGGATCGCGCGCCTGCTCCACGGCCGCGAGGGCGACCGGGTCCTGGAGGTGCTCGAGGCCGGCACGCCGGACCTCGATGCGGCAGGCATCTGGGCCCTGGTCCAGATCTACGGGCTGACCTCCTCGAGGCGCACCGCCGATATCGCCCGGATAGCCGGGTCGCGGAGCCTCCCGCCGGCGGTCCTGGAGCCGGTCTTCCGCCGCGTGGCCGACCAGGGTTTCATCGAGGGCGACCTGCACGACCTCGTGCTCAGCGCACGCGGCCTCCGGGCCGTCGGCCGGCTGCGAGACGACCTGGCGGAGTGGATCCTGGCGCATCTCGAGGGCATGGACGACCAGACGCCGGAGGGTGTCCGGCAGGCTGTGGCATCGGTCGCCCAGCGGATCGTGGTGGAGCGGTCCGAGCACGAGCCGAGTCCGCCGCGCGCGGCGGCTGGCGCCGACCATCGAGTCGGAGGTCCAGCCTCCGGCTGAGCTGGGCCGTGGTGGAGAAGCCGCAAGGAGCGCCTCGGCGGCCAGGTCGCTTGCCACTGCGAGGGCAGCAGCAGCGCCGATGTGCGACCACGCCCTGCAGAGCCGATACTGGAGACCGACGTCGTCCAGGAGTCACCGAAGGGGAGAGCATTCTGAGCACCGTGGAACAGGCCGCCGAGACGGATGCGGCACCGGACGCTACCGGCTGGACTCCCCAGGCCGTGCTCTGGGACATGGACGGGACGCTGGTCGACACCGAGCCGTACTGGATCGACGCGGAGTATGCGCTCGCCGCAGAGTTCGGGGCGACGTGGAGCCACGAGCACGCGATGCGGCTCGTGGGCAACGACCTGCTGTCGTCGGGACGCTACATGCGCGAGGAGCTCGGCCTGCCGCTCACCGCGGAGGAGATCGTGGAGCGGTTGCTCGACGGGGTCGTGGGCCGGGTGCGCGGCGAGGTGCCATGGCGTCCCGGTGCGCGCGAGCTCCTGGCCGAGCTGCGCGCCGAGGGCGTGCCTTGCGCCCTCGTCACGATGTCCTACACGCGATTCGTCGAGCCCATCCTCGACCAGCTGCCGGACGACACCTTCGACGTCGTGGTCACGGGCGACCAGGTCCGCCACGGCAAGCCGCACCCCGAGCCCTATCTCACGGCCGCCGCGGCGCTCGGCGTCGAGCCCTCGGACTGCCTGGCCGTCGAGGACTCCGCCACCGGAGCCACGTCCGGCGAGGCGGCCGGCTGCACGGTGCTGGTCGTCCCCAACCACGTGGAGGTGCCGGCCGGGCCAGGGCGAGTCTTCCTGTCGTCGCTGGTCGACCTGGTGGGCCGACCGTCGCACGAGTGGAGCCTGGCGGGCTCAGCGCGCGGGTAGCGTCCCGGCGCCTGCGACCCCACGAGAGGCCTTCGCCGCGAGGTCATGATGGTGTAAGGCTGCCCGTGGGAGGGCGACTCGAGTTCAGATCGTTGCCAATTCGCGACCATCGGCCGCGGTACGTCCGGTAGCCATCGGGGTCGGCGGCCGAGTATGTTCCCCTGCGTTCGCTCTACGAGCACGGCAGTATCCGGGGCTCTGCGAGAACGTGTCGACCATGAGGTGAATCGTGCGGACCAAGAGGAATCGTCTACGAGCCGGCGCTCTCGCCGGCCTGGTTGCGGGGTCGCTCGTCCTCGCCGGATGCGCGGAGAGCGACCGCGACAACGGGGACGGAGGTGGCGGCGAGGGCGAGGCCGGGGGCACGTTCGTCTTCGCCGGGTCGGCCGAGCCGGTGGCGCTCGACCCGTTCTTCGTCTCCGACGGCGAGAGCTTCCGCGTGGCGCGGCAGATCTTCGAGGGTCTGGTCGGCACCGTGCCGGGCACGGCCGACCCCGCGCCACTGCTCGCCAAGAGCTGGGAGGTGTCCGACGACGGTCTCTCCTACACCTTCGATCTCGAGACCGGCGTGAAGTTCCACGACGGCACCGACTTCAACGCCGAGGCGGTGTGCGCCAACTTCGACCGTTGGTACAACGTGCCCGAGACGGCGCAGACCGAGGACCTCACCTACTACTACGGGGCACTGTTCCGCGGCTTCGCCACCGGTGAGAACGCCAAGGCCGCGGTCTACGACTCGTGCACCGCCGACGGCGACGCGGCGGCGACGATCGTCCTGAAGAAGCCCTTCGCCGGCTTCATCGCGGCCCTGTCGCTTCCTGCCTTCTCGATGCAGAGCCCCTCGGCCCTCGAGGAGTTCCAGGACGACGCCGCCGAGAACCCGCGCAACACCGAGTACTCCACCGCGCACCCGACCGGCACCGGCCCGTTCGTCTTCGAGGCCTGGAACCGCGAGGAGAACGTCACCCTCGCGCGCAACGACGACTACTGGGGCGAGAAGGCCAAGATCGACAAGGCGATCGTGGTCGCGATCGACGACCCGAAGGCCCGCGCGGACGCGCTGACCAACGGGGAGATCGACGGCTTCGACCTCGTCGGCCCCGCCGACCTGGGCCCCCTCGAGAAGGCGGGCATGCAGATCGAGAACCGGCCCGCCTTCAACGTGCTCTACCTGGGCATGAACCAGAAGCAGAAGCCGCTGGACGACCTGCGGGTGCGCCAGGCGATCGCGCACGCGATCAACCTCGAGGAGGTCATCAGCACCTCGATGCCCGAGGGCACCGAGGCGGCCACGCAGTTCATCCCCGAGGTCGTCAACGGCTACGCCAGCGACGTGACCACCTACGACTACGACCCGGCCAAGGCCAAGTCCCTGCTGGAGGATGCCGGTGCCGCCGGCGCCACCATCGAGTTCAACTACCCGACCGGGGTCTCGCGCCCGTACATGCCGGACCCGGAGGGCACCTTCAACATCATCCGGACCCAGCTCCAGGCCGTCGGCCTGAAGGTCACGCCCACCGCGGACCAGTGGGACCCGGACTACCTGGAGAAGATCCAGGGCACCGACAAGCACGGCATCCACCTGCTCGGCTGGACCGGTGACTACAACGACACCGACAACTTCCTCGGCGTCTTCTTCGGCCAGGAGTCCAACGAGTGGGGCTTCAAGAACGCCGAGATCTTCCAGGGCCTCGACGAGGCGCGCGGGATCCCGACGGTCGAGGAGCAGACCCCGCTCTACGAGGAGATCAACCGCCAGGTCATGGAGTACCTGCCCGGCGTGCCGATCGCGCACCCGGTGCCGTCGCTCGGGTTCGCGCCCGGTGTCGAGGGCTACGAGCCGAGTCCGGTGCAGGACGAGGTCTGGAACCTGATCACCGTCTCGAACGAGTGATCGGGTCCCACCAGGCGTCAGCGTCCGGGCGGCGGTAGGGAGATGCTTCGTCTCACCCTCCGCCGCCTGGCGCAGATGGTGCCCGTCCTGGCAGGGCTCTCGATCCTCCTCTTCGTGTGGGTGAGGGCCCTGCCGGGCGACCCGGCCCGGGCGCTGCTCGGCGAGCGCGCAAACGCGGACAGCCTGCGTCGGGTCACCGAGGCCTACGGCTTCGACGAGCCGGTGCTGCAGCAGTACCTGACGTACCTCAAGAGCCTCCTGCAGGGCGACTTCCTGAACTCCATCCAGACCGGCCAGCCGGTCCTGGACAGCTTCCTGAGCCGCTTCCCCGCGACGATCGAGCTGGCTCTCGCGGCCTTGCTGTTCGCCGTGGTCCTGGGCATCCCGCTCGGCTACCTCGCCGCGCGCCACCAGGGCCGCCTGCTCGACACCTTCGTCGTCTCCGGCTCCCTGCTCGGGGTCACGACCCCGGTCTTCTTCCTGGCGATCCTGCTCAAGCTGGTCTTCGCGGACTGGCTGGGCTGGTTCCCGACCGCGCTGCGACAGGACCCGCGCATGGACTCCACCGACGTGACCGGCTTCGCGGTGCTCGACGGCCTCCTGACCCAGGAGTGGGACGCCTCGTGGGACGCCGTGATCCACCTGGCGCTGCCGGCCGTCGCGCTGGGCACCATCCCGCTGGCGATCATCGTGCGCATCACCCGCGCCTCCGTCGCCGACGTCATGCAGGAGGACTACGTGCGCACCGCCGAGAGCAAGGGCCTGGCCCGCAGCGTCATCTCGCGCCGTCACGTCCTGCGCAACGCGATGCTGCCGGTGGCGACCACGATCGGCCTCCAGACCGGGCTGCTGTTCTCCGGTGCGGTGCTCACCGAGACCGTCTTCAGCTTCAACGGCATCGGGTCCTACCTGTTCCTGGCGATCACCAACCGTGACTACCCGGTCCTGCAGGGCTACATCATCTTCATCGCGATCATCTACTCGCTGATCAACCTCGCCGTCGACCTGCTCTACGGCGTCATCGACCCGAGGCTGAGGGTCGCATGAGCATCCCGCTGATGCCGGCCGCGCCGGGTCCGGCCAGCCTGGACCCGGCCACGGGCGGCGATCCGGAGGAGCACGGGGTGAGCCTGTGGCGCGGGGCGATGCGTCGGCTGCGCCGCAACCCCTCGGCCATCCTCGGCGCCCTGATCGTGCTGGCGTTCGTGGTCATCGCGATCATCGCCCCGCTGCTGACGTCCTACGAGCCGGCGTCGCCGGAGTGGGCCGGCCAGATCACCCCCAGCAAGGTGCCTGGCCCCAGCGACGAGCACTTCCTCGGCCTGGACTCCTTCGGCTCGGACATGTGGACCCAGATGCTCTACGGGGCCCGGCAGTCGCTCATCTACGGCGTCGTCTCCACCGCCATCGGCCTGGCCGTGGGCGCGACGCTCGGGCTTCTGGCCGGCGGCTTCGGCAGCGTCGGCGGCCGGTTCGGCCGCTGGGTGGACACCGCCATCATGCGGCTGGTCGACATCATGCTCTCGATCCCGAGCCTGCTCCTGGCCGTCAGCATCGCGGCGATCCTGGGCAAGAACGCCTACGCGATCATGATCGCCATCGGCGTCGTGCAGGTGCCGATCTTCGCGCGGCTGCTGCGCGGGTCGATGCTGTCTCAGGGCCGCTCGGACTACGTGCTGGCCGCCTCGTCGCTGGGCCTGCGCAAGCGGCGCATCGTGATGAGCCACATCCTGCCCAACTCGCTGGGGCCCACGATCGTCCAGGCCACCCTCAACCTCGCCACGGCGATCATCGAGGTCGCCGCCCTGTCCTTCCTCGGGCTGGGCGAGGCCGATCCGGCCGTGGCGGAGTGGGGCCGCATGCTGGTCGCCGCGCAGGACCGCTTCCAGGCGGACCCGCGACTCGCCATCTACCCGGGCGTCGCCATCGCCATCACCGCACTCGGCTTCACGCTCTTCGGCGAAGCGCTGCGCGAGGCCCTCGACCCCCGAACTCGAAGGTGACGGCATGACCATGTCCCTGCACGACACCGTCAGCGCCCACCCGGGCCGCCAGCCACTGCTCACCGTGCGCGACCTCCGGGTGGAGTTCGGGCTGCGCGGACAACGTCGTACCAGCGCCGTGGACGGGGTCTCCTTCGACATCCGGCCCGGCGAGCACGTCGGCCTGGTGGGGGAGTCGGGCAGCGGCAAGTCCGTGACGTCGCTCGCGATCATGGGACTGCTCCCGCGGCGCGGCGTGCGCACGTCGGGGGAGATCCGCTACGGCGACGTCGACCTGATGTCGCTGTCGCGCAACGAGATGAGCCAGCTGCGCGGGCGCGACATCGCGATGGTCTTCCAGGACCCGATGACCTCGCTGAACCCGGTGGTCACGGTCGGGGTCCAGATCGCCGAGGTGATCAGCCGCCACAACGAGGTCTCCCGCAAGGAGGCCCGGGACCGCGCCGGCGACCTCCTGCGCAAGGTCGGGATCCCCGACCCCGTGCGGCGGCTCAAGGAGTACCCCCACCAGCTCTCGGGCGGGATGCGGCAGCGGGTGCTGATCGCCATCGCGTTGGCGTGCCAGCCCCGGCTGCTGATCGCCGACGAGCCGACCACGGCCCTCGACGTCACGATCCAGGCCCAGGTGCTCGAGGTGCTCAAGGAGCTCGTGGCCGACACCGGCGCGGCGCTGCTGATGATCACCCACGACCTCGGCGTCGTCGCCGGCCTGTGCGACCGCGTCAACGTGATGTACGCCGGCCGCATCGTCGAGTCGACCACCCGCGACGTGCTCTTCGAGGAGCCGCGTCATCCCTACACCGGGGGCCTGCTCGGCAGCATCCCGCGGCTGGACTCGCCGCGAGGGGAGCCGCTGACGGCCATCCCCGGCTCGCCGACCAACGTCCTGCCGTGGCCGCAGGGCTGTGCGTTCGCACCGCGCTGCCAGAACGTCCTCGAGGTGTGCACCACGCAGACACCCGAGCTGACCGACGAGGGGGTGCGCCACGTGCGGTGCCACAACCCCTTGGACCCATCCCGCCCGGCGAGAGGTGAGACGCGATGAGCGAGATCCCCGGCGCGGTGGCGCAGGAGATGCCGGAGGATCTGCCGCCGACCGAGCGGTCAGAGCCGCTGGTGCGCATCGAGGGACTCAAGGTCCACTTCCCGATCCGCAGCGGGGCCCTGCTGGGCCGCCGGGTGGGCGCCGTCAAGGCCGTGGACGGCGTCGACCTCTCGATCCCCGCCGGCCGCACGCTGGGCCTGGTCGGCGAGTCGGGCTGCGGCAAGTCGACGCTGGGCAAGGCGGTGCTCAGGCTGGCGCCGGTGACCGAGGGCCGGGTCATCTACGACGGCACCGACGTCGCGGCCCTGCCACGCGAGAGCCTGCGCCGCATGCGCCAGCACATGCAGATGGTCTTCCAGGACCCGCTGGCCAGCCTCAACCCCCGCCAGAGCGTCGAGACCATCCTCACCGAGCCCCTGCGCGCGCACGGGATCGCCTACGACCGCCGCGACCGGGTCCGCGAGCTGCTGGACCAGGTGGGCCTGCCCGCGTCGGCCGCGCTGAAGTACCCCCACGAGTTCTCCGGCGGGCAGCGGCAGCGCATCGGCATCGCCCGCGCGATCGCCCTCGAGCCGCGCTTCGTGATCGCCGACGAGCCGGTCTCCGCGCTCGACGTCTCGATCCAGGCGCAGGTGCTCAACCTGCTCGGGGAGCTGCAGGAGCGGCTCAACCTGACCTACCTGGTGATCGCCCACGACCTCGCCGTCGTCCGGCACGTCTCCGACGAGGTCGCGGTCATGTACCTCGGCGGGATCGTGGAGCAGGCCTCGAGCGACGACCTGTACGCCGAGCCGCTGCATCCCTACACCAAGGCCCTGATGTCGGCCGTCCCCGTGCCCGACCCGAAGATCGAGGCACGCCGCGAGCGGATCGTCCTGGCCGGCGACCTGCCGTCGCCGTCGGCACCGCCCCCGGGCTGCCGCTTCCACACCCGCTGCCCGTTTCGGCAGGAGACCCGCTGCGACACCGAGCGGCCCGAGCTGCGGCTGCTCGGCGGTGCGGGCCACCTGGTGGCCTGCCACTACGCCGAGGACATCCGCGACGGGCGGATCAAGCCGCACGAGGTCACGGCGGAGTCCGTGGCGGCGGCCGAGGCCGAGCTGTCCGCCTAGCGCGCGTCCTGGGCGGGGTCGCGGCCCTCATCGGGGGTGAGCGGTGGGGGAGTGCCGCCCCACTCCGGGCAGATGGCCTGGTGCGCGCACCAGTCACACAGCCGGCTGCGGCGCGGCTGCCAGTCGCGGGTAGCGGTGGCGTGGCGGATCGCCTGCCACACCGCCTCGACCTTGCGCTCGGTGGCGAGCAGGTCGCGCTCGTCGGGGACGTAGCGCAGGATCTCGCCGTTGCCGAGATAGATCAGCTGCAGCATCGCCGGCACCACGCCGCGGGTGCGCCAGATGACGAGGGCGTAGAACCTCATCTGGAACAGGGCCTTGGCCTCGAAGTCCTCGGTCGGCGAGCGCCCTGTCTTGTAGTCGACCACCCGGATCGCGCCGTCGGGGGCGACGTCGATGCGGTCCACGAAGCCGCGCAGCAGCAGCTTGGAGTCGAGCAGCGCCTCGACGTACAGCTCGCGCTCGGCGGGCTCGAGGCGCTGGGGGTCCTCGAGGGAGAAGTAGCGGTCGAGGACGGTGCGGCACGAGGTCAGCCAGGCGGCGACGTCGGGGCCCTCGGTGCCGAACATCTCGGCCACGCCGGGCTCGGCGTCGAGCAGCTCGTCCCAGGCCGGCATGAGCAGTCCGCGCGCGCGCTCCGGGGTGCGCTCGAGCGCCGGCAGGTCGAAGAGGTTCTCCAGGACTCGATGGACCACCGTGCCGCGCACGGCGTCGGCCGAGTAGGGCTCGGGGAGCCGGTCGATGGTGCGGTAGCGGTAGAGCAGGGGGCAGGTCAGGAAGTCGCCGGCGCGGCTGGGGGAGAGCGCGCCGAGCACCTCCACCCCGTCCACGGGGGTCGAGACCCGCTGCGCCGGGGAGGCGTCCGCCGCTTGATGGACCGTCATCGTGACCTCACGCCCTCGACCTTAGGCGAGGTCGCCGACAGCCCGCGGGAGGGCGACGCCGCACGCTGACGGCGAACGCGGGTCGGCTAGGTTCGAGGTGTGTCCGACCCCGTCCCGCGCCCTGCTCCCCGGCCCCCCGGGACCTTCAAGCTGGGCACGATCGCGGGCAGCGAGGTCCTCGTGTCCTCGTCGTGGTTCCTCATTGCCGGGCTGATCGCCGTCCTGATGGCCCCGCAGGTCGAGGTGGTGCAACCAGGCCTGGGCGCCGGGAAGTACGTCGCCGGCCTCGCGTTCGCGGTGATCCTCTACGGGTCGGTCCTGCTCCACGAGGCCTCGCACGCGCTCATGGCGCGGCGCTACGGCTTCGCGGTGCAGTCGATCACGCTGCACTTCCTCGGCGGGATGACCTCGATCGAGGGCGAGGCCCGCACGCCGCGCCAGGAGTTCTGGATCGCCGTCGTGGGGCCGTTGACCTCGCTGGCGGTCGGCGCCGTCGGGGTGGGCCTGTGGTTCGTCACCCCCGATGGCCTGCTGCTGATGGCCGTGCAGGGCCTCGCCGGCGCGAACCTGCTCGTCGGGGTCCTCAACCTGGTGCCGGGACTGCCGCTGGACGGAGGCCGGGTGCTCAAGGCCGCCGTGTGGCGCGTCACCGGAAACGTGCACCGCGGCACCCTCGCGGCAGGCTGGGGCGGCCGGATCACGGCCGGGTTGGTCCTGCTGTGGCCGCTCTTCCAGGAGCAGGCACTGGGGCGGCCCCCCGACGTCATCGACTTCGTGCTCGCGATCGTCATCGCCTCCTTCCTGTGGTCGGGAGCCACCGCGGCGATGGCCTCGGCCCGGCTGCGTGCGCGACTGCCCGAGCTGCGCGCCCGCGACCTCGCCCGCCGTACCCTCGCCGTGCCCGACGACCTGCCGTTGGCCGAGGCGGTGCGGCGCGCCCAGGAGGCGGAGGCGGGCAGCATCGTCACCGTCACCACCGGGGGGCGACCGGTCGGCGTGGTCAACGAGGCCGCGCTCCTGGCCACGCCGCCGGAGCGGCGTCCCTGGGTCGCGGTGTCCACCGTCGCGCGCACCCTCGACGAGGGGCTGCGGCTCCCGGTCGGCATCGACGGCGAGGAGCTGGTCATGGCGATCAACCGGACCCCCGCGGCGGAGTACGTGCTCGTCGAGGAGGACGGGAGCGTGTACGGCGTGCTGTCCACCGCCGACGTCGACCGAGCGTTTCGCCAGTGAGCGCCTGCCCCCAGTAAGGTTCCGCGGTGTCCTCGACCCAACCGCACGACGACGATGTTGCCCCCCAGGCCTGGTCGGGAGTCCACCGCGGGCCCCTGCGCGAGGGCGAGTGGGTGCGGCTCGTCGACGCCAAGGGGCGCAAGCACAACATCTGCCTCGAGGCCGGCAAGACCTTCCACACCAACCGCGGCGGGATGTCCCACGACGACCTGATCGGGCGCGAGGAGGGCTTCACGATCACCTCGACGTCGGGTGGCGAGTACCTCGTCTTCCGGCCGCTGCTCTCGGAGTTCGTGGTGTCGATGCCTCGTGGGGCCGCGGTCGTGTACCCCAAGGACGCCGCCCAGATCGTGGCGATGGCCGACATCTTCCCCGGAGCCGACGTGGTGGAGGCCGGGGTCGGCTCCGGTGCCCTCACCTGCTCGCTGCTGCGGGCGGTCGGCCCGTTCGGGCGGGTGACGTCCTACGAACGTCGTGAGGAGTTCGCCGAGGTCGCGCGCAAGAACGTGACCCAGTTCTTCGGCGCGCCCGACGGCGAGACCCACCCGGCCTGGTCGCTGCGGCTGGGCGACCTCGCCGAGGAGCTGCCGGCGAGCGGCGAGCGCTACGACCGGGTCATCCTCGACATGCTCGCGCCGTGGGAGTGCCTCGACGCCACCGCCGACGCGCTGCGGCCCGGTGGGATCGTGTGCGCGTACGTCGCCACCACCACCCAGCTGTCGCGCTTCATGGAGACGGTGCGGCTGCACGGCGGCTTCACCGAGCCGCAGGCGTGGGAGTCGCTGGTGCGCGACTGGCACGTCGAGGGGCTCGCCGTACGTCCCGGTCACAAGATGATCGGGCACACGGCTTTCCTGGTGACCGCTCGTCGCATGGCGCCCGGCCAGAGGGCTCCGCTCAAGCGCCGCCGTCCCGCCCCGGGCGCCTACGGTCCCGACTACACCGGGCCGCGCGCCGAGGTCGTCGAGGACGGGTCCGGCGAGGCGGTCGGGGAGGCCGGGGAGGCGGTCGGGGAGGCTGGGGGCGAGTGAGACCGTTCCTGCTGCTCTCCATCCGCGCCGAGGAGGCGGCGGCACGGGAGGAGTACGACGCGTTCTGCCGCTTCCTGGAGGTCTCGCCTGCTGAGCTGCACACCCGATCCCTGGCTTCCGGCCCCCTGGGGGACGTGGTGCTCGAGGACTGGTCCGGGATCCTGCTCGGCGGCGGCGCGTTCACCGTGTCGGACCCCGAGCGGGTCAAGTCGGCGGCCCAGCGGCACGCAGAGGCCGACCTGGGGGCGCTGCTCGACAGGGTGGTCGCGGCCGACTTCCCCTTCCTGGGCGCCTGCTACGGGATCGGTACGCTGGGCACCCACCAGGGCGGGGTGGTCGACACCAGCCACCCCGAGCCCGTGGGCCCCCTGTCGGTGACGCTCACGGACGCCGGCCTCGCGGACCCGCTGTTCGCCGACGTCCCGCGCTCCTTCACGGCGTACGGCGGTCACAAGGAGGCGATCTCGCTGCTGCCCGCCCACGCCACGCTGTTGGCGACGGCCGCGGCGTGCCCGGTCCAGGCCTTCCGGGTGGGTGAGCACGTCTACGCCACCCAGTTCCACCCCGAGCTCGACCTGCCCGGCCTGCTGACCCGGATCTCGGTCTACGCGACGCACGGCTACTTCGACCCCGCCGACGCCGACCGCCTGCGCGACACCGCCCGCGCCGTCGCCGTCACCCATCCCGGCACCCTCCTGCGCAACTTCGCCCGCCGTTACGCCCGCTGACCCCCGCGGGCGGACGCCGTCCACCCGTGGTTTGGTCACAAACCGCAAAGCGCAGGCCCGCCGACGTGCGGTTTGTGACCAAACCACGGGACGTCCGGTGACCGACCCTGTCCCAAATCGTGACCAACACCGTGGCTCACAGACTTCCGTTGGTGTGATGCCCGGGTAGGGTCGCACGTACAGGAGGTGGGCCTCATGTCGATGTCAGATGGTGTGTCCAGCAGCGGTAGCGGGCGGAGTCCCGACGAGCTCGAGAGCCAGGTGCGCTTCCTCGAGTCCGAGGTGACCGACCTGCGCCGCCGGCTCAACGAGGTGCCGACGCACTCGCATGGGGTGGAGATGCGGCTGGCAGACGCCCAGCGCTCGCTGTCGGCGGTCACGTCTCAGAACGAGCGCCTCGCGGAGACGCTGCGCGAGGCGCGCGACCAGATCATGAAGCTGAAGGAAGAGGTCGACCGGCTCGCCCAGCCGCCCGCGGGCTTCGGCACCTTCCTGGCTCGCAACGAGGACGACTCCGTGGACGTCTTCACCGGCGGGCGCAAGCTGCGGGTCAACGTCAGCCCGTCGGTGCAGCTCGATGACCTGCGTCGCGGCCAGGAGGTCATGCTCAACGAGGCCCTGAACGTCGTCGCCGCCTTCGACTACGAAGAGGTCGGCGAGGTGGTGATGTTCAAGGAGCTGCTCGCCGACGGCGAACGCGCCCTGGTGATCGCCAACGCCGACGAGGAGCGCGTCGTACGCCTGGCGCAGCCGCTGCTCAGCGACACGATCCGGGCCGGCGACTCGCTTCTGCTCGACTCGCGCGCGGGCTACGTCTACGAGAAGGTACCGAAGTCCGAGGTCGAGGAGCTCGTCCTCGAAGAGGTGCCGGACATCGACTACGAGTCCATCGGAGGCCTGTTCGGTCAGATCGAGCAGATCCGCGACGCCGTGGAGCTGCCCTACCTGCACCCCGAGCTGTTCCTCGAGCACGAGTTGAAGCCGCCCAAGGGGGTTCTGCTTTACGGGCCTCCGGGCTGCGGCAAGACGCTCATCGCCAAGGCCGTGGCCAACTCGCTGGCCAAGAAGGTGGCGGCCAAGACCGGCCAGGAGGGGAAGTCGTACTTCCTCAACATCAAGGGCCCCGAGCTTCTCAACAAGTACGTCGGCGAGACCGAGCGTCACATCCGCCTGGTGTTCCAGCGTGCGCGGGAGAAGGCCAGCGAAGGCACCCCCGTCATCGTCTTCTTCGACGAGATGGACTCGCTCTTCCGCACCCGTGGCTCCGGCGTCTCCTCCGACGTCGAGAACACGATCGTGCCGCAGCTGCTCAGTGAGATCGACGGTGTCGAACTACTCGAGAACGTGCTGGTCATCGGGGCGTCCAACCGCGAGGACATGATCGATCCGGCGATCCTGCGACCGGGCCGGCTGGACGTGAAGATCAAGATCGAGCGCCCCGACGCCGAGGCCGCCCGCGACATCTTCTCGAAGTACCTCACCCCCAGCCTGCCGCTGCATGCGGATGACCTGGAGGAGTTCGGCGGCAACCGGAACGCCTGCGTCGCGGGGATGATCCGGGCCACGGTGGAGCGGATGTACACCGAGACCGAGGAGAACCGGTTCCTCGAGGTCACCTATGCCAACGGCGACAAGGAGGTCCTGTACTTCAAGGACTTCAACTCCGGCGCCATGATCCAGAACATCGTTGACCGGGCCAAGAAGATGGCGATCAAGGACCTCCTCGACCACCAGCAGCGCGGTCTGCGCGTCTCGCACCTGCTGCAGGCGTGCGTCGACGAGTTCAAGGAGAACGAGGACCTCCCCAACACCACCAACCCCGACGACTGGGCCCGCATCTCCGGCAAGAAGGGCGAGCGGATCGTCTTCATCCGCACCCTCGTCACCGGCAAGCAGGGCACCGAGCCCGGACGTTCCATCGACACCGTCGCCAACACCGGGCAGTACCTGTAGCCCGGCCCATCTGCGCGTGGTTTGGTCACAAACCGCAGGCATCGGCCGGCGCTGCCTGCGCTTTGTGACCAAACCACAACGGATGCATCAGGGCTCGGTGTCTGCAGGTTGCCGTGGTTTGGTCACAAACCGTGGGCGAACGCAGCCGAGATGTGCGGTTTGTGACCAAACCACGAAGAGGGAACAGCCCCCGCTCAGCGCGTACGGAGGCAGGGAGCCAGGTTGAGACCACTGCCGAAGCCCAGTTCGGGGCACCACGCCGTTCGAGTCGGCACCGGCACGGTCGCGGCGGGGCCTATGCTCCTCCCCGCGCAGCGACGCCTCCACGAGACTGGGGACCACACCCTCCTTCGACACCTCATCTCGACGGCCCCACCGGCGCGTCGGAGCGGACCGGTGCGGCCCGCGGTGTGCTACTCATGGCTTCTGCGTCGTCCACCGCGGACGGCCCGCACCCCCGGAGCCACCCATGATCAAGATCCTCGTCATCATCGTCGTCGTCCTCGTCATCATCTACCTCGCTCAGATGGTGCTCCGCAAGCGCTGAGAACGGGCGCTGGCGGGCCGCGTAGGCTCGTTCCATGAGCGTACGGCGGGTCATGGGGACGGAGGTCGAGTACGGCATCTCGGTGCAGGGGCAGCCCCTGGCCAATCCGATGGTGGCGTCCTCGCAGGTGGTGAACGCCTACGCGTCGGCGACCGTACGGGCCAGGCGCGCTCGCTGGGACTTCGAGGAGGAGTCCCCGCTGCGCGACGCACGCGGGTTCGACATGGCGCGCCAGGTCGCCGACCCCTCGCAGCTGACCGATGAGGACATGGGGTTGGCGAACGTCATCCTCACCAACGGGGCCCGGCTGTACGTCGACCACGCCCACCCGGAGTACTCCACGCCCGAGGTGACCAACCCGCTCGACATCGTCCGTTGGGACAAGGCGGGGGAGCAGGTGATGCTCGACGCCCAGCGGCGGGCCGGGGCCCTGCCCAACGGCGCCCCCATCGCGCTGTACAAGAACAACACCGACAACAAGGGCGCCTCCTACGGTGCCCACGAGAACTACCTGATGCGGCGCTCGACGCCGTTCGGCGACATCGTGCGCCACCTCACGCCGTTCTTCGTCAGCCGGCAGGTGGTCTGCGGCGCCGGCCGGGTCGGCATCGGCCAGGACGGGCGGGAGCACGGCTTCCAGGTCAGCCAGCGCGCCGACTTCTTCGAGGTCGAAGTGGGCCTCGAGACCACGCTGAAGCGCCCGATCATCAACACCCGCGACGAGCCGCACGCGGACCCGGAGAAGTACCGACGCCTACACGTGATCATCGGCGACGCGAACCTCTCCGAGGTGTCGACGTACCTCAAGGTCGGCACCACCTCGCTGGTCCTGGCGATGATCGAGGACCGCTTCATCGGTCCGGACCTCACCGTGGACGGCGCCGTTGCCGCGCTGCGCTCGGTCTCACACGACCCCACGCTCCGCCAGACGCTGACGCTCACGGATGGCCGCACCATCACCGCAGTGCAGCTGCAGCTGGAGTACCTGGACCTGGCCAAGAAGTACGTCGAAGACCGTCTGGGAGCCGACGCGGACGCCCAGACCATCGACGTGCTCGCCCGCTGGGAGTCGGTGCTCGACCGGCTGGAGCGGGACCCGATGCTGTGCGCCACCGAGCTGGACTGGGTCGCCAAGCTCAAGCTGCTCGAGCAGTACCGCGAACGCGACGGGCTGGACTGGGACGACGCCAAGCTGGCGCTGATCGACCTGCAGTACTCCGACATCCGCCCGGACAAGGGGCTCTACAACCGCCTGGCCGCTTCGGGGCGGATGGAGCGCCTTCTGGACGAGGAGAGCGTCGTTCGAGCCATGCACGACCCTCCCGAGGACACGCGGGCCTACTTCCGCGGTCGGTGCCTGGAGCAGTACGCCGACCACGTGGCCGCGGCGTCCTGGGACTCCGTCATCTTCGATCTTCCCGGCCGCGAGTCCCTCCAGCGCGTGCCCACCATCGACCCCCTCCGGGGCAGCCGCGCCCACGTCGGGGAGCTCCTGGACCGGTGCGAGACGGCCGAGCAGCTGTTCGCTGTGCTCACGCGCTGAGCCGGCGGGGATGCGGTTTGGTCACAAACCGCGCCATCCGGCCGCCGGAGCCTGCGGTTTGTGACCAAACCGCGAAGTCGCTGGCGCTACTGGATAAGGTCGAGTCATGGCCCAGGAGCAGAAGCAACCGCGCAAGGCATCGGAGACCGAGGAGACGACGGAGGTCGCCCCGGAGACCGACGTGGCCGAGCGCAAGGAAGCGCTCGACGACGACGTGGACGCCATCCTCGACGAGATCGACGAGGTACTGGAGTCCAACGCCGAAGACTTCGTGAAGTCGTTCATCCAGAAGGGCGGCCAGTGAACGACCCGCGCCTACCGGCCTCCTACCTCCAGCCCGGCATCTCGTCGTTCAGCGACTTCCTCGCAGCAGAGTCGCCCGACCTGCTGCCGAGCCGCCGTGCGCTGCCCCAGGGCCAGGCCGGTGAGCTGGCTCCTCACGGGACCACCATCGTCGCCGCAACGTTCCCTGGCGGCGTGGTCATGGCCGGGGACCGCCGCGCCACGATGGGCAACATCATCGCTCAGCGAGACATCGAGAAGGTCTTCCCAGCTGACGAGTTCTCCGCCGTGGGCATTGCTGGGACCGCCGGTCTCGCGGTTGAGATGGTGCGCCTGTTCCAGACCGAGCTCGAGCACTACGAGAAGATCGAGGGCACCACGCTGTCGATGGACGGCAAGGCCAACCGTCTCGCTGCCCTGATCCGGGCCAACCTCGGCATGGCCATGCAGGGGCTGGCCGTCGTACCGCTGTTCGCCGGGTTCGACCTGCGGCACAGCCAGGGCCGGATCTTCAGCTACGACGTGACCGGCGGACGCTACGAGGAGACCGCCTTCTACTCGGTGGGCTCGGGCTCCTTGTTCGCCAAGGGGTCGCTGAAGAAGCTCTATCGCGAGGACCTCGACGAGACGGGGTGCGTGACCGCGGTGATCCAGGCCCTGTACGACGCCGCCGACGACGACTCCGCCACCGGTGGCCCCGACATGGCGCGGAGGATCTTCCCCGTCGTGCGGGTGATCACCGCTGATGGGGGTCGCCGCCTGCTCGACGACGACGTGGCGGAGATCGCCGACCGTGTCATCGCCGGCCGCATGATCCGGCCCGATGGGCCGGGCGCACCGTTGACCGGCGGTACGACGGGAGGCCAGCGATGAGCATGCCCTTCTACGTCTCGCCCGAGCAGCTGATGAAGGACCGGGCGGACTTCGCCCGCAAGGGCATCGCCCGCGGGCGCTCCGTCGTGACGGTGCAGTACGCCGAGGGCATCATGTTCGCCTCCGAGAACCCCTCGCAGGCACTGCACAAGGTCTCGGAGATCTACGACCGCATCGCGTTCGCCGCGGTGGGTCGCTACAACGAGTTCGAGAACCTGCGCATCGCCGGCGTCCGCCTTGCGGACATGCGCGGGTACGCCTACGACCGTCGCGACGTCACCGGTCGCGGCCTCGCCAACGCCTACGCCCAGACCCTCGGGACAATCTTCTCCAGCGGCGGCGAGAAGCCCTACGAGGTGGAGATCTTCGTGGCCGAAGTCGGCGACACCGCCGCCGACGACCAGATCTTCCGGCTCACCTATGACGGACAGGTCGCCGACGAGCAGGGCTTCGCCGTCATGGGCGGCGCCTCCGATGTGGTGGCGGCATACATCCGGGAGCACTACGTCACCGACTCGAGCCTGGAGGACGTGGTTCGGCTGGCGGTCGCTGCCCTGGGACACACGGCCGACCAGGACCGGGTCATCGACGTCGAGGACCTCGAGGTCGCGATCTTGGACCGCACCAGGACGCAGCCCCGCAAGTTCGTGCGGCTCGCGCCCGGGCGCCTCCAGGGGCTCCTCGGCGAGCGCGGGCCCTCCTCTCCCGAGGTGCCCTCCCCGGAGGACACCCAGGCGGGGTCGGCACCGAGCGACGCCAGCCCCGACAACCCGGCCGACCCCACCGACCAGTCGAGCGGCCACGTCGCTCCGTTGGAGGATCCGCTCACCGGTGAGCCCGCCAGGGGAGGCAGGGCCGACCAGGACCCGGAGCCGCCCGTCGCGCCCCCCGCGCCGGGGTCCGGTTCGCCGCTCTGACGTCGTGCCGTGGCCTCGCCTCACGGTTTGGTCACCAACCGCAGCTGGGGGCGCCGCCATCCCGGGGTTTGTGACCAAACCACGAGGTGGTGCCCCGCGCCGTCACCCGCTCAGGCGTTCGTCCACAGGCGGTGGCGACGCGAGTTTCAGCCGGGCTCGAAGGACTCAGGCTGGAGGGTATGTCGGGGAAGCAGGCGAGCGGCGCGGCGGTGGAGCAGGCGGCGGCGGCGGCCATCAAGGCCGCAGGTGCGTCGAGGGGCGAGGTGCGGCTGGCCGGGATGCGCCGGGTCAGCCACGGCCTGCAGCGACCGAGCACCGACAGCGACGCCTGGACGGAGCTCCTGCGCGACCTGGCCGCCTGGCTCTTGGTGCTGCCCGCAGGAGCGGTCCTCACTCACCTGACGGGGGCAATGCTTCGCGGGTGGGAGCTGCCGCGTCTGCCCGATGACCTACCCGTGTTCGCCGCGGTGCGCACGGGGCAACGCCGTCCTCGCCGACCGGGGCTCTTGTGTGCACGGCTGGTGGGGGAGTCGCACGCCGAGGTGAGGCACGGGCTCCCGGTGGACGGCGCGGAGGAGATCCTGCTCCGGGCCGCCCGCGACTTGGGCGTCCTGGACCTGGTCATCATGATCAACTCGGCCTTGCGCCTCGGCGACATAGACCCGGACCGCATGGAGGCTCTCCTCCGCAGCCGTCGCCCGGGCGTACGCCAGCTGCGCACGGCCTGGTTGCTGGCCGACCGCAGGGCGGAGTCGGCCGGGGAGACGGTCCTGCATCTCTTTCACCGGGCGATCGGGGTGCCCGTCGAGCCGCAGGTCCGGATCACGGACGAGTCGGGTCGGTTCCTGGGGCGCGTCGACCTGCTCGTCTCGGGCACGCGGCTGGTGCACGAGTACGACGGTGAGCACCACCGCGGCAAGGTCCAGCAGCGCACCGATCTGAGGCGCGAGCGCGGGCTCTCGCCGACGTACACGCGCCGAGGCTTCACCCTCGACGACCTGCTGAATCACCCAGCGGCGACCATGCACGAGATCGACCGCACGCTGGGACGCGCACACCAGAGCTCACGGCTGACCAGGTGGCGCGTCCTGGTCGAGAACTCGATGTACTCCGCGTCGTGTCGAAGACGACTGCTGCTGCGCTGGCAGCGCGCGACCGGCGTGATCGACTGGTCCCGGGTCGCCTGAGGCGTCGCCGAGATCGTGGTTTGGTCACAAACCGCGACCGCGCCGCACCGAGAACGTGCGGACGCGTGCGCAGGGGCACCGTAGGGTTTAGGTGTGGACCGGCGGATCTTCGGCATCGAGAACGAGTACGGCGTCACGTGCACGTTCAAGGGTCAGCGACGCCTCAGCCCGGACGAGGTAGCCCGGTACCTGTTCCGCAAGGTCGTGAGCTGGGGCCGCTCGAGCAACGTATTCCTGCGCAACGGGGCGCGCCTGTACCTCGATGTCGGGAGCCACCCGGAGTACGCGACACCGGAGTGCGACGACATCGCCGAGCTCGTCACCCACGACAAGGCGGGGGAACGGGTCCTGGAGGGGCTGCTGCTCGACGCCGAGCAGCGGCTGCACGACGAGGGCATTCAGGGTGAGATCTACCTGTTCAAGAACAACACCGACTCCGCCGGCAACTCCTACGGCTGCCACGAGAACTACCTGGTCGGGCGCGCCGGTGAGTTCAGCCGACTGGCCGACATCCTGATCCCGTTCCTCGTGACACGCCAGATCGTCGTCGGCGCGGGCAAGATCACCCAGACGCCGCGCGGCGCGTCGTACTCGATCTCCCAGCGTGCCGAGCACATCTGGGAGGGCGTCAGCAGCGCCACCACCCGCAGCCGTCCCATCATCAACACCCGCGACGAGCCGCACGCGGACGCCGAGAAGTACCGGCGACTGCACGTGATCGTCGGCGACTCCAACATGAGCGAGACCACGACGATGCTGAAGGTCGCCACCTGCGACCTCGTCCTGCGCATGATCGAGGAGGGCGTGGTCATGCGCGACCTCACGATGGAGAACCCGATCCGCGCCATCCGTGAGATCTCCCACGACGTGACCGGTCGCCGGAAGGTCCGCTTGGCCAACGGCCGGGAGGCGAGCGCCCTGGAGATCCAGGGGGAGTACCTCTCCAAGGCGCGCGACTTCGTGGATCGTCGCCAGATCAGCACCCCCCTGATCGAGCGCGCGCTCGACCTGTGGGAGCGGGGTCTCAAGGCGGTCGAGTCCGACGACCTGGGGCTGGTCGACCGGGAGATCGACTGGGTCATCAAGTGGAAGCTCATCGAGCGCTACCGCGCCAAGCACGGGCTCCCTCTCGGCCACCCCAGGATCGCCCAGCTGGACCTGGCCTACCACGACATCCATCGTGGCCGCGGGCTCTACTACCTGCTGGAGAAGCGCGGCGCCGTCGCCCGGGTCTCCACCGACCTGCGCATCTTCGAGGCCAAGTCGGTCCCACCGCAGACCACCCGCGCTCGGCTGCGCGGCGACTTCATCCGCAAGGCCCAGGAGCGGCGGCGTGACTTCACCGTCGACTGGGTGCACCTCAAGCTCAACGACCAGGCCCAGCGCACCGTGCTGTGCAAGGACCCCTTCCGCGCCTACGACGAGCGGGTGCAGCGGCTGATCGACGGCATGTGAGCCGGTCCGCCCACCTGTGGTTTGGTCACAAACCGCATCACGTGATGGCTGCGGCCTGCGGTTTGTGACCAAACCCCGCCCCGGACCGACCCCGGGCCTTGGGGTTCTCTCAGCCGCGGCTTGTAGGGTGACCGCGCTGTCATGCTCCGCTCCAGAAGGTGAATCTCTTGCTCTCACGTCGTCGTCGTGCCGCGGCCCTGGCCGTGTCCGCGCTCCTGCTGCCCATCCTCGCCGCGTGTGGTGATGACTCCGCGGAGGAAGCTGATGGGCTCGAGGGGCTCGCCGCGGTGGAGATCTCCGGCGAGTACGGCGAGGAGCCCAAGGTGACCTGGAAGGACAAGCTGGTTGCCGACGAGGTCGAGATCGAGGTCCTCAGCGAGGGCGACGGCGCCGAGGTCGCCGAGGGCGACGAGGTGTCGGTCAACTACTGGGTCGGCAACGGCTTCACCCAGCAGAAGACGTACAGCACCTACGACAGCGGCGCGCCGGAGACGGTGCCGGTGTCCGACGAGGTCACCGCCGCGTTCAAGGACGCTCTCCTCGGCCAGACCATCGGCTCCCGCGTGGCCGTGACGTCGTCGGCGAAGGACGCCTTCGGCGACATGGGCAACCCCGGCCTGGGCATCGGCAACAAGGACACCGTGCTGCTCATCCTCGACCTGATGAAGCCGCCGCGGACGCCGGTGCTCAAGGACGTCCCGGCGCGCCGCCAGCCCTCGCTCGTCGAGAAGGACGGCAAACCGACCGGGTTCGACTTCTCCGGCATCGAGAAGCCGTCCACCGACGGCAACCTGCTGCGCACCGTCGTCAAGCAGGGCACCGGCAAGCCGGTCACCCAGGACATGGAGCTGACCGTCAACTACCTGGGCTCGGTCTACGAAGGCGCCGAGCCGTTCGACCAGAGCTTCTCCGCCGAGCCGGCGAAGTTCAAGCTCACCCAGGTCATCCCGGGCTGGACCCAGGGCCTGGACGGGGTCAAGGTCGGCAGCCGGGTGCTGCTCACGATCCCGCCGAGCCTGGGCTACGGCAACGCCGCGGACAAGGAGACCATCCCGCCCAACAGCACCCTGTACTTCGTGGTCGACATCATCTCGGCCAAGTAGCCTGCCGGTCGTGAACGAGCGCAAGAGCGAGCGACTGCTCAACCTGCTCATCATGCTGCTCGTCCAGCGCCACTTCGTGCCCAAGGAGCGCATCCGCAGCCTGCTCTACCCCGACTCCAGCACGGATGCCTTCGAGAAGATGTTCGAGCGCGACAAGGAGGAGCTGCGCAGCCTCGGGGTGCCCATCGAGGTCGGCCAGATGGACGCGTTCTTCGCCGACGAGCCCGGCTACCGCATCCGCCCCGATGAGTTCGCGCTGCCCGACATCGACCTCGAGCCCGACGAGGCCGCGATCATCGGCCTGGCCACCAAGGTGTGGGAGCACGCTCGGCTCGCCGAGGCCACCACCGACGTCGTGCGCAAGCTCACTGCCCTCGGCGTGCCGCTCGACGTGTCCGCGCTCGACATCGTGCAGCCTCGGCTGAGCGCGGACGAGCCGTCGTTCGACGTGTTCTTCGAGGCGGTGCAGGAGCGCAGCGCCGTCGAGTTCGACTACGTACGGTCCGGCCAGAGCGAGGTCAGCCGGCGACGCCTGCACCCCTGGGGCGTCGCGCGCTACGCCGGTCGGTGGTACGTCGTCGGGCACGACCTCGACCGGGACGCCGAGCGTCTGTTCCGGCTCTCCCGGGTGCGGGGGAGCGCTCGCAAGGTCGGTCCCGCCGGCGCCTACGAGGTCCCGCCCGGCACCGACGTCAGCGAGGTCGCGCGCCGACTGGCCCCGGCACCGCGCCACGAGCGCGCGGTCGTCCTCGCCCGCGCCGGTGCCGGCCTGCCGCTGCGGCGGGAGGCCGATGAGGTGACCCCGGGCGTCACCGGACCCGACGACCGCACCTCGTGGGACCGCCTGGTCCTCACCCGCACCGCGACCGGGCTGGCCGACGAGCTGCTCGGCTACGGTGCCGACGTGTACGTCGAGGAGCCGGCCGAGCTGCGCGACGCGGTCGTGTCGCGCCTGAGCGCAGTGGGGGGAGCCGCGTGAGCATCACCCCCTCCGGCGCCAAGGACCAGGTCGCCCGGCTGCTCACGCTGGTGCCGTTCCTGCACACCCACGGGCAGGTCCGCATCGACACCGCGGCGGCGGCGCTCGGGGTCCCCGAGGAGCAGCTGGTCAAGGACCTGAAGGTGCTGCTCATGTGCGGGCTGCCGGGCGGCTACCCCGACGACCTCATCGACGTCGACCTCGACGCCCTCGAGGCAGGGGTCATCCGGGTCTCCAACGCCGACTACCTCGCCCGCCCGCTTCGCCTCACCCCCACCGAGGCGAGCGCGATCATCGTGGCGCTGCGCGCGCTGCGCAGCGGCGCCAAGGACGAGACCCGGGAGGTCGTCGACCGCGCCCTGGCCAAGCTCGAGGCGGCCGCCGCCGAGGGCTCCGCGGCCCCGCAGATCGACCCGGGCGTCAACGCCGCCGACGCCGACCAGGCGCTGCTCGCCGTACGGCTGCGCGACGCAGCCGGCCGCGGCCGCCAGATCCGCCTGACCTACTACGTGCCGGCCCGCGACGAGGAGTCCGTGCGCGTAGTGGACCCGCACGGCGTCATCACCCACCGCGGCCTCGCCTACCTCGACGCCTGGTGCCACAGCGCTGAGGCCCCGCGGCTGTTCCGCCTGGACCGGATCGCACAGGCCGAGACCCTCGAGACGCCGGTCTCCCGGCCGGACACCGAGCCCCGGGATCTGGGCGACGGGCTGTTCACCTCCTCCTCCGACACCACGCCGGTGACGCTGCGACTGCGGCCCGAGGCGCACTGGGTGACCGAGTACTACCCGATGGAGGCGGTGCGTCCCCAGGGCGACGGCAGCCTCGAGGTGGACCTCCAGGTGGCCGACCAGCGGTGGCTGACCCGGCTGCTGCTGCGCCTGGCCCCGCACGCGGACGTCGTCGCCCCCGCGGCGTACGGCGAGGCGTTCCGGGCGGCGGCCGGCGACGCCCTCCGCCTGTACCGGCCACCCCCGGCGTAGGCTAGTGACGCACGCCCCCGACGTAATGAGGTCCCGATGCCCTACCCGCTGATTGGCATGCCGAATGGAGCCGAGTGGCTCGTCATCCTGGCCATCGTCATCCTGGTCTTCGGTGCGGCCAAGCTCCCCGCCCTGGCCCGCAGCACCGGGCAGTCGCTGCGCATCTTCAAGGCCGAGACCAAGGGCCTGCGCGAGGACGACGAGAAGGACCCCACCACGCCGCCGGTGACCCCGTCGGCCGAGCTGCCTCCCGTCCCACCCCCCGTCGGCCCCCAGGTCTCCCAGCCGCAGCCGCCCACCGAGCAGCAGTCCGACACCCGCAACAGCTGACCGCACCGCGGCCTGAGAGCATCACCGCGTGTCCATCTCCGGCGTCGTCCAGTGGTTCGTGGGCAAGCCGGTCCACCCGGTCGGTCCCGACGGTCGGATGGCCCTGTCCGACCACCTGCGGGAGCTGCGCGCGCGCATCCTGAAGATGACGGTGGTCGTCCTGCTCGGCCTCGCCGTCGCCCTGGTCTACTTCGACCCGCTGTTCGAGCTGGTCTACGACCCCTACCTGCAGGCCCAGAAGTCCCTGCCCAACGGGGCCACCGAGGCCACGACCAACGGCGCGGGCGGCGGCCTGATGCTCTACCTCAAGCTCTGCGGCCTCGCGGCCGTCGTCGCCACCAGCCCGTTCTGGCTGTACCAGATCTGGGCGTTCATCCTGCCCGGGCTGCACGACAAGGAGAAGCGCTGGTCGCGGATCTTCGCGGCCATCGCCGGGCCGCTGTTCATCGCCGGCGTGCTGCTCGGCTACGTCACGTTGCCCAAGGGCCTGGAGATCCTGATCGGCTTCACCCCGGACGGGCTGACCAACCTGGTCGAGTTCAACGAGTACCTCACGTTCTTCAGCCGGACGCTGCTGGTGTTCGGCATCGCCTTCGAGATCCCGCTGTTCGTGGTGCTGCTCAACCTCGCCGGCGTCGTGACCGGCAAGGGGCTGGGTGCCCACCGGCCCTGGATCATCGTCGGGGTGTTCGTGTTCGCGGCGGTGGCCACCCCGTCGGCCGACCCCTTCACGATGACGTTCATGGCGGTCCCGATGGTGCTGCTGTTCCTCCTCGCCGAGCAGATCGCCCGCTACAACGACCGGCGCCGCGCCAGGAGCGACCCCAACTCCGGGTTGTCGCCCGACGAGGCCTCGGTCCTGTGAGCGCCGCCGTCACCGTCCTCGACGTCGACCCCTTCGACCTGCCCGACTGGCTGGGGGAGCGGGAGGTCACCTGGTCCTCCGACTCCGGGCTGCGCACCGGGCACCTCGTCGCCGGGCGACTGACCGGCAGCGGCCCCGAGGCGGCTCCCGTGCTCCCCTGCGACCTGCTCGCGGTCGACGAGGCCTACCCCGAGCCGGTCACCGACGCGCCGTTGCGCTCGCGCACCCACCAGGCCTGGCGCCACGGGCAGCTGCACCTGGCGACGTACGACGGCCGCCTGACGCTGCTGGTGCCCGGCACCGGCTTCGACGCCGACCTCGTCCTCGAGGCGCTGGCGCGGCTGGCGATGGCGGTCGGAGCATCGCCGGAGCGCTACGCCGTGCACCTGCGGATCGGCCACCGGTAGGCATGCGCACCCACTAGGCTCCGTGGGTGGCCGACACCCGGGTGATCGCGCTCCTGACCAACCCCACCTCCGGCAGGGGCAAGGGAGCGCGGCACGGCGCCGTGGCACTCGAGCGGCTCCGCAGCCGCGGCCACGACGTCCGGGCGGCGCAGGGGCGCGACGCCGACGAGGGCCTCGACCTGGCCCACTCGCTGGTCGCCGAGGGCGTCGACGCGCTGGTCGTGGTGGGCGGGGACGGCATGGCGAACCTCGGGATCCAGGCGGTCGTCGGCACCGACACCCCGCTCGGGATCATCCCCGCCGGGACCGGCAACGACGTGGCCCGCTACGTCGACCTGCCCGCCGACCCGCTCGCCGCGGCCGACCGGGTCCTGACCGGCCGCACCACCACGATGGACCTGGCGCTGTGCCAGGGGCGCTACTACGTCACCGTCATGGCCGCGGGGTTCGACGCGGTGGTCAACGAGCGCGCCAACAGCATGACCTGGCCGAAGGGGCAGCTGCGCTACCACCTGGCCACCCTCGCGGAGCTGCGTACCTTCCGGCCGCTCGACTACACGATCGACCTGGACGGCACGGTCCTGCGACTGCCCGCCATGCTGGTGGCGATCGGCAACGGCCCGTCGTTCGGCGGGGGCCTGCGGATCGCCGAGGGCGCCCGGCTCGACGACGACCTGCTCGACGTGATCGTCATCAAGCCGATCAGCAGGCGGGACCTGGTCCGCACCTACCCCAGGCTCTTCACCGGCACCCACATGAGCCATCCGCAGTACGAGCGGCACCGGGCCCGCAGGGTCACGGTTGCGGCACCTGGCATCGTGGGGTACGCCGACGGCGAGCGGTTCGGTCCGCTGCCCCTCACCATCGAAAGCGTCCCAGGAGCACTGAGCCTGCTGTCATGACCACCTCCGACCACTCGCGCACCCAGTCCGCGGCCGAGCCCGGCCCCGCCGAGCGCTACGCGGCCCAGCGCAAGGACCGCCGCCACCCCGTGCTGCGCGACTTCGCGGCCCACTACGACTTCCCGCTCGACGACTTCCAGGACCGCGCCTGTCGCGAGATCGAGGACGGGCGCGGCGTCCTGGTCGCCGCGCCGACCGGGTCGGGCAAGACGATCGTCGGCGAGTTCGCGATCCACCTGGCGCTGGCCACGGGTCGCAAGGCGTTCTACACCACCCCGATCAAGGCGCTGTCGAACCAGAAGTACCACGACCTGGTGGCGCGCTACGGCGCCGAGCAGGTCGGCCTGCTCACCGGCGACAACACGATCAACGGCGAGGCGCCGATCGTGGTGATGACCACCGAGGTGCTGCGCAACATGCTGTACGCCGGCTCCCGGACGCTGCTGGGCCTCGGCTTCGTGGTGATGGACGAGGTCCACTACCTCGCCGACCGCTCCCGCGGCGCCGTCTGGGAGGAGGTGATCATCCACCTGCCCGAGTCCGTGGCGCTGGTCTCCCTGTCCGCGACGGTGTCCAACGCGGAGGAGTTCGGCGAGTGGCTCGCGACCGTGCGCGGGGAGACGACCACCATCGTCGAGGAGCGCCGCCCGGTGCCGCTGTACCAGCACGTGATGGTGGGCCGGCGGCTGCTGGACCTGTTCGCCTCCTCGGACGTCGACGCGGCGGCCGGCTTCGTCAAGGAGGGGGCCCCGGTCAACGACGAGCTCAACCGGATCGCCCGGGACGACTGGGCGTCCTCGCGGATGAAGGACCGCCGTACTCCGCGCGGACGGGGCGGCCGCACCGGCGGGCCCCGGCAGGTCGGCAACGGACGCCGGGTGTGGATCCCCAGCCGTCCCGACGTCATCGACCGGCTCGACCGCGAGGGGCTGCTCCCGGCGATCGTGTTCATCTTCAGCCGGGTGGGCTGCGACGCCGCGGTGACCCAGTGCCTCAACGCGGGGGTACGCCTGACCACCACCGAGGAGCGCGACCAGATCTTCGCCTTCGTCGAGGCCAGCTGCCGCGACCTGCCCGAGGACGACCTGCACGTCCTGGGCTACCACGACTTCCTCGACGGACTCACCCGCGGCGTGGCCGCCCACCACGCCGGGATGCTGCCGGCGTTCAAGCAGTGCGTCGAGGAGCTCTACGTGCGCGGGCTGTGCAAGGTGGTCTTCGCGACCGAGACCCTGGCACTGGGCATCAACATGCCCGCCCGCACCGTCGTGATCGAGAAGCTCTCGAAGTGGAACGGCGAGACCCACGCCGACATCACGCCGGGGGAGTACACCCAGCTCACCGGTCGCGCCGGCCGCCGCGGCCTGGACGTCGAGGGGCACGGCGTCGTGCTGTGGCAGCCGGGGATGAACCCGCGCGAGCTCGCGGGTCTGGCCTCGACCCGGACCTACCCGCTGCGGTCGTCGTTCCGGCCGTCGTACAACATGGCGGTCAATCTGGTCCACCAGTTCGGCCGCGAGCGCAGCCGGGAGCTGCTGGAGCAGTCGTTCGCGCAGTTCCAGGCCGACAAGGCCGTCGTCGGGTTGGCCCGGCAGCTGCGCAAGGCCGAGGAGGCGCTGGACGGGTACGTCGAGGCGGCGACCTGCCACCTGGGCGACTTCATGGAGTACGCCGGGCTGCGGCGCGCCATCAGCGACGCCGAGAAGAACGCCAGCCGGGCCCGGCGCTCGGACCGGCGCGAGGAGGCGCTCGCCTCGCTCGCGGAGCTCAAGGTGGGCGACGTGATCCAGGTGCCGGCCGGCAAGTTCGCGGGCTTCGCGGTCGTCGTCGACCCCGGCTACTCGCCCGACGGCCCGCGTCCGTACGTCGTCACCGCCGACCGCCAGGCGCGCCGGCTGGCGATGATCGACTTCCCGGTCCCGGTGTCGGCGCTGACCCGGCTCAAGGTGCCCAAGAGCTTCAACCCGCGCAACCCGCAGATGCGCCGCGACCTGGCCTCGGCACTGAGGTCGCGCACCCACGACCTGACCGCGCCGCCGCCGTCCGCGACCGGACGGCGCGCCGGTGGCGGACTGCCGCCGGCGGTGGTCGACGAGATCGACACGCTGCGGGCCGAGCTCAAGGCGCACCCCTGCCACGCCTGTCCCGAGCGCGAGGACCACGCCCGGTGGGCGGAGCGGTGGTTCAAGCTGCACCGCGACGCCGCCACGCTGCGCCGACGCGTCGAGCAGCGCACCAACACCGTCGCGCGCCAGTTCGACCGGGTGTGCGAGGTGCTGACGTCGCTCGGCTACCTCGAGGGGGACGACGTGACGCCCCGCGGCCGGCACCTGCGGCGCCTGTACTCCGACATGGACCTGGTCGCCGCCGAGGCGCTGCGGCGCGGCCTCTGGGACGACCTCTCGCCGTCCCAGCTGGCGGCGGTGCTCTCGACCCTGGTGTTCGAGGCTCGTCGGCCCGACGACGCCAGCGCGCCCCGTCTGCCCGGTGGGGTCGTCAAGGAGGTGGTCGCGGAGATGGTGCGGCTGTGGGCCGAGCTCGACGAGCTCGAGCGCGCCCACAAGCTCGACTTCCTGCGCCAGCCCGACCTCGGCTTCGCCTGGATCGCCTACCGGTGGGCCGAGGGCGACGACCTCGACGAGGTCCTCGGCGGGTCCGAGCTCGCTGCCGGCGACTTCGTGCGGTGGATGAAGCAGCTGCTCGACCTGGCCGGTCAGGTCGCCGACGCCGCCGGTGACTCCCCGCTCCGCGCCACCTCCCGCGACCTCGTCCGCACCCTCCGTCGCGGTGTCGTCGCCTACTCGGGCCTCGCCGAGTGAGGTCGGCCCGCCCCTAGGCGTGCGGTTTGGTCACAAACCGCACGTCCGAGTCTCCGAAGGATGCGGTTTGTGACCAAACCGCGTATGCACGCTCCGACCGTGGTGCGTCGGCCACCGGCGTGCGGTTTGGTCACAAACCGCAGGCGACGAGCGGTCCGGTCTGCGGTTTGTGACCAAACCGCGACCCGGCGGGTCAGCGGGTGGCTGCGGCGAGGGCGTCGTGAACGGGCGTGGAGCCGTTGACGAGCTCCCACTGGTGCCCGATGGAGGCGTCGTGGTCGAGCACGGCGGCGATGACGGCGGCGACGTCGGCGCGGGTGACGTCACCGCGGGGCACCTCGGGGGCCAGGGTGACCCGGCCGGTGGCCGGGTCGTCGGTGAGGCGTCCGGGGCGCAGGATCGTCCACGCCAGCCCGCTGTCGCGCAGCGCGGCGTCGGCGTCGCGCTTGGCGACGACGTACGCCGCCCAGACCTCGGCGGTGTCGGCAAGCAGCGGCTCGTCGACGCCGATGGCGGAGACCTGCACGAACCGGGAGATGCCGGCCTGCTTCGCGCCCTGGATCGACTTCAGCGACCCCTCGAGGTCGACGGTGCGCTTGCGCTCGACGTTGCCGTCCGGGCCGCCACCCGCCGCGAAGACCACCGCGTCACACCCCTCGAAGGCCTCCGCGAACGCCTCGGCGCCCTGCTGCTCGATGTCGAGCAGGCGCACCTCGGCGCCTCGGCCCTCGAGCTCCTCGCGGTACTCCTCGCGGCGCACGAGCGCTACCGGTGTGTGCTCGGCACGACGCAGGACGGTCAGCAGGTGTCGGGCCACGGCTCCGTGGCCCCCGACGATGGCGATGCGGGACATGTACCCACCGTACGGCGGCGAGCCAGCGCCGCTCTCAGCCGGCCAGGACCGCTAGCAGCCGCTGGGTGGGGCTCTCCAGCCCGTAGCGCGCCGCCAGGTCGGCCACCCGCTCCGGGTCGGCGGCGCACGAGGGCAGCGCCCAGCCGCCGCGCTCGAGGTCCAGGTCCCGGGCGACCGCGACCACCTGGGGCGCGACCGCGAGGTACTCCGCGGCGGCCTTGATCTTGCCGCGCGGACCGGGGCCCATGTCGCTGGCGGGGTCCTGGGCGGCCGCGATGATCCCGTCCATGTCGCCGAAGCGCCCCAACAGGGTCGCGGCGGTCTTCTCGCCGACCCCCGGGACCCCCGGCAGCCCATCGGAGGCGTCGCCACGCATGGTCGCGAAGTCGGCGTACTGGTGGGCGTCGACGCCGTACTTCGAGCGCACCCAGTCGTTGGTGACCTGCTCGTGGTTGCCCACGCCGCGGGCGATGTAGAGCACCCGCACGTCCGCGTCGTCGTCGACCAGCTGGAACAGGTCCCGGTCGCCGGTCACGATGTCCACCGGCTGCCCGGCCCCGGTCGCGAGGGTCCCGATGACGTCGTCGGCCTCGTAGCCGTCGGCACCGATCACCCGGATCCCGAACGCCTCGAGGACCTCCAAGATGATCGGCACCTGCACCTGGAGCGGGTCGGGCACCTCCTCGACGTCCGGAGCGGTGGCGACCTCCTCCACGACGCGGTGACCCTTGTACGACGGCAGCAGGTCCACCCGCCACTGCGGGCGCCAGTCGTTGTCCCAGCAGCAGACCAGGTCGGTGGGGCGGTACTGGTCCACGAGCCGGGAGATGAAGTCCATCAGCCCGCGCACGGCGTTGACCGGCGTACCGTCGGGCCCGGTGATCTCCGGGACGCCGTAGAAGGCCCGGAAGTACATCGAGGCGGTGTCGAGGAGCATCAAACGGCCGTTCTGCGGGCTGGTCACGTCGCGCATCCTGCCACGGCGCTGGGTCTAGTCTGTGCCGCGTGGCAGCGACCGACCTCGAGTCAACCGACCGCAGGATCCTCGAACTCCTGGCCCGCGATGGGCGGATGTCCTTCACCGACCTCGGGAAGGCGACGGGCCTCTCGACGTCCGCGGTGCACCAGCGCGTCAAGCGGCTCGAGCAGCGCCGACTGATCCTGGGCTACGGCGCCACCATCAACTACGACGAGATCGGCCTGCCGCTGACGGCGTTCATCTCGATCCGGCCGATCGACCCCTCCCAGCCCGACGACTCGCCGGAGCGGCTGCGCGACATCCCGGAGATCGAGTGCTGCTGGTCGGTCGCGGGGGAGGAGTCCTACATCCTCAAGATCCGGGTTCCCACGCCGGCCGACCTGGAGGACCTGCTCGCGCGCGTCCGCGCGGCCGCCAACGTCTCCACCCGGACCACGATCGTGCTGTCCACGCCGTACGACAACCGCCCGGTCACCGGCTGAGCCTGCGCGCGGCGGACCCGCGGTTTGGTCACAAACCGCAGGTTCTACTGGCCGATTCGCGCGGTTTGTGACCAAACCGCAGGGTCCGCGACCCGGCAGCGCCCGGGAGGGCCGGCCTCAGTGCGCCTGGAGGGCGGCCAGGCGGCGGGAGGCCTCGGCGACCTCGGCGGCCTTGAGGGCGGAGGAGTCGAGGTCGGCGTGCTGGTCCCACCAGGCCTGGCCCTCGGCGGGCAGGGTGTGGATGGGGTCGTAGTACTCGTAGGTCCGCGACAGGGCCTCGGCCTGGGTGGCCTCGATGGAGGTCCGGTAGTTCTTGGTCCAGTGCGAGATGCCCCGGACCTCGTCGTACGACGCCAGCTGGTGCACCCAGCGCTTGCCGACGAACGGCACGTCGCACACGATCCGCGGCGTCGCGAAGCCGGGCAGGTAGCCCATGATGTGGTGCTGCAGCCGCTGGGCGTCGCCGACCGAGACCCGCCAGTGCTCCGAGTACGGGATCATGTCGCACATGTAGAAGTAGTAGGGCATGATCTGCGCGCCGTCGAGCAGCCGGAAGCACAGGTCGAGCAGCGCGTGCGGGTCGGCGTTGACGCCGTTGAGCAGCACGCCCTGGTTGCGCACGTCGCGCACCCCAGCCTCGAGCATGGCGCGCGAGGCCTCGGCCACCAGCGGCGTGATCGAGTTGGCGTGGTTGGCGTGGGTGTGGATCGCGATCGACACCCCCCGCGAGCGCGCGATCCCCGCGACCCGCTCGACGCCGGCGCGCACCTCGTCCTGCAGCCAGTGCTGGGGCAGGCCGACCAGGGCCTTGGTGGCGAGCCGGATGTCGCGGATGTTGTCGATCTCCAGCAGCCGCGTGAGGAAGTCCTCCAGGCGCGGCCACGGCATGTTGGCCACGTCGCCGCCGGAGACCACGACGTCGCGCACCGACGGGGTACGCCGCAGGTAGTCCATCATCGCGTCCAGCCGGTCCACCGGCTTGGCCGTGAACTTCAGCTTCTCGATCACGGGCGTGGAGTTGCCGACCAGGTCCATGCGGGTGCAGTGGCCGCAGTACTGCGGGCACGTCGGCAGCAGCTCGGCGAGCACCTTGGTCGGGTAGCGGTGGGTGAGGCCCTCCGCGACCCACATGTCGTGCTCGTGCAGCGAGTCGCGCGTCGCGTGCGGGTGCGAGGACCAGTCGGTACGGCGGTCGGAGAACACCGGGATCATGTAGTGGCGCACCGGGTCGGCGTAGAGCTCCTCGGTGAGGGAGCCCGGCCCGGCCGGCACGGCGTGGGGCAGCATCGTGTTCATCATCTGCGGCGGCACCAGCATCGACATGGTCGCGCGCTCGGCCTGGTCGCGCTCGAGGTCGGCGTAGAACCGCTCGTCGACCAGGTCGCCCAGGAGCTCACGCAGCTGGCGGACGTTCTTGACGCAGTGGGCCCGCTGCCACTGCACCGAGGCCCACTCCACCGGCGTGACGTCGCGCCACCCCGGGAAGCGGGTCCAGTCGGGCTCGACCAGCTCGACCCGCCGGTAGGGGTAGGGCTGGCCCGACTCCAGGTCGATGGCGGTCTCGATGCTCATGGGTGCTCCCGGGGGTCGTCGGCGGCGAGTCGGTGGTGGGCCACGCCACACTCCTGCGTAGACTACGTGGAGATCATCCGGTTCGTACACCGCCACACCGGATGATTTCCTGCAATTACCCAGCCAAGACGGAGGACAGCCCGCATGACGGTCCGTGACGCCGACCCGACCGGCCTGCACCGGGTCCTCGACGACGTCGTCGTCCTCCCGCAGGCGGCGCAGCGCCTCGACACCCGCCGCGAGCTGTGGCCCGACGAGGTCCGGGTCAGGGTCCAGCGGCTCAACCTCGACGCCGCGTCGTACCGCCAGCTCGAGCGCACCCACGCCGGCGACGGCGACGCCGTTCGGGCCGCCGTCCTCGACATCGTGCGGAGCCGCGGCAAGATGCAGAACCCCGAGACCGGCTCCGGAGGGATGCTCGTCGGAGTGGTCGAGGAGGTGGGCCCGGCCTCCCCCCTGGGCCTGGCGGTCGGCGACCGGGTCGCCACGCTCGTCTCGCTGACCCTGACCCCGCTCGTCATCGAGGACGACCTGGCGGGCTGGGACGGCCGCGGCGAGCAGGTTCCCTGCGAGGGCTACGCGATCCTCTTCGGGCGCTCCATCGCCGCGGTCCTGCCCGACGACCTGCCCACCGCCCTGAGCCTGTCGGTCATGGACGTCTGCGGGGCGCCGGCGCTGACCGCGCGGGTCGTCGCCGGGTACGCCGACGCCACGGTCGTCGTGATCGGCGCCGGCGGCAAGTCCGGGTCGCTGAGCCTCGCCGCGGCCCGCGCGGCCGGTGCCCGCCACCTGGTCGGCGTCGTACCCCACGAGGCCGAGGCGCGGCGCCTGCGGGCAGCTGGCCTGGCCGACGAGGTGGTCGTCGCCGACGCCCGCAACCCGGTCGCGCTGCGCGAGGCGGTCGAGAAGGCCGGGGGACCCGCCGACGTCACGGTCGTCTGCGTGGACGTCCCCGGCTGCGAGGGCGGCGCGATCCTCGCCACCGCCGAGGGGGGCACGGTCGTCTTCTTCTCCATGGCCACCTCCTTCTCCGCCGCGGCGCTCGGCGCCGAGGGCCTGGCCGCCGACGTGACCATGCTCGTCGGCAACGGCTACGTGCCCGGCCACGCCGCCTACGCCCTGCAGCTGCTGCGCGAGCACGACGGCGTACGCGCCCTCTTCGAGAGCAGGCTCGGATGAGCCCCCGGCCCCGCGGCAAGCTCGACCTGGACCCCGCCACCGTCCGACAGGCCCGGGCGCTGGCCCGCAAGGTCGGGCGACCGATCGTCACCACCGCCAAGAAGCACACGACCGTCGCCGTCGAGCGCGCCACGCTGCGGTTGGCCGGGCTCGAGGGGGCCGACGCCGAGGGCACCCCCTGGGTCAACCGGCTGATGGACGTCGTACGCGCCGACACCGGGCTGGAGCACGGCGTCGCCCTGCCCGTGTGGGACGCGCTGGTCCGTGGCGAGGCCGACGACCTCGCCACGCTGGCGCAGAAGGCGTCGGTCGGGTCGGTCACCTTCCGCCTCCCCGAGGGCAGGGACGCCCAGCGCGCCCGTACGGCGAGCCGGCGCCAGGTGGCGCGCGGCATCAAGCGGATCGACCAGCGCCGGGTGGAGCGGGAGCGGATGATCCGGCGCCAGGGCGATGCGCCACGCACGCCGTGGATCTACCTGATCGTCGCGACCGGGGACATCTACGAGGACATCCCGCAGGCCCAGCAGGCCGCCCGCGAGGGCGCCGACGTTATCGCGGTGATCCGCTCGACCGGGCAGAGCCTGCTCGACTACGTGCCCGAGGGCGCCACCCGCGAGGGCTTCGCCGGCACCTACGCGACCCAGGAGAACTTCCGCCTGATGCGCGCCGCGCTCGACGAGTCCGGCAAGGAGCTCGGGCGCTACATCCGGCTGACCAACTACGCCTCGGGCCTGTGCATGCCCGAGATCGCGGCGCTGGCCGGCCTGGAGCGGCTCGACATGATGCTCAACGACTCGATGTACGGGATCCTGTTTCGCGACATCAACCCGGTGCGCACCTTCGTCGACCAGCGCTTCAGCCGCCAGGTCCACGCCCGCGCCGGCATCATCATCAACACCGGCGAGGACAACTACCTCACCACCGCCGACGCGTTCGAGGCCGCGCACACTGTCACGACCAGCCAGCTGCTCAACGAGTACTTCGCCAAGGAGGCAGGTCTCGAGGACTGGCAGCTGGGCCTGGGCCACGCCTTCGAGATCGACCCCGAGGTCCCCGACTCCTTCCGCATGGAGCTGGCCCACGCGCTGCTGGCACGCGAGCTGTTCCCCGACGCGCCGCTGAAGTGGATGCCGCCGACGCGCCACATGACCGGCGACGTGTTCCGCGGCTACCTGCTCGACGGGTTCTTCAACCTGGTGGGCGCGCTGACTGGTCAGGGCATCCTGCTGGTCGGGATGATGACCGAGGCCGTGGTCACCCCGTGGCTCTCCGACCGCGATCTGGCCCTGCAGAACGTCCGCTACGTGATGAATGCCGCCGGCGAGCTCCACCGCGACTTCCGCCCCGAGCCCGACGGCTTCATCGTGCAGCGCGCCCGCCAGGTCCTGGGGGAGTCGATCGAGCTGATGGACCGCATCCTCGAGCACGACCACGGCCTCCTGGACGCGATCGCCGACGGCACGTTCGGGCTCATGAAGCGCCCCGCCGACGCGGGGCGCGGACTGGACGGCGTGGCGCGGAAGTCGGGCGTCTACTACAACCCCGCATCCGAGATCCTGGAGGAAGCGTGAGCGAGCAGCCCCCGCGCGTCGTGCGCCCGTACGGCGACACGACCGGCGACGGGATGGTGCAGCTCAGCTTCACCCTCCCGATCGCCCACTCCAAGGTGGCCGAGGGCGCCGCGGCGCAGCTGGCCCAGAAGATGGGCATGGACCCCGCCCTCGTCGTGCATGCCAAGCCCATGGGGCCGGACTTCACGTTCTTCGTCGTCTACGGGCGGGTCAACCACCTCGTCGACACCAGCCAGGTCGTGGTCGTGGAGCGGGACTACCCGCTGCTCACCCCCAAGGAGGCCAACGCGGCGATCAAGCGGGCGCTGCGGCGCCGCCTCACCGTCGTCGGGGCCTGCATCGGCACCGACGCCCACACGGTGGGCATCGACGCGATCCTCAACATCAAGGGCTTCGCGGGGGAGAAGGGCCTGGAGTACTACCGCGAGCTCAAGGTGGTCAACCTCGGCGCCCAGGTCTCGGTGCCGCACCTCGTCGAGCGCGCCCGGGCCGAGCGGGCCGACGCCGTCCTGGTCTCCCAGGTCGTCACCCAGCGCGACGCGCACCTGCTCAACACCCGCGAGATGTCCGCGGCGTTCCGGGAGTCCTACCCCTCCGACCGGCGGCCGCTGCTGATCGTGGGCGGCCCGCGCTTCGACGAGGCGATGGCCGGGGAGCTCGGCGTCGACCGGGTGTTCAGCCGCGGTACGACGCCCGGCGAGGTGGCGTCGTACCTCGTCCACCAGCTCACGCAGAGGAAGGCCTCCTGATGACCGGTCCCCACGACGGGCTCGTCGGCACCCGGGTGGTGCACCGCCGCTACGTGCCCTACGCGCACGCCCACTACGCCGGCAACCTGGTCGACGGCGCCTACAGCCTGGGCCTGTTCGGCGACGTCGCGACCGAGATGTGCATCCGCACCGACGGTGACGAGGGGTTGTTCGCGTCCTACTCCGACGTGCAGTTCAAGGCGCCGGTGCGCGCCGGCGACGTCCTCGAGGTGACCTGCGAGCTGGTCCGCGCGGGCACCCGGTCGCGGGTGATGGAGTTCGCCGTCCTCGTCGTCGCCCGCGGCGCGGCCACCCCGGAGAGCCCCGGCGCCGCGGCCGTGCTGGAGCCCCCGGTGGTCGCCACCACCGCCACCGGCACCGTGGTGGTTCCCTGAGCCAGGCCCCGCCCGATCCGGTCCGGCGTGCCGTCGCGCGACACGCCGCGACGGCGGGGAATTTGCCAATGAATTTCCACAGGCGAGTCGCGGCCCTGACCTGCGCTTTCCCGCGTTTGCGCAGGTCACCGACCAGTTGACAGTCCCCGGCCAGGGGACGAAGGTCGGGCCGTCCGCTCACGCAGATCGTGGCCGGCGTACCGACGTCCGAGTGGCCGGGTCGGAGGGTGAAGGCGCCACTCACCTGTCCGACGTGGTTCGCGGAGGTCGGTCCGCCCTCACGAGAGCGGACCCGGAAGGGCCCCTTGCCCCCTAGACAACTTCCCGACCTCGGCAGCCGGTCGTGACCCGGGATGGCCGACGGGGCCTGGGGCCCTCCCGGACCTGCGGATCATGCCGGTCGAGGGCACCCGGTAGTTTTCATAGTGTGCTGCAGCGGATCCTCCTCGCGCTGGCCGCCGGCCTGCTGCTCTCCGCAGCGTTCGAGCCCGTGGCCTGGCCCGTCGTGCTCCCCGTGGCAGTGGCCGGGTTCGTCCTCAGCACCCGCGGGCTGCGGGCCCGCTCGGGCTGGGTGCCCGGGCTGGCCTTCGGAGTCGCCTTCTACTTCACCCACATCTGGTGGATGCGCGACTCGGTCGGGGTCGACGCCTGGGGCGCCCTGGCCGGCATCGAGGCGGCGTTCTACGGCCTCCTCGGCTCGGTGACCGCCGCCCTCCACCGCCGCCGGCTGTGGCCGCTGTGGACCGCCACGGCCTGGGTGACGATGGAGGTCGTGCGCAGCGGCTGGCCCTTCAGCGGGATGCCGTGGGGTCGGCTCTCCTTCGCGGTCGTCGACACGCCGGTGGCACCCGCCCTGGCCTACGTCGGCGCCGTCGGCGTCAGCCTGCTGCTCGCCGGCCTCGGGAGCCTGCTGGCCTGGGTGGTGGTGGCCCGGGCCCGTGAGCGGCTCGTGGCCGCGGGGGCCGCGGTCGGCCTGCTCGCGCTCACGCTGCTGCCGGCCCTGATGCCGTACTCCCTGGAGGAGACCGGCACCGCGACCGTGGCCGCAGTGCAGGGAGACGTGCCCGGCCCCGGCAACAACATCCTCTACGACGCCGAGCAGGTCACCCGCAACCACGTCGACGCCACGGTGGACCTCGCGGCCGAGGTGGAGGCCGGCACCGCGCCGCGCCCCGACTTCGTGCTCTGGCCGGAGAACTCCACGGCGAGCGACCCGTTCACCGACCCGAGCGTCAATGCCGGGATCCGGGAGGCCGTGGCGGCGATCGGGGTGCCGGTGCTGGTGGGCGCGATCGTGGACTCCGGGCCCGACCACGTCCTCAACCAGGGCATCGTGTGGGACCCCGTGACGGGCGCGGGGGAGCGCTACACCAAGCGCCACCCGGTGCCGTACGGCGAGTACATCCCGTTCCGCAAGTACCTCTCGGGCACCTTCGGCAAGCTCGCGCTCATCCCGCGCGACATGCTCAGCGGGACCCGCGAGACCCCCCTGCGGGTCGCCGGCGTGGAGATCGCCGACTCGATCTGCTTCGACATCGCCTACGACGACGGCATCTACGACCAGGTCACGCGCGGAGCCGAGCTCCTGACCGTGCAGACCAGCAACGCCAGCTTCATCTTCACCGACCAGATCGACCAGCAGTTCGCGATGACCCGGCTGCGCGCGGTCGAGACCGGCAAGTGGCTGGTGGTCGCCTCGACCAACGGCATCTCCGGAGTCATCTCGCCCGACGGCGACGTCGTGGCGACCGCCGACCCCCGCACCCGCGCGGTGCTCGTGGAGGAGGTCGCGCTGATGGGCGGGGTGACGCCCGGCGTCCGTCTCGCACCGTGGATCGGGCGGGGCTGCGCGGTGGCCACCGTGGCGGTGCTGCTGCTGGGTGCCCTCGCGTATCGTCGGAGGCCCAGGACCGGGGGCCGCGAGCCCGCACCGGCCGAGCCCGCGCGTGACGAGGTACTGACATGAGCATCGCCGACGTCGGGCGCGTGGTGATCGTCGTGCCCACGTACAACGAGGCGGCCAACCTGCCCTTGATCGTGCAGCGGCTGCGCCGTGCCCAGCCCGAGGTCGACATCCTCGTGGTCGACGACGCGTCCCCCGACGGGACCGGTGACCTCGCCGACGGCCTCGCCGCCGAGGACCCCCACGTGCAGGTGCTGCACCGCCGCGCGAAGGAAGGGCTCGGCGCGGCGTACGTCGAGGGGTTCCGCTGGGCACTGCAGGAGGGCTACGACGTCATCGGGGAGATGGACGCCGACGGCTCCCACCAGCCAGAGGAGCTCGGCGGGCTCCTGGACGCGATCGTCGGGGCCGACCTGGTGATCGGGTCCCGGTGGATCCCCGGCGGCTCGGTGGTCAACTGGCCCCGCTCGCGTCAGGCCCTGTCTCGCGGCGGCAACCTCTACGTGCGCGTGCTGCTGGGCATCGACGTCCACGACGCGACCTCCGGCTTCCGGCTCTTCCGCAGCAGCGCCCTGGAGAAGATCGACCTCGACCAGGTCCGCTCCACCGGCTACGTCTTCCAGACCGACCTGGTGTTCCGGACCCTGCACGCGGGGCTGACGGTGCGCGAGGTGCCGATCGAGTTCGTCGAGCGGGTGCGCGGCGACTCCAAGATGACCCCGGAGGTCGCGCGGGAGTCGCTCGTGCGGATCACCCGATGGGGCCTGGGCGAGCGCGCCCAGCAGGTACGCCGTGCGGTGCGGCGGCGCGGAGGGGCGCGATGAGCCCGCGCCGCAGCCGCCTGGGCTGGGTGCTGGTGCTGGCCCTGGTCGTCGTCCCGCTCCTGGAGCTCTACGTGCTCATCCAGGTGGGTCAGGTGATCGGAGCCTGGTGGACGATCCTGCTGCTCGTGGCCGCCAGCATCCTCGGCGGCTGGCTGATCCGGCGCGAGGGCGCTCGGGCGTGGCGGGCGCTCAACGGCGCCATCGGCACCGGCACGATGCCCGCGCGCGAGCTGGCGGACGGAGCCCTGATCCTCATCGGCGGCACCCTGATGCTCAGCCCGGGGTTCGTCACCGACGCATTCGGCATCCTGCTGATCCTTCCTGTCACCAGGCCGGTCTTCCGGCGGCTGCTGACGGCGTTCGTGACCCGGCGGGTCCTGGTCGTGAGCACGCGCCGTCCGCCGGGCGGCACCGCTCCGCGGGGCCCGGGGAACGCGGGCGGCCCCGCTGGTCCGGGTCGTCCCGGTGGTCCTGGTGGCCCGGGTGACGTCGTTCAGGGCGACGTCATCGATCCGCCGCCTTCCTGAGCCTCTCTGCTTCCCTTGGGCCACCCGAGGACAACGAGAACGCCCCGACCCGGTGAGACCGGATCGGGGCGTGGCTGATGCGGGTGCGCTCAGGCCGTGGCCTTGCGCTTCTTCGCGTTGGCGCGGTGCAGGTGGGCGGGGCCGATCTCGCCGCCGCGGAGCAGGTCGAGGCGCTCCTTGAGGATGTCCTCGAGCTCCTTCTCCGAGCGCCGCTCCAGCAGCATGTCCCAGTGGGTGCGCGCCGGCTTCTCGGCCTTCTCGACCTTCTCGATTCCGTCGGTGCTGAGTCCCTCGGCACCGCAGCGCGGGCACTCCCAGATCGCCGGGACGTCCGCCTCGACCGACATCGTGATCTCGAACGTGTGGCCCTGCGGGCAGCGGTAGCCCACCTGCTGCCGGGCCGCGAACTCGATCCCGCGCTCGTCCTCGAAGCTTTGGCCTCCGAGCCGTGCGCCACGCAATGTGCGCTCCGCCATTGAGGCACCTCCAAACTAGTGTTTCCCCGTGGAATTCAGTCAGGGGAGTAGTACCCAGATCGGGACCGGACCAAAACCGGCCGGGACCGATGCGGGCCATAGCACCCCCGTACTCGTTCAACGTTAGCGAGCCACCCAAAGATTCCGGCAATCACCGCGTCACCGCGAGGAGTCGGTGGGGATCCGTCACCCGGCCGCCAAGCCGGCGTCAGTAGACGCCCGGGAGCTCGTTGCCGGCCTCCCGGATGCCGCGCGCGGTGTCGACGCGCATCAGCAGCAGGCCGCCGACGATGAAGAACAGGATGAGGGCGAAGAGGGCCGGCCGGTAGGAGCCGGTGAACGTGTAGACGAGCCCGAAGACGAGCGTGCCGAACCACGACGTGCCCCGCTCCATGGCGTGGTAGAAGCTGAAGTACTCCGCCTCCTTGCCCCGGGGGATCAGCAACGAGAAGTACGAGCGCGCCAGGGCCTGGGTCCCGCCGAGCACCAGGCCGATGGCCGCCCCCAGGCCCAGGAGCGGCAGCAGGGACTCATCCGGCATCACCAGCCCGGCGGTGACGATGAGCATCCAGATCACCAGGCCGCCCAGGATCGTGTTCTTCGCACCCCTCGTGGCGGCGATCCGGCCGAACAGTAGCGCCCCCCCGACCGCGACGAACTGCACGAGCAGGTAGACCCCGAGCATCGTCCCCTGCTCGAAGCCGAGCTCCTCCACGCCGTAGACCGACGCCTGGCTGATGACGGTCTGGATGCCGTCGTTGAAGAACAGGTAGGCCAACAGGAAGGTGAGCGCGACTGGGTAGTTGCGCATGTCCTTGAGCGTGAGCCAGAGCTGCCCGAAGCTGCGCTGCAGGACGCCGCCCTCGACGTGCTCGACGTCGGCGGGCGGGTGGTTGCGCAGCCCACGCCACGGGATGAAGGTGAACGCCGCCCACCAGACGGCGGCCGAGAGCAGCGAGATCCGGACGGCCATGCCCTCGGTGAGGCCGAAGGTGTCGTGGAAGCTGACCAGCACGAAGTTCAGCGCGAGCAGCAGCCCCCCGCCGGCGTAGCCGTAGGCCCAGCCGCGCGAGGAGACCCGGTCGCGCTCCGACTCGTCGGAGATCAACGGCAGGATGGAGTCGTTGACCACCGCGGAGGCGCCGAAGCACAGGTTGGCGATGACGAACGTGATCGCCCCGAACTGCCAGTTGTCGCCGGTCATGAAGAAGAGCAGTGCGGCGAAGAGGGCGCCGACCCAGGCGAAGCCGGCGAGCAGGTCCTTCTTGCGGGAGGTACGGTCGGCCACCGCTCCCAGCAGCGGCAGGAGGATCGCGGAGATGAGCGTCGAGGCCGTGATGACGTAGGCGGGCAGGGCGCCGGGGTCCACCGAGATGCCCAGCAGCGAGACGCGGTCGTCGACCGCGGCCTCCTCGGCGATCGCGATCAGGTACGGACCGAAGAGCACTCCGGCCACCGTGGTGGCGAACGCGCTGTTGGCCCAGTCGTAGAAGTACCAGGCCTTCTGCTCCCGTGCCCTGTTGAGCGGTCCGAGATCGGCGACACCGCTTGGCTGGGTCGTCATGTGGTCTCCCTCCATTGTCCGCGCCGCTGGAGCACGGTCTTGAGCACGTCGGTGCGATCGGTGAACAGGCCGTCGACGCCGCGGTCGAGCAGCTCGTCCATCTCCTCGGGGTCGTCGATGGTCCACGCGTGGACGTGGTGGCCGGCCGCGTGGGCGCGGCGTACGAGCCCGCGGGTGGCGACGACCAGTCGGCCGCGCCGGTGCGGGATCTGCAGGGCGGCGAGGCGCCCCCGCGTCAGCAGTCGCGCCAGGCGGCCGCTGGGCAGCAACCGGTACGCCGCGACCTCGAGCGGGTGGGCGGAGGTCGCCACCCGACCTCGGGTCAGCGCCCGGAACCGCCTCAGCCGGCGCACCTTGAACGACCCGACCAGCACCCGGTCCCAGGCGCCACGCTCGGCGAGGAGGTCGGCCAGGGCGGCCACCGCCCCGTCGGACTTGAGATCGATGTTGAACCGGGCGGAGGGGAACTCGTCGAAGAGCGTCTCCAGGGTGGGCACCTGCTCCCGGCCACCGACCCGCGCCCGCCGTACCTCCGCGTAGGTCGAGGTCGCCAGGCTGCCGGTCCGGTCCGTGACCCGGTCCAGCACGTCGTCGTGGAAGGCCAGCAGCACGCCGTCGCTGGTGACGTGGACGTCGGTCTCGAGGTACTCGTAGCCGAGCTCCACGGCGTGCCGGAAGGCCGCGACCGTGTTCTCCAGACCCTCGATCTCCGGGTGGTAGGCGCCGCCGCGGTGCGCGAACGCCAGCACGGACCCCGGCTGCGCCTGGGGCTCGTCGAGGTAGGCGAACCCCGTCAGCGGTGACGTCACGGGGTGCAGTATCCACCCCGCGGCGCCGATTGCGCCGCGCCCCGTGCCGCACCGCCCCCGTCACGCCGTACGCCGAGCCCGACCGCTCCGCCGCGGCCCCGCGAGGAGGCGGGTGTCGGGACCAGGCGGCAGCATCTCGGCGCGCGTCCGCCACCCGTGCCGACGGAGGTCTACGGTCGGAGCATGGAGACCTTGAGCTGTCCTCGCTGCGGTGCGGAGATGGTGTCGCGAGGGCTCGGCGACGGTGAGGTGAGCCAGTGCCCCGACGGGCACGGCGTCTTCCTCTCGCGCGCCGACCTCGGTGCCCTCACCGAGTCCGAGCTCGACTGGCACCGGCACGCCGGCCAGCACACCGCCCCGCTGCCGCGGATCACGGCGGATATGACGGAGCCGCCCGTCTCCTCCCGACCGCCGGCCCGCGCGTGGGTCGAGACGCTGTTCGACTGAGCCGGTGCGCGCGGCGCCCCCGTGGTTTGGTCACAAACCGCAGGCTGCGGCGGCTTGAACCTGCGGTTTGTGACCAAACCGCGACCCAGCCGGCCAACCGGCGTCGCGCGCCTCGGCGTGCGTGGTTTGGTCACAAACCGCGGGCCGGAGCGGTCCGGATCTGCGGTTTGTGACCAAACCGCAGACCGCGGGGCGGCAGAAGGGTCAGATGTCGCGGAAGGTGTCGATGGACGCGCCGAGCTGGTTGAGGCGCTCGGCGAGGTCCTCGTAGCCGCGGTGGATGACGTAGGTGCCGCGCAGGACCGAGGTGCCCCGGGAGGCGAGCATCGCCAGGAGCACCACGACGGCGGGCCGGAGGGCCGGGGGGCACATGAGCTCGGCACCGGTCCAGTGCGTGGGGCCCTCGATCATGACCCGGTGCGGGTCGAGCAGCTGGACGTGGCCGCCCAGCTTGTTGAGGTCGGTGAGGTAGATGGCGCGGTTGTCGTAGACCCAGTCGTGCAGATAGGTCTGCCCCTCGGCGGTGGCCGCGATGACCGCGAAGAACGGCAGGTTGTCGATGTTGAGGCCCGGGAAGGGCATCGGGTGGATCTTGTCGAGCGGGGCGTGCAGCTCCGAGGGGCGCGTCGTGAGATCGACCAAGCGGGTGGCGCCGTTGGCCGCGACGTACTCCTCGGTCCGCTCGTAGCTGAACCCCATCTCCTCGAGCAGCGCCAGCTCGATCTCGAGGAACTCGATCGGCACCCGGCGGATGGTGATCGAGGACTTCGTGACGATCGCGGCGGCCAGCAGCGACATCGCCTCGATCGGGTCCTCGCTGGGGGAGTAGTCCACGTCGACGTCGATGACCGACTTGCCGGTGACGGTGAGGGTGGTGGTGCCGATGCCCTCGACCTCGACGCCGAGACGCTGCAGGTAGAAGCACAGGTCCTGGACCATGTAGTTGGACGAGGCGTTGCGGATGATCGTGGTGCCGGGGTGCAGCGCGGCGGCCATGAGCGCGTTCTCGGTGACGGTGTCGCCGCGCTCGGTGAGGACGATGGGGCGCCCCGGCTCGATGGCCCGGTTGACCTGGGCGTGGTAGGAGCCCTCGGTCGCCTTGACCTCGAGGCCGAAGGGCCGCAGTGCCGACATGTGCGGCTCGACGGTGCGGGTGCCGAGGTTGCAGCCGCCGGCGTACGGCAGGTCGAAGGCGTCGGAGCGGTGCAGCAGCGGGCCGAGGAACATGATGATCGAGCGGGTACGGCGGGCCGCCTCCTCGTCGATGTGGCCGAGGTCGAGCTCCTTGGGCGGGATGATCTCGAGGTCGTTCTGGTCGTTGAGCCACTTGGTCTGGACGCCGAGGCTGTTGAGGACCTCCAGGAGCCGGTTGACCTCCTCGATGCGCGCGACCTTGCGCAGCGTGGTGCGGCCGCGGTTGAGCAGCGTGGCGCACAGGAGCGCGACGCCGGCGTTCTTCGAGGTCTTGACGTCGATGCTGCCCGACAGGGTGGTCGGGCCCGTCACGCGCAGGTGCGTCGGCCCAGCGCCGAGCGCCACGATCTCGGAGTCCAGGGCCTCGCCGATGCGAGCCAGCATTTCCAGGGAGAGGTTCTGGTGGCCCTTCTCGATCCGGTTGATCGCGCTCTGGCTGGTGTTGAGCAGCGCGGCCAGCTGGTGCTGGGTGAGACCGCGGTGCTTGCGTGCGTCGCGGATCAGATGACCGATCCGGCCCTTGTAGTCCAATGCCATGTTTTCCAAGGTAACTCACATGTGAGATAACGCAAACACCGGCCGCGACGGCGGGTCGTGGGGCCGGGTCGGGACCAGTGCGAGGATGGCACACATGCGCGCCACCACCATCCACGGACCCGGTGACATCCGAGTCTCGCAGGTCCCCGACCCGGTCCTCACCAGCCCCACGGACGCCATCGTCAAGGTCACCGCGGGCTGCATCTGCGGCTCGGACCTGTGGCCCTACCGCGGCGAGAACGACATCACTCCCGGCGCCACCATCGGCCACGAGTGCATCGGCGTCGTGGAGGAGGTGGGCTCGGAGGTGGCGTCCTTCCGCCCGGGCGACTTCGTCATCGTCCCGTTCTGCCACTGTGACAACACCTGCGCTCACTGCGAGGCCGGCGTGCAGTCGGCCTGCAGCAACCTGAGCATGACCACGAGCGGCCAGGCGGAGTACGCGCTGGTCGGCCAGGCCGAGGGCAGCCTGGTCAAGCTCGACGGCGAGCCCGACCCGGCCCTCGTGCCGTCCCTGCTGGCGCTCTCGGACGTGATGCCCACCGGGTGGCACGCGGCCGTCGCTGCCGGTGTCCCCGAAGGCGGCACGGTCGTCGTCGTGGGGGACGGTGCCGTCGGTCTGTGCGGCGTCCTGGCCGCGTCGATCATGGGTGCCGAGAAGGTCATCGCCATGTCGCGCCACGAGTCGCGCCAGCAGATCGCCACGGCCTTCGGCGCCACCCACCTGGTCGCCGCGCGCGGCAAAGAGGGCGCGGCGGAGGTCAAGGAGATCACCGGCGGGATCGGGGCCCACGCGGTGCTGGAGTGCGTCGGCACCGACGACGCGATGGGCACCGCCTTCGCCGTGGCCCGCCCGGGCGCCACGGTGGGCTTCGTCGGCGTCCCGCACGGCGTGCAGCTGCCCGTGCGGCGGATGTTCCAGAAGAACTTCGGCCTGCGCGGCGGCATGGCGCCGGTTCGGCGCTACCTTCCCGAGATGCTCGACCACGTGCTGGCCGGCCGGATGGAGCCCGGGCTGGTCTTCGACCTCACGCTGCCGCTGGCGCAGGCGGCCGACGGCTACCGGGCGATGGACGAGCGTCGCGCCGTCAAGGTGCTGCTGGAGCCCTGAGGGGCACCGACCGGGCCCCGGTGCGGGGGGCTCAGGATCGCGGACTCAGGCGCGGGCGAGCTCGCGCGCCGGCGCGGCGACCGGCGCGCAGTCGCAGGAGTCGCTGCACGCCAGGAAGGTGTGCCTCGCGTGCCCGCACCGAGCGCACGGCATGTCGTGGCTGAGCTGGTGAGTGCTGCTTGGAACCGTGTCCCACATGATGTCGTCGCCCCTGTGAAGTCGTTGCTCACGACGCTACGTGCTGTCCGCGGAGGCCTGGGGTCGAATCGCGCGGGCTAGTCCAAATTGACTAGGGGAAATGGCCCGTCGACATGGCGGGGGCGAACCGGGCGCGGGACTAGCGTCAAGTCATACCCAAGGGACTCGGCTCGGGGGGCGTCGGTCCTGTCATGTCTCGAAAGGACCCCCCATGAAGCGCCTCCTCTTGACCACGCTGGCCGCCCTCACCTGCCTGGCCGGCGTGTGGCTGCCGGCGCCCGTCCAGGCAGCCGGCCCGCCCCCCGCTGCGGCGTACACCCAGGCCCAGCTGCGCGCCCGCGCCAACACGCTGATGTTCGAGATGACGCTGGCGCAGTTCATGCGCGTCAAGAACACCGCCAAGTCGGGCATCGACACGGAGTTCGACTGGACCGACGACGGCTGCAGCGGGCCACCCAACCCGTTCTCGGACAACTTCCGGCGCTCCTGCGTACGCCACGACTTCGGTTTCGCAACTACGGCAACGGCCTGCAGCTACGGCCCTCGGAGCAGATGCGACTGCGGATCAACACCACCTTCAGCGCCGACATGGACCGCCAGTGCGACAACCAGGGCGATCCCAACGGCTGCGGCGCTGCGGTCGCGACGTACTACCACTTCGTGAACGACCTCAACAACGGCGCCGCGGCGTTCTACGACGACACCTGCGACGTCGGCTACTTCTGCATGTACGACGACGACGATCGCGGCGGCTGGCGCGTCCAGCTCGCCCGGCGGTCGGCGGACTTCCACGACTTCGCCGGCGGGGACCTCAACGACAACGTCAAGTCGGTCTGGAACCGCGAGCCCGATGCCTGGCGCGTCTACGACGACCCGGGCTACGGCGGCAGCACTCGCTGCGTGGCTGCCGGCGCCGTCGAGGACTTCGGCAGCTTCGACGGGCTCAACGACGAGCTCAGCGCGGCCCGGCCGGGCTGCTGAGCCGCCCGCCCGTCACGCGACCCCGGCGGCCCGTCGCTCCCGGGCGCGACGCCGCCGCAGCGTGGCGGGCATGGTCACGACCAGGGCGACGGCGATCCCGATCAGGCCGCCCACGGTGTTGGCCAGCAGGTCGCGGTCGTCGGAGACCCGGCCGGGGATCTGCTGCTGCACGGTCTCGATGAACGACGTGAGCAGGAAGGCGCCGATGGCGGCCAGCCACCACTGCCCGGCGCCGAACAGCAGCAGCAGGAACATCCCGATCGGCACGAACAGCGCGATGTTGGCCAGGAACTCCAGCCGGTTGTAGTCGATCGACTCGGCGTAGCCGCGCCGGTGCAGCGCGTCGAGACCCCGGAGGATCAGGTCCCGGTCGTCGGGGCCGATCGGCTGCGGCGTCAGGGTGAGCCAGGCGACGAAGACCAGGTAGCCACCGGTCAGCAGGCTCAGGAAGGGGTGTCGGTGCAGCACCCCGCCAGTGTGCCGGTTCTGCGCGAACGCCGCCGTCCGACGTACGGCGCGAGGGCGTGCGATGTCACACAGTCGCGCCGGCCCGCGTCAGCGATGAGGACCACCGGGATCACCGGTCAGCCCTAGTCTGGGCGCCGCGCCCGAGCAGGCACGACCGAGGGAGAACCGATGAGCACCCACCCCGCCGACCGTCACGACCTGATCCGCGTGCAGGGCGCGCGCGTCAACAACCTGCGTGACCTCAGCGTGGAGATCCCCAAGCGCCGGCTCACGGTGTTCACCGGTGTCTCGGGCTCGGGCAAGAGCTCGCTGGTGTTCGCGACGATCGCGGCGGAGTCCCAGCGGATGATCAACGAGACCTACAGCGCGTTCCTGCAAGGCTTCATGCCCACGCTGGCCCGCCCGGAGGTCGACCTGCTGGAGGGCCTGACGACGGCGATCATCGTCGACCAGGAGCGGATGGGCGCCAACCCCCGCTCGACCGTCGGCACGGCCACCGACGCCAACGCGATGCTGCGGATCCTGTTCAGCCGCCTCGGCGCGCCGTACGTCGGTCCGCCGACGGCGTACTCGTTCAACGTGCCGACCCGTAAGGCCAGCGGCGTCATGAGCACGGACAAGGGCGGCCGGGTCGAGAAGAGTGTCGTCAAGGACGAGGTCTACCTCGGCGGCATGTGCCCGCGGTGCGAGGGCATGGGCAACGTCAGCGACATCGATCTCACCGCGCTCTACGACGAGTCCACGTCGCTGAGCGAGGGGGCACTGACGATCCCCGGCTACTCGATGGACGGGTGGTACGGGCGCCTCTTCGAGGGCGCCGGGCTGCCGATGGACAAGCCCATCGCGAAGTTCACCCAGAAGCAGCTCGACACGCTGCTCTACGCCGAGCCGACCAAGATCAAGGTCGAGGGCATCAACCTGACCTATGAGGGGATCATCCCCCGGATCCAGAAGTCGATGCTGTCCAAGGACGCCGAGGCCATGCAGCCGCACGTGCGGCGCTTCGTCGAGCGGGCCGTGACCTTCCAGACCTGCCCCGAGTGCGAGGGCACGCGGCTCACCAAGGAGGTGCTGCGGTCCAAGATCCAGGGCAAGAGCATCGCGGACCTCTGCCGGATGCAGATCAGCGACCTGGCCCAGTGGGTGAGCGCGCTCGACGAGCCGTCGGTCGCACCGCTGCTGAAGGGGCTGCGCCACCTGCTCGACTCGTTCACCGAGATCGGGCTCGGCTACCTCTCGCTCGATCGGCCCGCCGGCACGCTGTCGGGGGGAGAGGCCCAGCGCACCAAGATGATCCGCCACCTCGGGTCGTCCCTCACCGACGTCACCTACGTCTTCGACGAGCCGACGATCGGGCTGCACCCCCACGACATCGAGCGGATGAACCAGCTGCTGCTCCAGCTGCGCGACAAGGGCAACACCGTGCTCGTGGTCGAGCACAAGCCGGAGACGATCGCCATCGCCGACCACGTCGTCGACCTGGGACCGGGAGCCGGCTCCGGCGGCGGCGAGGTGTGCTTCGAGGGCACCGTGGCGGGACTGCGGAGCAGCGACACCGTCACCGGCCGGCACCTGGACGACCGGGCCGCGCTCAAGGAGGCGGTCCGTGAGCCCACCGGCGCCCTGCAGGTCCGGGGTGCCGCCACCCACAACCTGCGCGACGTCGACGTCGACGTGCCGCTCGGCGTGCTGTGCGTGGTCACGGGCGTCGCCGGCTCGGGCAAGAGCTCGCTGATCCACGGCTCGGTCGCCCAGCGCGAGGGCGTCGTGGTGATCGACCAGGGCGCGATCAAGGGCTCACGTCGCAGCAACCCGGCGACGTACACCGGACTGCTGGAGCCGATCCGCAAGGCCTTCGCCAAGGCCAACGGCGTCAAGCCCGCCCTGTTCAGCTCCAACTCCGAGGGCGCCTGCCAGACCTGCAACGGCGCCGGCGTGATCTTCACCGAGCTCGGCGTCATGGCGACCGTCGAGTCGGTGTGCGAGGAGTGCGAGGGCAGGCGCTTCCAGGCGGCCGTGCTCGAGTACACGCTGGGCGGGAAGAACATCGCCGACGTCCTGGCGATGTCGGTGGCCGAGGCCGAGGACTTCTTCGCCGACGGCGACGCCAAGACCCCGGCCGCACACAAGGTCCTGTCGCGGCTCGAGGACGTCGGGCTGGGCTACCTCCGACTCGGGCAGCCGCTCACGACCCTGTCCGGCGGCGAGCGGCAGCGGCTCAAGCTGGCCACGCAGATGGCCGAGAAGGGCGACGTCTACGTCCTCGACGAGCCCACCACCGGCCTGCACCTCGCCGATGTCGCGAACCTGCTCGGCCTGCTCGACCGGCTCGTCGACTCCGGCAAGTCGGTGATCGTGATCGAGCACCACCAGGCCGTGATGGCGCACGCGGACTGGATCATCGACCTGGGTCCCGGCGCGGGCCACGACGGTGGCCTCGTCGTCTTCGAGGGCACGCCGACCGACCTGGTCGCCGGACGTTCGACGCTCACCGGCGAGCATCTGGCGGCGTACGTCGGGGCCTAGGCCGGCGGCCCGCTGAGCGGTCTGGCCTCACGTGGGGCATGCGGTTTGGTCACAAACCGCATGCTCGACCCCCTTCGGCGTGCGGTTTGTGACCAAACCGCGGGCCCTGATGGGTGCGGGCACGGGGCAGGCGACGAGTCGCCTAGTCCCGAGCACGGGCACGACCCGCACCCCCGGGTCGCGGACGTCTAGACCCGCGACGGCTTCACGCAGAACTCGTTGCCGTCGGGATCGGCCATCACCACCCAGCCCACGTCTCCCTGCCCGATGTCGACGCGGGTGGCGCCCAGGGACAGCAGCCGTGCGACGACCGCCTGCTGGTCGGCGCCGGGCGGGGGGACCAGGTCGAAGTGCAGGCGGTTCTTGCCGGGCCTCGGGTCGATGGGCGGACCGCCCCAGGTGATCTTGGGGCCGCCCCTGGGTGAGCGGATCGCGGTCTCCTGGTCCTGGTCCCAGACCAGCGGCCAGTCCAGCGCGCGGCTCCAGAAGTAGCCGACCTCCTGGGTGCCGTCGCTGGCGAGCGCGCCGATGAACCCGCAGTCGGCCAGGAAGCCGTTGCCCGGCTCGATCACGTCGAACTCGTTGCCCTCGGGGTCGCCGAGCACCACGTGCTCGGCATCGGGGCCCTGCCCGATGTCGAGGCGGCGGGCGCCGAGGGCGAGGGCCCGCGCTACGGTCCGCTTCTGGTCCTCCAGCGAGGTGCTGGTGAGGTCGAAGTGCATCTGGTTGGGGATGGACTTGGGCTGGTCGGCCGGCTGGAACCGGAGCCGGAAGCCGGTGTCGTCGTCGGGCAGCAACACGACGGCCTCGGGGTCGTCGGGGTCGCCGGTGGTGTCCCATCCGAGGAATGCGGCCCAGAAGGTGGCCAGCGCCGCCGGGTCGTCGGCGTCGAAGGTGAGCGCATCCAGCTCAGGCGTCATCTCGTGGACGCTAGGTGGACCAGGAGGCCCGCGCAAGCCGATTTCCCGGGGCGGGCAAAGCCTGCCCGCCCACCCTTGACCGCTGTGTTCTAAACCGGTTTAGTGACGTGCGTGACACCTCGTCCCACCATCAACGACGTCGCCCGCAAGGCCGGCGTGTCGAAGGGCGCGGTGTCGTTCGCGTTCAACGACCGCCCCGGGATCGCTCCGGAGACCCGGGAGCGGATCCTGGAGACCGCCCGGGCGATGGGCTGGACGCCGAGCTCGCGGGCGCGCGCGCTGTCGGTGTCCCGGGCGCTCGCGGTGGGGATGGTGATCGCCCGGCCCCCGGAGACGCTGCGCGCGGACCCGTTCTTCCCCTCCTTCATCGCGGGGGTGGAGAGCGTGCTGGCCGAGAGCGGCTACGCGCTGCTGCTGCAGCTGGTCCCCGAGGACGACGAGGGCCACGCCTCCTACCGGAGGCTCGCCGAGCAGGGGCGCGTCGACGGTGTCCTGCTCACCGACCTCCACGTCGACGACACCCGCCCGGCGCTGCTCGCCGAGGTGGACCTGCCGGCGGTGGTCGTCGGTCCCGACCAGGGGGAGGGGCTGTGGCCCGCGGTCGGGGTCGACGACGGGCCCGGCATCGCAGCGGTCGTCGAGCACCTGGTCTCGCTCGGCCACACGCGCATCGCCCACGTCGGCGGACCCGCGGTCATGGTCCACGGCCGTTCCCGCCGCGACGCGTGGGCGGCCGCCCTCGCGGACGCCGGCCTGGCTCCGGGGCCGTTCGTCGAGTCGGACTTCTCCGCCGAGGGCGGCGCGGCCGCGACGACGTCTCTGCTGGACCTCGCCGAACCGCCCACCGCGGTGGTCTATGCCAACGACCTGATGGCGATGGCCGGCCTGGCCGTGGCGGTCGCCCGCGGCATCGACGTGCCCGGACGGCTCTCGATCGCCGGGTACGACGACACCGAGCTCGCCGCCTACCTGCAGCCGCCCCTCACGACCGTCACGACCGACGTCACCGGCTGGGGCCGTGCGGCCGCCACCCGGCTGCTCGACCTGGTCGAGCAGCGCCGGCCCACCGAGCCCGTCCTCAGCGCCCCCCGCCTGGTGGTGCGGGGCTCCACCGGACCGGCACCGCACGACGTACCCGACAGCCCGACCAAGGAGAGACCATGAAGACGAAGACGATGGCGGCCACGCTCGGTGCGCTGGCGCTCACGGTGGCGGCGTGCGGGGGAGACGGGGAGGGGTCCTCGGGCAACGACGACCGCGGCCCGATCAAGGTCTGGCTCTCCAACAACCCCGAGGAGATCGCCTGGGGCGAGGCGATGGTCAAGGCCTGGAACGACGAGCACCCCGACGAGGAGATCGAGGCCCAGGAGATCCCGGCCGGCCAGAGCTCCGAGGAGGTGATCGGCGCCGCGATCACCGCGGGCAACGCGCCGTGCCTGGTCTTCAACACCTCGCCCGCGGCGGTGCCGCAATTCCAGAAGCAGGGCGGGCTCGTGGCGCTCGACGCCTTCGACGGCGGAGCCGACTACGTCGAGGAGCGGTCGGGGGAGGTCGCCGAGCAGTACCAGTCGCCGGACGGGCAGTACTACCAGATCCCCTGGAAGGCCAACCCGGTCATGATCTTCTACAACAAGGACCTGATGAAGAAGGCGGGCGTCGATCCGGAGGACCCGCCGCTGGCGACCTACGACGAGTTCCTCGCCACGAGCCGGAAGATCGTCGACAGCGGCACCGCGCAGGCGGCCATCTGGCCGGCACCGACGAGCGAGTTCTTCCAGTCGTGGTTCGACTTCTACCCGCTCTACGCCGCCGAGACCGGCGGCACGCAGCTGGTCGAGGACGACCAGGCCACCTTCGAGTCCGAGGAGGGCCAGGCCGTGGCCGACTTCTGGGCCACGATGTACGAGGACGGGCTGGCCCAGCAGGAGGTCTACAACGGCGACTCCTTCGCGGACGGCAAGGCCGCGATGTCCATCGTCGGGCCGTGGGCCATCGCGGTCTACGGCGAGTCGGTGGACTGGGGCGCCGTGCCCGTCCCGACCTCCCAGGGCACACCTGCCGAGGAGACCTACACGTTCTCCGACGCCAAGAACATCGCCCTGTACTCGGCCTGCGAGAACCAGGGCACTGCCTACGACGTGCTCGAGTTCGCGACCAGCGAGGAGCAGGACGGGGCGCTCCTGGAGATGACCGGACAGATGCCGATGCGCGAGGACCTGGCCGGCACCTACCCGGAGTACTTCGCGGAGCACCCCGAGTACGAGGCCTTCGCCGACCAGGCCTCCCGCACGGTCGAGGTGCCGAACGTGCCCAACTCCATCGAGATCTGGCAGGCCTTCCGCGACGCCTACAGCTCGTCGGTGATCTTCGCTGAGGAGCCGGTCGACGACGCGCTGGGCGGAGCCGCCGGCGAGGTCACGGACCTGGCCGGACAGGGCTAGGCGAGCCGCGTGAGCACGCTGCAGGCGCCGCCCGAGGCACCGCCCCCGTCGAGGGCGGCGCGTCCGTCGAAGGCGGCGCCCTCCTGGGTCGCCAGCCTCGTGGGGCGCCACCCCGTGGGGATCGTGCTGGCGGCGCCGTACGCCGTGTTCCTCGCCCTGGTCTTCGCCTGGCCGCTGTGCCTGGCGGTGTGGATCAGCTTCCACGACTACTTCTTCGCCGCGCCGGGGGTCGAGGTGGAGCGGCCGTTCGTCGGCCTTGACAACTACCGCACGGTGCTCTCCGACCCGGACGTGCGCGAGTCCCTGGTCAACGTCGGCGTCTTCCTGGTCATCAACGTGCCGCTCACGGTGGTGCTGGCGCTGGTCCTCGCCACCGCGCTCAACGGCGCGATCCGGGGACGCACGTTCCTGCGGGTGGCCTACTACGTCCCCTACGTCGCCGCCAGCGTGGCGCTGGTGGCGGTCTGGCTCTTCCTGTTCAGCAGCGACGGGATGGTCAACCAGATCCTGGGGCCGCTGGCTCCTGACCCCTCCTGGCTGGTCAACAGCACGCTGGCGATGCCGGTCATCGCGCTCTTCGTCACCTGGAAGCAGCTGGGGTTCTTCATCCTGCTCTACCTCGCCGCACTGCAGAACGTCCCGAAGGAGCTCTACGAGTCGGCGTCCACCGACGGGGCGTCGAGGTTCCGCTCGTTCCTGCACGTCACCGTGCCGGGGGTGCGGCCGGCCACGCTGCTGGTGGTCATCCTGGCGACGATCACCGGCGCCAACCTCTTCACCGAGCCCTACCTGCTCACCAACGGCGGTGGGCCCAACGGGGCATCGACCTCCCCGGTGCTGCTGATGTACCAACGCGGCATCGAGCAGGGCAACCCGGACACGGCGGCGGCGATCGGCGTGATCCTGGTGATCCTCGTGCTCGTGATCTCGCTCGTGAACCGCCGGCTGCTGGAGAGGGACTGACATGGCACCCGACGCCCGAACGACCGAGGCGGCTCCTGAGACGACCGGTGAGCGGAGCCGGGGGCGGACGATCCTGCGCCACCTGGTCCTGTACGCCGGCGCGCTGGTGTTCCTGTTCCCCTTCTACTACATGGTGGTCGGGTCCCTGCAGAAGGAGCCCGACACCTCGCTCGGGGGCGCGTTCCCCACCGGCGGCTTCACCCTGGACAACTACACCCAGATCAACGAGCGGGTCGACCTGGTGCAGTCGCTGGTCAACTCCGGCATCTTCACCGGCGGGGTGCTGCTCGGCACCGTCGTGTTCGGCGTCCTGGCCGGCTACGCGCTGGCCCGCCTGGAGTTCCGCGGACAGGGCACGCTGTTCGCGACCATGCTCCTGGTGCAGATCATCCCGTTCCAGCTGCTGATCATCCCGATCTACGTGATGATCGTGCGCACCTACGGGCTGGCCGACAGCTACCTGGGGATGATCCTGCCGTTCGCGATCAACTCCACCGCGGTCTTCATCTTCCGCCAGTTCTTCCGCCAGCTGCCCGAGGACCTGTTCTCCGCGGCGCGCCTGGACGGCGCCAGCGAGCTGCGCATCCTGTGGTCGGTGGCCCTGCCGCTGGTGCGGCCCGCCCTGGTGACGGCGGTCTTGCTCACCTTCATCGGCCCCTGGAACGAGTTCCTGTGGCCGTTCCTGGTCACCAAGGACACCGGCATGCAGCCGCTCGCGGTGTCCCTGGCCAACTACATCAGCAACGTCGCCGGCCGCGCGGCCAACCCCTATGGCGCGATCCTCGCCGGCTCCGTCGTGCTGGCGGCACCCGCCGTCGCCCTGTTCGTCGCCTTCCAGAAGCGGTTCACCTCCTCCGACCTCGGGTCGGGGGTCAAGGGGTGAGCCCCGACGCACGACCGACCCGCGAGGAGTCACGATGACCCGCCCGACGAAGACCTCCGCGGCGCTGGCGGCGCTCGCCACGCTCGCCACCCTCACCGCGGTGCCGCCGGCCTCGGCCGACGCACCACCCGCCGCCCGGCCTGCGGCGACGCGGCTGACCAACCTCGCGCACCTCGACTGGCTGAGCGTCGAGGTGGCGCCGCCCGCCCAGCCGCGGCACACGACGTACCGACTCGCCCAGGAGCCGGAGGTCGGCGTCCTGTGGACCTACGCCGAGCCCGAGGGCGACGGCAGCTACCGCCACGTCGGCGGCGGTGACTACGACGCGGCCACCGACACCTGGGGGCAGGGCGCGTTCAACGCCGACGACGTCAGCCGCGCCGCCGTCGTCTACCTGCGCCACTGGCGACAGACCGGCGACGACGACAGCCGCGACCGGGCCTACGCGATGCTCCGCGGCCTCACCTACCTGCAGACCTCCAGCGGTCCCGACGCCGGCAACGTCGTGCTGTGGATGCAGCCCGACGGCACGCTCAACCCGAGCGCCGAGCCCGTCGAGCTCCCGGACCCCTCCGACAGCGACGCGTCCTACTGGGTGGCCCGGACGATCTGGGCGCTGGGGGAGGGGTACGCCGCCTTCGCCGGCGAGGACCCGGCGTTCGCGGCCTTCCTGCGCCGACGACTGCTGCTCTCGGTCGACGCGGTGCGGCGCCAGGTGCTCGACCGCTACGGCGACCGCCTGGTCGTGGACGGCCAGCGCGGCCCGGCCTGGCTGATCGCCGACGGAGCCGACGCCAGCGCCGAGGCGGTGCTCGGGCTCTCGGCGTACGTCGAGGCGGTGGGTGGCGCTCGCGCGGGTCGCGCCCGCGCCGCCCTGGCGAAGCTCGCCGAGGGGGTCGCCATGCTGCGCGGGGGAGACGCCCGGGCCTGGCCGTTCGGCGGGGTGCGTCCCTGGGCCCTGTCCCGCTCGCTCTGGCACGCGTGGGGCTCCCAGATGCCGGCCGCCCTGGCCCGTGCCTCGCGGGTGCTGCAGGACCCGGCGCTGGCCAGGGTCGCGGCCTCCGACTCGTTCGGCTTCGACCCGTGGCTGCTCACCTCCGGCGGCCCCGACAACGGCCGGATGCCCACCCGCGGCGACGCCTCGCAGATCGCCTACGGAGCAGACTCCCGGCTGCAGTCGCTGCTCGCGACGCGCGAGGTCACCGGACGGCGAGCCGCGGGTGACCTGGCCGGCGTCGTCGCGGCCTGGTACTTCGGGGCCAACCCGGCGGGGGAGCGGATGTACGACCCGGCCACGGGGCGCACCTTCGACGGCATCTCGGCCACCGGCGAGGTCAACCGCAACTCCGGGGCGGAGTCGACGATCCACGGGCTGCTGTCGATGATCGCGCTCGACGCGCACCCGCGGATCCGGGCGGCCGCCCGGGTCGCGGAGATCACCGGCCGGCGTGGGACTCAGACCCTGGAGGCGGAGGACGCGTCACTGAGCGGGGACGCCACGGTGCGGACGCCCGCGTCGCTGTGGACCGGGGAGTCGCTCTACGGCGGCACCGGCTACGTCGCGCTCGGCGACGGCGGCACGGCAGGCTTCGACGTACGGACCCTAGGCCGGTCGCTGGTGCTGCCGGTGCTCGATCTGCGGCCCGGCAGCGACGCGGTGACCACGCTGCGCGCCGGCCGGACGGTGCTCGGCGAGGCCCGCTCGGGCCGGGTCGGACGCCAGGGCGCCTCACCGGCTGCCGGCGCGCTCCTGCCGGTGACCATGGCGCGACTGATGTCCGCCGGCGCCACCCGCCTGACCGCCCGGACGGCGACCGACGGCGCCCCCGCCAAGCTGGACGCCGTCATGGTCGTGCCGGTCGTGTCGCGGCTGGTGCTGCGCAGCCGGGCTCGCGGCACCGCCCTGCTGTCCAGCGTCTCGCGCCGCCCGGAGCACGTCGTCGTCCGGGTGGCGGGTCGCGGCCGTGCGGTGGTGCGCTCCTACGACCGGCGTGGCCGGCTCGTGGCCCAGCGGTGGACCCGGGCGCGGGCGGTGCCGGTCGTCGTCCCGGCCGGGGGATTCGCCCTGGTCATGCGCTGAGCCCTTCGCCGTACCGTCGACCTGCGAGGTGAGAGACATGAGCACGCACTTCCCGCTCGGCCCGTTCACGCCGTACGAGCACAACCCGATCCTGCGACCCCAGGGGGACGGCTGGGAGTCCGCCAGCGTCTACAACCCCGCGGCGGTGGTGCGCGAGGGCCGGGTCGCGCTGCTCTACCGCGCCCACTCCGACGACATCGTCTCCCACGTCGGCCTCGCCACCAGCGACGACGGCCTCCACTTCGAGCGGCATCGCGAGCCGGTCCTCTCGCCGAGTGAGGACTACGACCGATACGGCGCCGAGGACCCGCGCGTGACCGAGGTCGACGGCACCTACTACCTCACCTACACCGGCTGGGACCGGGCCAACGCCCGACTGTGCCTGGCGACGTCGACGGACCTGGTGACCTGGACCAAGCACGGCCCGATGTTCGCCGACTTCAACACCTTCCTGCCCCAGGGCAACGGCGTGCCCGGCCCGTGGAGCAAGGCCGGCGGGATCCTGGCCGAGCCGGTGGACGGGCGCTACCTCATGTACTTCGGGGAGGGGTCGATCTACTACGCCTGGTCCGAGGACCTGCTGCGCTGGGAGCCGTGCTCGCAGGACGAGCCGGTGATGGTCCCCACGCCGGCCGGGACGTTCGGCGACTTCCTCGTGGAGGTGGGGCCCCCGCCGATCGTGACCGACAACGGCCTGATCCTGCTGATCCACAACGCCGCGGTGGCGTTCGACGACGGCACCGTGCGCTACACCGCCGGCCAGCTGCTGCTCGACCCCGCCGATCCCGGGACGATCCTCGCCGAGCTGAAGCGTCCCTGGCTGGAGCCGTCGACGTACGAGGACCGGCACGGCCTGGTCTCCAACGTGACGTTCGTCGAGGGACTCGTCCAGTTCCAGGGCACCTGGTTCGCCTACTACGGCCAGAGCGACTCGACGCTGGGCGTGGCGACGTACCGCGTGGGGGAGCGGTACTCGACCCTCGGCTCCTGATCCGACGGGCAGGATGCATCATCGTGATGCAGGTATGATGCATCCATGAGGACCACGGTCGACCTGCCTGCGGAGGTCCACGAGCGCGCCAGGCGGATCGCGGCGGAGCGACGCCAGTCCCTGTCGGCCACTCTCGCCGACCTCACGATCCGCGGTCTCGCGTCCCTGGGGGAGCCGGCCCGAGTCTCGACCGACCCCGTCAGCGGCCTTCCTACTCTGAGCCTGGGAAGGCGCGTGAGCGCCGACGACGTGGCCGAGGCCTTGGACGACGAGTGAGCGGCACCTACCTGCTCGACGCCAACGCCCTCATCGCGCTCACGCTCACCGACCACGAGCACCATGAGCGCGCCACCTCCTGGGCTGCCGGGGTCGACCGCATCGCGGTGTGTCCCGTCGTCGAAGGCTCGCTGGTGCGCTTCCTGGTGCGTCTGGGAGCACCGCCCTCGGCGGCGACGGGCCTGCTGGATGCTCTGCACGCCAGCGAGCGATGTGAGTTCTGGCCGGCCGAGCTGTCGTACCGCGACGCGGACCTCGCTCACGTCGTCGGTCACCGGCAGGTGACCGACGCCTACCTCGCGGCGCTGGCCCGACACCGCCACGGGGTGCTGGCCACCTTCGACGGCGCACTGGCCCGGGCCCTGCCGCAGGACGTGGTCCTGATCCTCTGACCTGGGACGAGCGCCGCTAGTTCTGCTCCAGGATCTGCTGCCCGGTGATCAGCGGATACGTCGCGAGGGCGTCGGAGTCGAGGTCGACGCGGTGCATGTCGACCGCCGTGACCTGGCTGTTCTCGTAGGTCTTGTAGTAGTAGATGCCCTTGTCGGTGTTGCAGCACGAGGAGTAGATGGTGATCTCGAACTTGTCGCCGAGTGCCACGCAGCCACGCTGCTGCTCGACCGACCCGAGGATGTGGAAGAACTGGCTGATGGCCTCGGACTCGGTCTCGCCGGACACCGAGTTCATCGCCGTGAACGCCGCCTTGACGAACCGGGACATCGAGGAGAGGTCACCGGGCAGACCGACCGCCCCCAGGCCTCGGCTGTAGGTGTCGAAGTGCAGCTCCTTGGAGAAGTGGTTCTCCGGCTCGGTGGTCGACATGCTCACGTAGTTGTTGAGGTTGAACAGCTGAATGTCGAAGGTCGGGTTGTTGGTCAACAGGCCCACCGGGTTGTCGTAGACCCGCAGCCCGTCCTTGACTGATTCCACCGTGATCGACTCGTTGCGGTCGGAGATGATCCAGTGCAGGGGGGAGAGCGGGAACTCCGGGCTGAAGGGGATGTCGACCAGCACCATCTCCTCCAGGGCCTCCCGGGCCTGGGCTACCGTCTCGAACTGCCCGAGGATCCACGGGATGAACTCGAACGGCGTGACGTTGTTCTTCCCCGGCGTCTCGGGCTTGTAGTCGGCGTTGCCGGGGAAGTTCAGCCCCGCCATGCTCAGCCCCTTCTCGTTGGTCGCGTCGTAGTAGAGGGGGTAGCCGTCGGCCACGGTCGTCATCCCCACGATGGCGTGATGGGTCGTGAGATCGTCGACCCTGCGGAACGGGAACGGGAAGTTCCGCGGGGTGATGGTGACCGCCTCGTGGTAGGAGAACTCCAGGTCCAGGTTGCGCCCGAAGTAGTGGTCCTTGGCGGTGTAGTTCGTTGCAGTGCACACAGTGCGGCCTCCACGTTGCTTCCGACTCGGCTGGTCCTGCCCACGACGCGGTGCGGCGTGGGCGTGCGTCGACGCTAGGACGCGCACTGCCAGCCCTGAAGGGAAGTTCGGCCCTGGCGAGCGGTGCCATCTGCGCCGAAGGGCCCGGGTCCTTTGGGTCCGTGGCCTGGCCGGCCCGCAGGTTCCAGGCGACGCTTTCGGGCATGCGGAGCATGCATCCGTAACGCGCCGACACCTCAGGAGTGACAGCATCTCTGGAGGAGGACGCATGGCTACCCAGCACAGCGACGTCGAGTGGTCGGCGGCGCACGGACGCGCGATCCGCGGGGCCCCACCCGAGGTCCCGGCCTTCACCGTGGGGGAGCAGGCGGCCCTGTGGCGACAGGTGGCGGCCACGAGCGCACCCCGGACGCGGCCGGGGCGTGCTGCCTGGAAGGTGGCGGTCGCCTCGCTCGTCACGGTCGGCACGATCGGCGGCGCGGGCGCTGCTGCTGCAGATGATCGGGCGCGAGCCGTCCGCGAGGCGGTGGGATCGCTGGGGGAGATCGACCGCGAGCTGATCCGGCTCACGGAGTATCAGGGGAGTGAGTGGGCCCGTAGGTGAGCACAGACGCGGCGCACCATTGTAGACGAATTTGTCTACAGCGCCGTACGATGACCGCATGGCAGAGACGACGACGATCCGCATCAGCCGAGAGACTCATGCGCGCGTGACTCGGCTGGCGGCCGAGCGGCACGAGACGATCGACGAGACGGTGAGCAAGGCGCTTCGAGCGCTCCGCCAGGACGCTATGGCGCGAGATCTGGCGGGGGACCTCGACGACGAAGAGACGGCGTGGCTCGATGCTGACGCCGGGTGACGTCGTCACCCTCGATCTCGGCATGCCAGCAGGAAGCGAGGCTGGACTTCGTCGGCCGGCCATCGTCGTGACTGCTCACCGGATCCTGCGGGGTGGACCCAACGTGGTCCAGGTCGTGCCCCTGACTCGGACGATTCGCCAGAGCGCCGCCGAGGTGGTCATCGAGCCAGACCAGGACAACCGGCTGACCGACGCGTCGTCCGCGCAGTGCCAGCGCGTTCGGTCCGTGGCCATGACTCGGATCCACGAGCGCACCGGCAACGTCGGCCCGGCCGTCCTCGGCGAGGTTCGCGAGACGATCGCGCTGCTGCTGGACCTGTAGCCGCATGAGCCGGGAGCAGGCGCTGCCCGGACCGCCTGATGGCTAGGGTGCGGCTATGGGACTGACCGTTGCCCTCGAGGAGGGTCGCACCGCATGCGCAGAGTCCATCGAGGCGTTCGTGCGGGCGGTCGACGCGTTCAGCGAGTACGACCTCCTCGACGTCTCTCGATGTCACGGGTGGACCCGCCTGGACGTGGCGGTGCACGTGCTGGCCGGATGGCAGGAGATGCTCGGTGGGCTGGTCTCGGTGGATGAATCGGAGCCCACTGTCGACGCCGCGACCTACTGGTCCGCCTTCGCGACCCAGTACGCAACGGACGACCCGGTGCCCACGCTGATGTCCCAGCGCCGACGCAGCGCGGCGTACGCACGACCGTCCTTGGCGACCGCCCAGCTGCATGACGTCTCCTCAGCACTCATGCGAGGCGTGCAGGTGTGCCAAGACAGGCGATACCTATGGGAAGGGCATGTGTTCACGGCCGGCGACTTCCTCACCGTCTGGGCCGTCGAAGTCGTCGTGCATCAGCTCGACCTCCTCTCCGACGAGCCTGCGCCTGCCAGCGCTCTGAGACTGGCTCGGGCGACGATCGAGGCGCTGGCTGACCAGCGTGTGCCGACCACCTGGACCGACCTTGATGCCACCCTCATCGGCACGGGGCGGGCACCAGTGCCGCCGGGATCGGGCGTCATCGCCGGTCGGCTTCCCGCTTTCGGGTGACACGGCTCTACGACGTCGCTGGGCTGCGACTCTTGAGGCATCAGGGGAGTCGCGAAATTGTGGCCACATTCAGTGACCGCAGGCACCGTGAGTGACCTCGTGGAGCAGCAGCGAGGAGAGTCCCGGGGAGTGGTGGGGTTTGAGGGCTGGCGGCGAGGCGTGAAGACGTAGACGGCCATCGGCGGGATCTTCGGTGTGTATCGACCAAGAGACACATTGAAGGAGAGCCACCGATGGCCTTGCCACAGTCTGCCCTGTCCGAACTCCTCGAGGCGTTCCGTGCCGGTGATGGCGCCGATCTGGTCCGCGACTCGGTCCGGGTCGCGCTTCAGGAGTTGATTGAGCTCGAAGCCGCCGAACGGATCGGTGCCGCACCGTATGAGCGCACCGATGGCCGCGTCACTGAGCGCAACGGCCACCGGCCGCGGATGCTGACCACCAAGGCCGGCGACGTCGAGCTGCGGATCCCGAAGCTGCGCAAGGGGTCGTTCTTCCCGATCATCCTCGAGCCCCGCCGCCGCATCGACCAAGCGTTGTACGCGGTGGTGATGGAGGCCTACGTCCACGGCATCAGCACCCGCAGCGTCGACGACCTGGTCGAAGCGATGGGCGGGGCCGGGATCAGCAAGTCCGAGGTCTCGCGGATCTGCGCCGGCCTGGACGAGACCGTCGGCGCGTTCCGCACCCGGACTCTGGATCACGTCGAGTTCCCCTACATCTACCTGGATGCGACCTACCTCCACGTCCGCAACGCCCCGGGCAAGGGCGGCCAGGTCGTGTCGATGGCCGTCATCGTCGCCACTGGCGTCACCGCGACCGGCGAGCGAGAGATCCTCGGCCTGGACGTCGGTGACAGCGAGGACGAGATCTTCTGGCGCAGCTTCCTGCTCAGCCTCAAGCAACGCGGCCTGGCCGGGGTGCGGCTGGTGATCAGCGACCAGCACTCCGGCCTGGTCAAGGCGTTGAAGCGGGCCTTCCAGGGTGTCGCGCACCAGAGGTGTCGGGTCCACTTCGCCCGCAACCTGCTCGCGCACGTGCCCAAGGGCCAGGCCGAGCTGGTGGCGACTGCGTTCCGGATGATCTTTGCCCAACCCACCGCCGAGGACGTCCACGCGGCGTGGGACAAGACCCGCGACGAGCTCGCCGCCCGGTTTCCCAAGCTCGGGCCCCTGATGGACGACGCGAAGGCCGAGGTGCTCGCGTTCACTGCGTTCCCGCGCGAGCACTGGCGCAAGATCTGGTCCACCAACCCCCTCGAGCGGGTCAACAAGGAGATCAAGCGCCGCTCCCGGGTCGTGGGCATCTTCCCCAACGCCGCCGCGGTCATCCGCCTTGTCGGGGCGGTGCTGATCGACATGCACGACGAGTGGATCGCCGGCGACCGCCGCTACCTGTCCGAGGGGTCTATGGCCAAGCTCTACGACACCAGCGATACTGACTCCGTCGCCGCCATCGAGAGCAGCGACGTGTAGGCACTGAGGATCACCTCAAAGCCCACCACCCCGCGGGGCTCTGTCCAGCAGCGCCGGTGATCCTCTACGCAGACACCGATGACTCTTGCGACGCGCACTGGTCTGTAGGCGCCGAGGATCGACTCATATGGAGGATGACGCCGTGGCGAAACTGACCTTTGGCATGAACCTGAGCCTGGACGGCTACATCGCCGCACCCGGTGACGACATCGGTTGGAGCGCGCCGAGCGACGAGCTGTTCCAGTGGTGGTCCGACCGGGTGGGAGCGACCGGCGTGGCGCTGTACGGGCGCAAGTTGTGGGAGACGATGAGCTCCCACTGGCCGACCGCCGACCAGCAGCCTGGCGTCACACCCGCGGAGGAGCAGTTCGCCCGCCGCTGGCGGGACATGCCCAAGGTGGTGTTCTCCTCGACGCCCACCCCGGTCGACTGGAACACCCGGCTGTTCAGCGGCGACGCGGTCGCCGAGATGACCCGACTCAAGGCCGAGGACGGTGGCCCGCTGGACGTCGGCGGCGCCACCCTTGCCGCGGCGGCCATGCGAGCCGGGCTGATCGACGAGTACGTGTTGGCCACCGTGCCGGTCCTGGTGGGCGGCGGTACGCCGTTCTTCACGGCCCTGGACAACTGGGTGAACCTCGACCTGGTGGAGACCCGGACGTTTCCACACGGGGTGCTGGTGACGAGGTACGAGACCAGACGCTGAGCGCGCCGCGTCCCTTTCGACACACCCGTCCAATACCGCCGATAACTGACATTATGTCAGGTTGTACTCGAATGGGGGCTGTCCGCCGTCGGACTGCGACCACGAGCGCGGTGAGACGGACAGTTGCTAGATTCTCACGATGGCCGAGCTTCCCCCTGTCGGAGCCACCGGGCTCAATCCCGCCGCCGCACGAGCGGCAGAGACGGCGCGGCCGGACCGGCTCTTCGAGGACCGACTGGCTGGCGAGTTCACCGCCGCGTACGGATTCGATCCCGCAACGGCGGCGGAGATGTCCGGCCCCGCCTCCCTGACGGGCGACATCTTCGCGCTGCGCACCCGATTCTTGGACGACGTGGCCGGGCGGGCCGGCTGCCGTCAGGCGGTGATCCCGGCCGCCGGGCTCGACGTACGGGCCTACCGGCTGGACTGGCCGGCCGGGACCACGCTGTACGAGGTGGACACTGAGCCGGTGCTCGCCTTCAAAGCCGACGTGCTCGCCCGGGTCGGCTCCGAGTCGCGGTGCGTGCGGACGACGGTCGCGGCGGACCTGCGGGAGGACTGGGTCGGGGCACTGGTCGCGGCTGGTTTCGACCCCGCGCTGCCGACGGTGTGGCTGGTCGAGGGGCTGCTCGGCTGGCTGCCGCCGGACGCCGTGGAGCGGCTGCTGGAACAGCTGCACGCGGCGTCCGCCCCGGGCAGCCGGATCGGGCTGGAGCAGGTCTTCCCGGCCCATTTCCGCTCGCCGGTGATGCGCGAGCTGTACGCACGGACCGGGGACGACCTCAGCACCCTGCTGCCGGACGGGCAGGGACCGGAGCCGGCCCGCTGGCTGGCCGGTCGCGGCTGGCACGTCTCTGCGACAGGTGTTGACGAGCTGGCCGCCGCGCTGGGCCGGCCGGTGCCACCGATGTTCGACCCGGACCTGCCGGGCAGCTCGGCCTTCGTCGGCGTCCCGTACCTGCTCGTGGAGGCCGTGCGGCCGGAAGACTCCTAGCTCTCGCGCGGCGCGGCGTGCCGCACTTCCCGCGGACGTGGCCGCATCGGTCAGAAGTCGACGCGCATCAGTCGGCTGTCGGCCCACTCGTCGAGCCGCGTCGGCCTGATGGTGCCCGGGTCGTGGGGCTGGTTGAGGTCGGCGACGATCTCGGCCAGCACGGCATGGCGCTCCCCGAGGTCGGTGACCGGCGTCGCCCGGGCGGGCAGGTCTGCTCTGATCCCGTTCTTGAGGTGGAAGGTGAAGTCGGGGTTGGCCAGCAGGTTCGCATGCCAGTCGGTCGCAGCGCCGCCTGCCCCGCTGCAGAGGTAAGTCCTGCCCGCGGATCGGTAGAAGAAGATCTCGATGCGGCGGGGCAGGCCCGTGCGTCGTCCCCACGTCGTGATGTCGATGATCCTCTCCGCCGTGCCCGCGGCAGGTGTGATCTCGATGGCTCGCCGAATGGGCTCCGGCAGGTGCGAGATGGAGGCCTCCTCCTCCACGTCGTGGGCACGGTCTCCCGGTGGCGTGCTCATGCGGGCTCGGCCTGGAGGGCGGGGCCCAGGAGCAGTCCCCCGTCGATGACGTACTCCGCGCCCGTGATGAACGAGGCGTCCGCAGAGGTGAGGAACAGCAGAAGCCGGGTCACGTCGTCCGGCTCCCCCAGTCTGGGGATGGCGAAGGGCCCGGGTGAGTAGAAGTCCGAGATCGCGGCGGTAGCGCCGACCGCCGGCTCGTGGATGAAGGGCGTGGCGATCACCCCTGGATGGATGGTGTTCACACGGATCCGATCGCGGCCGAGCTCGAGCGCTGCAGTCTGGGTGAGCCCCCGCACGGCCCACTTGCTGGCGACGTACGGCGCGTAGTGGGCGGTACCGCCCAAGCCCATGGTGGAGGAGATGTTGACGATCACTCCCCCTGTCGCGCGGCGCAGCGCGGGTGCAGCTGCCTTGATGCCGAGGAACGTGCCCGTGAGGTTGATGTCCAGGATGCGCGACCACGTGGTCTGCTCCGTGCTCTCGATCGGCGCCGGGGGGTTCTGAACACCGGCGTTGTTCACGAGCACATCGAGGCTGCCGAAGGTCTTCTCCGCGGCAGCGACGGCGGCGGCCCAGGACCTCTCATCGGTGACGTCGAGCCGGGTGAAGCGAGCACGGTCCCCCAGTTCGTCTGCGAGTGCGGAGCCGCGTTCGGCCTCGATGTCGCCGATCATCACGTTGGCTCCCTCGGCGTGGAAGGCGCGGACGTGGCTGGAGCCTTGGCCGCCGGTCACGAGCACGGTCTGGTGGTGGAAACGAGTCATGAAGGTTCCTTCGGTGCGCAGAAGGCTGGCCGGAGTGACGTGCTGAACGCCAGGGGCGAGTGGTGAGTCGCGTGACTCACCTCTTGGCTGGACACTATGCCGAGTCCGATGGTGAGTCAAGCCACTCACCTCGTATGCTCGGACGCCATGAGCAACGTCCGGACCACGTACCACCAGCGCGTCGCCGAAGAGAAACGCACGGTGATCGTGACGGCTGCGACCTCGCTGTTCCTGGAGCTGGGCTACGACCGCACGTCGCTGGCGCGGATCGCCGAGCGCTCGGGGGTCTCGAGGGCCACCTTGTTCAAGCAGTTCCCCACGAAGGCAGCCCTCTTCGACGCGATCGTCACCGAGTCCTGGTCGATCGCCGACGAGCAGGATCTTCCCGCGGCGGGCAACGTCGTCGAGGGACTCGGCACCCTCGGGCGCCGCTACGCCGAGCTGTTGGGCCGGCCGCAGATGAGCGACCTGTTCCGGATCGTGATCGCCGAGCTGCCGCGGTTCCCCGAGCTGGCGCAGGCGCAGTTCGCCCAGGGGAAGATGCCCTACTTCGACTCCGTTCGCCGCTACCTCCTCAGTGAGCACAGCGCAGGAACGGTCCATGTCGAGGACGTCGACCTCGCAGCCACCCACTTCCTGGGGATGATCTCCAACTACGTCTTCTGGCCGACGCTTCTGGTGCCCGGGTGGGAGGTCGGCGCCGTACGCGTCGCCGAGGTGGTCGACGAGGCAGTGCGGACCATGGTCGCGAGGTACGCCGCGACCTGACCGGCGCAGACCTTAGCCCTACCCGACCGTCAGCGGCGGCGATCGGCCCGGCGACCGTGGGTGTGGCTCGGGCGCTCCGGGGAAGGGTGGGCACATGACGCTCTCCCCCCTCCGGTCCCTGTCCACGACCCTGGCTCTGACCGTGGCCTCCGGCGTGCTCGTCGGGCTCACGCAGTCCCCCGCGAGCGCCGCCTGGTCGACGGTGACCAACGTCCACGGCGCCAAGCTCCAGACGTGTCGCACCGCCAACGGCGCCGCGGTGCGCCTGCGGGTGAACAACTGGCAGGGCAAGCACGCACACCGCGGCGGCCTGTTCCGCAAGCGCGGCGGCAAGACCGTCTACTACGGCGTCGTCGCCCAGAAGGGTCGCCTGTCCCCCACCCGCCAGATGCCCGTGCAGGCCGGCGACTCGCTGGGCACGCTGGTCGGCGAGATCAACGGTCCTGCGGCGGGCGGGGGCGTCCCGCTCTCGATGATCCCGCGCTGCTGACGGCGCTCCTCACAGCCGCCCGGTGGCCAGGCTCCACGCGAGCCCGGCCACCGTGCATGCCGCCATCGTGCGCAGCACCCCCCAGCGCCGCCAGAAGACGAGCAGGCAGCCGAGGGCCGTGATGGCCACGGCCGACCACTGCAGCGAGCCGAGGACGGGCAGCTCGAGCGACAGCGGTCCGGCGCTCTCCCGGCGCGTGTCGGAGAAGAGGGTGTGGACGGCGAAGTAGACCGCGAGGCTGGCGATGACGCCGACGACGGCGGAGGTGATGCCGGTCAGCGCGCTCGACAGGGCACGGTTGCCGCGCAGCCGCTCGACGTACGGGGCGCCGAGCAGGATGAACAGGAAGCAGGGCACGAAGGTGACCCAGGTGGTCAGCAGCGCGGCGAGGACGGCCGCCAGCCATGGGTCGAGACCGCCGGGGTCCCGGTAGGCGCCGACGAAGGCGACGAACTGGACCACCATGATCAGCGGCCCCGGGGTCGTCTCCGCGAGCGCCAGCCCTCGCACCATCTCCCCCGGCGCCAGCCATCCGTAGACGCTGGCGGCCTGCTGGGCGACGTAGGCGAGCACCGCGTAGGCGCCGCCGAAGGTGACGACGGCGGCTCCGGAGAAGAACAGACCCTGGTCGACGTAGACGCTGTCCCGCCCGGCGAGCAGGCCTGCCACCAGGACCGGCAGCATCCACAGCGGGAGGCCGACAGCCAGGACCAGCGCCGAGCGGCGGCCGGACGGCCGCTCGGCGTGCAAGGCATCGTCGCTGACGAGCGGCGGTGGTGCGTCGTCGGCGGCGGACGCGGCGGGCCTGGTGGCGAGCCCGGGTACGGCACGGCCGAGCAGCCAGCCGGCCACTGCGCCGGCGAGCACCACGACCGGGAACGGCACGCCGAAGACCGTGAGTGCCACGAACGCGACCCCGGCCAGTGCCCACAGCGCCGGATGGGTCAGCGCCCTCGACCCGAGGCGGACCACCGCCTGCACGACGATCGCCACGACCGCGGGCGCGAGCCCGAGGAAGACCGCCTCGACGGCCGAGGTGTCGCCATAGGCGACGTAGATCGCCGACAGCGCCAGCAGCGAGACCACGCCGGGCAGCACGAACAGCACCCCCGCGACCAGGGCACCGCGTACGCCGTTGAGCAGCCAGCCGACGTACGTCGCGAGCTGCTGGGCCTCGGGGCCGGGCAGGAGCGTGCAGTAGGACAGCGCGAACAGGAACCGCTGCTGGCCGATCCACCGGCGCTCGTCGACGAGCGTGCGCTGCATGACCGCGATCTGCCCGGCCGGACCGCCGAAGGTCTGCAGCGAGATCAGGAACCAGGCACGGGTCGCCTCGCGCAGCGAGACGACGTCGCCGGGACGCGGGGCCATGCGCGCACGCTAACGCCCTCCGCTCAGCCCCGGCGGCGACTCTCCACCAGCACGCCGATCTTGTCGATGCGGTGCTCGGGGTTGTCGAACTCGTCGGCCCAGTAGTTCCCCACGGCGTGGTCCTCCTGGGTCGCGCAGGTCGACAGCGTGATCATCGCTCGGGTCGCGGTGACGCCCGGGCGGCCCGGCACGGCGGCCCGCTGCTCGCGCAGAGACCGCGGCGAGCGGAACGACGTCTCCCGGGTGCCGGTGATCCGGTAGACGTAGTCGACGCCTCCGGCGCGGACGACCACCCGGTCGCCGCGGCGGACCTCGGGCAGCCGCTCGAACGCCCGGCTGGACGAGGTGCGGTGCGCGGTGACCTGGTAGTTGCCGACGCCGCCCGGCCCCACTCCCCCGCGCGGCCCGAACGGGCTGGCGGCGTGCCCGCGGTTCTGGATCTCGGTGCCGGGCGCGTCGTCGGTGACACCGCGGTACGGCACCACGCGGAGCTCGCGCAGCCCCAGTGCGGGGATGGTCACCGTCGCCCGCCGGGGGCGCCCGTCGCTGACCTGGTACGGCGGCTCGGGCTCGTCCGCGGACCTGGTGGCGGTGGGCGTGGGGCTGCTCGTGGGAGGGGCGGGCGAGCCCTCGGGGCTGCCGGTGCGGCGCGGCTGAGGACCCTCGGCGTCACTGGAGCCGCCACACCCGCTCACCACCAGGGCGGCGAGCAGCAGCCCGCCACCGAGGCTCAGCCGGTGCGACGGCACGGCTCAGAGCTCGGCCAGCCGGGGCAGCACCCGCTCGCACACCTCGCTGGTCCACGCGACCGGGTCGTCCGCGGCCGGGACCGTGGTGACCAGGCTGATCCCGAGGGCGGCGTACTGCTGCATGGAGGCGAGGAAGTCGTCGGTCTCGCCGACCGGGTCGGCGGTGGCGATCATCGTCTTCTCGATCGCGTCGTAGTCGCGACCGGCGTCGTCGCAGTGGCGGCGCAGGACGTCCAGCTTGTGGCTCACGACCTCCGGCGGCTCCCCGAACAGGTTGCACGCGTCGGCGTACCTGGCGACCAGGCGGAGGGTCTTGCGCTCCCCCGAGCCTCCGATCAGCACCGGCACACCCGAGGGGCGCACCGGCGGCGGGACGCACACGGTCTCCGCGAGGCGGTAGTGGGTGCCGTCGTAGGCCCCGTCGTCGTCGCTCCACATCTGGCGGCAGACCTGCAGGGTCTCCTCGAGGCGCTCGAACCGCTCCCCCGTGCTGGGGAACGGCACGCCGAGTCCGTCGTGCTCGCGCTGGTACCAGGCGGCGCCGATGCCGAGCACGGCCCGGCCGCGCGAGAGGCGGTCGAGCGTGGTGACGGTCTTGGCCAGCAGGCCCGGGTGGCGGTAGGTGACCCCGGTGACCAGCAGGCTCAGCCGGATCCGCTCGGTCACGGCGGCGAGGTAGCCGAGCGTGGTGTAGCCCTCGAGCATCGGCTCGATCGGGCCGCCCAGCTGCTCCATCTGGAACCAGTGGTCCATCACGGTGAACAGCGAGACCCCGCCCTGGTCGGCCACGCGGGCGGTCTCGGTGAGCCGGTCCTCGAGCCGGTGCTGCCAGTCTTGGTGGCTGAAGTTGGCGTAGTGCACTCCCAGCTGCATGCCCACAACCTAGGCCGCGATGCCAACGAACGGGGGCGATCGCGGCGCCGGGCCGCTCCCCTACGATCGTGCCCATGCTCACGCGACCCCTCGCCGCCCTCGCGGCCGCAGTCCTGATGGCCGGCCTCGCCGGGTGCGGTGACGACACGGGGAACGAGAACACCTCCGACTCCTCCTCGACGCAGCCGACCAATCCCGACGGCGCGCCGTGCACCTACGAGCCTGCCCCCGGCGCGTCGTCCTCCGTCGACCTGCCGGCCGACCGCGCGGCGTACGACGGGGAGGTCAAGACGACGATCGTCACCTCCGCCGGGGACCTGCACGTGACCCTCGACGCGAAGCGGGCGCCGTGCACGGTCAACTCGTTCACCTCGCTGGCGGCGCAGGGCTACTACGACGGGACGTCCTGTCACCGGCTGACCGTCGGGGACGCCGTGGCCGTCGAGGTGCTGCAGTGCGGCGACCCGACCGGCACCGGCAGCGGCGGGCCGGGATACAGCTACGCGGACGAGCTGAGCGGCGACGAGGAGTACCCGCCCGGAACTATGGCGATGGCCAACGCCGGCCCCGACACCAACGGGTCGCAGTTCTTCTTCGTCCACGGCCGCTGGGCCATCCCCAGCGACTACACGGTCTTCGGCCAGGTGGACGAGGACGACCTCAAGATCCTCACCGACATCGCCGAGAAGGGTGTCGCCGGCGGCGCCCCCGAGGGCCAGCCCGTCGTCCCCGTCGTCATCGAGGACATCACCGTCGAGTGATGCGCGCCTGATCGTGCGGGGTTGTCGACCTGCGCGGCCCGGCGTCAACGGCGCGGTTTGGTCACAAACCGCGGGTGCTGCCCGCCCGGACGTGCGGTTTGTGACCAAACCACGGGCTCAGGCCAGCGGGAAGGTGACCCCGCTGAGCGACTCGGAGACCTCCCAGAGGGCCTTGGCGAGGTCGGGGTCGGTGGCGCTGCGGCTGCGCCCGACGCCGACCGGCCAGCCGCTCATCTCCCCGAGCCGGTGCGGGCCGACGTAGGTGTTGCCGGGGACGTCCAAGGTGGCGGCGTAGAGGATCGGCAGCGCTCCCTTCCAGGGCGGCATGCCGACCAGGCCGTGTCCCCAGGAGCCGACCCAGGTCGTGAGCCGGTTGCCGGTGCCGGCCGTGATCGCGGTGGCGCTCGACCCGGGGTGCGCGCCGGTCGCCCGCAGCGTCGAGCCGGCAGCGGTCAGCCGGCGCTGGAGCTCGGCGAGGAACAGCAGGGTGGCGAGCTTGGACTGCGCGTACGCGGCGTACGGCGAGTAGCCGCGCCGCTGCCAGTCCAGGTCGTCGAGGTCCAGGACCCCGGAGCGGTGGGACAGGGAGCCCACCACCACGACCCGGTCGCTCAGCCGGGGAAGCAGCAGGTTGGCCAGCGCGAAGTGGCCGAGGTGGTTGGTCGCGAGGTGCAGCTCCACGCCGTCGGGGCTCAGCCCGAAGGGGACGCCGAGGACGCCGGCGTTGTTGACCAGCACGTCCACCTCGCCGAGGTCGGCGGCGAACGCGCGTACCGAGCCCAGGTCGGAGACGTCGAGCTCGCGGACCTCCACGTCGCCCGTCATGCGCGCGGCGGCCTCCTTCCCCTTCGCCCGGTTGCGCACGGCGAGGACGACGCAGGCGCCCCGGGCGGCCAGGGCCTTGGCGGTCTCGAAGCCGATGCCGCTGTTGGCCCCGGTGACGACGAAGCGCCGGCCCTCCTGGCGCGGCACCTCGGTCCAGGGGGCGACCCGGGGAGCCGCCATCAGCCGTGAGGCTCGGCGACGGTGTACGTCACCGGCGTACCCAGCTCCACGGTGCGTGAGACGGTGCAGATGCGCTCGTGCGTCTTGCGGACGGCGAGCGGCAGGAACTCTCGTGCGGCGTCGCCGGCCTCACCCTCGGGGAAGGTGACGTCGAAGGTGACGGTCAGACCCACGAGGTGCTGGCCTCCGTCGTCGCGGACCTTGTGACCCTCGGCGGTCATGTCGAAGGACAGCGGCTCGGCGCGGCGGCTGGTGAGCTCGTCGACGGTGACGGCCGCGCACCCGGCCAGGGCGGCCAGGAGCAGCTCGACCGGGGTGAAGTCGGGATCGTCGCCGCCGCTGCCGATCGGCACCAGTCCGCCGCGGGCGTTGGTGGCCTTGTAGCGGCCCTCGCCGATGCGGGTCAGGTCGATCCCGCGCCAGGTGTCGGGGCCGGTCTCCGGGGCGGGCTGCGTCGTCATGACGCCCACCCTGCCAGAACCGCTTGCCGGCAGAGCCGCAGCGGCCCGTCAGCAGGCGGCGGCAGGTCAGCGCTGGCGGGTACGGCGGGCGGCGGCGCGGCGCACCCGCCGCGCCTCGCGGGAGGCGAGCTCCACGTCACGCAGCTGTACGGGGTCCTGGTCGGAGTGGACCCGTCCGTTGACGACTCCTCGGGCCAGGTGCAGCTGCATGATCATGGTGATTCATCCTCTCGACCCGGAACTCCGGGTCATGTTCGGTAATGGCTAGATGGCTCCCTCGCCCCTTACATCCTAGAGGGCCGCCGGGTCCGTGGCGGCTTCCACGGCGACGTGATCCCGGCCACCGGTCGCAGGGCTGCGCCACCCTGGCAGGATCGCTCTCATGCCCACGCACACCCGCGAGATCCACCTGTCCGCCCGTCCCTCCGGGCTGCCGGGTCCCGAGCACTTCCGAACCGTCGAAGTGAGCCTGCCGGACCTCGGCGAGAACGAGGTGCTGGTGCGCAACACGTTCCTCTCCGTCGACCCCTACATGCGCGGGCGCATGAACGACGTGAAGTCCTACGTCCCACCCTTCGCGCTGGACGCCCCGCTCGACGGCGGCGCCGTCGGCGTGGTCGAGGAGTCGAGGTCGGACCGGCTCCGCCCCGGCGACACCGTGCTGCACATGGCGGGGTGGCGCGAGCACGCCGTCCTGCCCGCCGCCCACGCCCGGCCGCTCGACACCGGGCGCGCACCGGCCTCGGCGTACCTCGGCGTCCTCGGCATGCCCGGCCTCACGGCGTACGTGGGACTCACCCGCATCGCCGAGATGCGCGAGGGCGACACCGTGTACGTCTCGGGTGCGGCCGGGGCGGTCGGCTCGGTGGCCGGGCAGATCGCGCGCCTGCTGGGCGCGGGGAAGGTGGTCGGCTCGGCCGGGTCGCGAGAGAAGGTGGCGTGGCTGGTCGACGAGCTGGGCTTCGACGCGGCCTTCGACTACCACGACGGACCCGTGGCCGAGCAGCTGGCGCCGCACGCGCCGATCGACGTCTACTTCGACAACGTCGGCGGCGAGCACCTCGAGGGAGCGATCTTCCACATGGCCGACTTCGGCCGGATCGCGGCGTGCGGGGCGATCGCCGGCTACAACGCCGAGGCGCCCGAGCCGGGACCTCGCAACCTGATGATGATCGTCACCAAGCGGCTCACCCTGCGCGGCTTCACCGTCTCCAACCACCAGGAGGCCGCCTCGGACTTCTACCGTGACGCCGGCGCCTGGCTGGCCGCCGGCGACCTGGTCTACCGCGAGACGTTCGTCGACGGGTTGGACTCGATGGTCGATGCGTTCCGCGGCCTGTACTCCGGTGACAACGTCGGCAAGATGCTCGTGCGGCTGTAGCCCCGCGGCCCGAGCCCGCGCGGTTTGGTCACAAACCGCAGGTTCTACCGGCCAGTACCGCAGGTTTGTGACCAAACCGCAGGCTCCACTCCCCCGCGCATGCGGTGGGTGACCAAACCTCGCGCGCCCGGACCCACCGAAACGGCGGGCCCGGGCGCGGCGGGTCAGGCGCGCCGTATCAGCGCACGATCACGCGCACCTGCCGGAACCCCTCGACCACCAGGCCGACCGGGCCGAGCACCTGCGAGCGCTCGATACCGGGGCCGCGGCCGGACAGGCCCAAGGCGGCCGTCAGCTCGTCGTTGCGCACGGCGCCCTTGAGCTGCTTCAGCAGCCCCGGCAGCGACTCGGCGGAGACGCCCTCGGAGTAGATAGAGCCTCCACCCTCGAACATCGCCATCCCGCGCATCCCGGAGGCGCGCTTGGGCACGATGAAGGTGCTGCGCACCAGCTTCTGGCCGGCGGGACCGGACAGCACCGCCCGCAGGTACAGCTTGCGGCCGGCCTTGGCGAGCGCCGGCTCCTTGCGGCCCAGGGGCACCCATTGGCCCTGGCGCAGCTGCTGCACGCCCCGGAGCCGGTACGTCGCCGTGCTGGTCGTGACCGCGCCAGTGGAGGTGACCGCGTCCACGGTCACCCCGGGCAGCGTGGTGAACGCGTAGACGAGGTCGGCCAGCGCGACGCTGGCCTCGTAGGTGATGTCCTCGCGCGAGGTGAAGCGCTCGCCGACGGTGATGCCGAACGGCTTCCCGGAGGCGTCGCGGCCGGTGATCCTCCACGACTGGGTCTCGGTGCCTGCGATGGCGCCGTCGACGACCCGGTCGTGGTTGCCGATCAGCTGGTAGAAGGTCGCCTCCGCCGCCGCGCGCGGCTCGGTCACCTGGGTCGACCCCACGCGGTGGCGAGCGCCCATGGTGAGGTCCGAGGTGACCGTGGTCGCCTTGGGGAGGACCTCGTAGGTGCCGGTGATGCCGGTCAGCCGGTCGTCGGTGATCGTGCCCGCCGGCGCAGACAGGTTGGCGACCTTGAACGGTGCGCCGAGGGAGTCGGGCTGCACGTAGATCGCCTCGGCCGGGTGCATGCTCATCGAGGCCGGGCCACTGAAGTACATCGGGTGCCCGAAGCCGACCACGCGGCCGTCGCAGACCTGGGTCGCGGTGCCGACACCGGCGAGGGTGACGTCGCCGTAGGCGACCGAGGCCGCGATGTTGCCACCGGCCACGATGTCGGCGGGTACGGCCGACGAGCTCGCGCGCCCGGCGACGTAGGCGTCCTTGGTGACGTAGGGCAGCTGCTTCGCCGCGGCGAGCCGGTGCGCGCTGATGCCGGAGACACCGAGCGGCATCGGCAGGTGGCGCGCGCCCTGCGCGGCCTGTCGGGCGGTGACGTCGCTGTGCTGAGCGATCCGCTTCGCCATCGCCGGGCCGATCCGCACCCGGCCCGGGCCCTGGGCGGCCGAGGCGAGGTAGTCGTCCATGTCCTCGAAGGGGGTGATCCCGGCGATCGGCGACGGGCCGTAGGAGAGGCCGTAGGCGACGGCGCCGATGAGGCGGCCGTCGGCGGCGTCGTAGACCGGTGAGCCGGACATGCCCTGCCAGATGCCGCCGGCGCGCTGGATGGCCGGCGAGTCGAGGCTCATCATGATCATGTCGACTCCGGCGCCGATGCCGTCGTCGAGGACGCCCAGCACCTCGCCGTCGAACGGTTGGGGGGTGACGCCGGACTCGACGGTCAGCCCTCGGACGACCTGGCCGGCCGCGACCTCGTCGAGCGGGAACGCCGCGGTGCAGTCGCCGGCCGGCGGCACCGAGACCGCCGGTGACGTCGTGAACGGGGCGGCCAGGAGCAGCCCGAGGGTGGACGCGAGGGCGACCAGGGTGGCCCCTCGACGCTGGACGGTGGGTAGTGACATGGCGGGGCCTTCCTCCCGAGGACGGCACGCACACGCGCGCCTGCATCTAAGACGCCTCCCCGTCGCCCCTGGTTGCCCTCAGCCGGCTGGAATGTGGGACATAGGCTGGCGAGATGACGAGCCAGAGCCGCAGCCTGCAACGCACCGAGGCCCAGGAGCGGCGGGCTCTGCTCTCCGTGACCTCCTACGATGTCCGCCTCGACCTCGCCTCCGAGGAGGAGACGTTCGGCTCGGTGACCACGGTGCGCTTCACCAGCCACGGCGGGCCGACGTTCCTGGACCTGAAGCCCGCACGCGTGAACGCGGTGACCCTGGACGGACGCCGGCTCGACCCCGAGCGGCTGGACCGCGGACGTCTGCCCCTCGACACCGAGGCGGGCGAGCACGAGCTGGTCGTCGACGCCGTGATGCCCTTCCGCAACGACGGCGAGGGCCTGCACCGCAGCGTCGATCCGGCCGACGGCCGCCACTACGTCTACGGCATGTCCTTCATGGACGCCGCGCCCAGCATCTTCGCCTGCTTCGACCAGCCGGACCTCAAGGCGCCCTACACCTTCCACGTGCGCGCGCCCGACGACTGGGTCGTCCTCGGCAACGCCCCGGCGACCAACCCCGAGCCCGGCGTCTGGGAGCTGGCGACCACGCCGCCGCTGTCGACGTACTTCGTCACCCTCGTCGCCGGCCCCTACCACCTGCTCCGCGACGAGCACGACGGCATCCCGCTGGGCCTCAGCGCCCGCGCGAGCCTCGCCGCCGACCTGGACAAGGACGCCGACGAGCTCTTCACGATGACCCGGCAGTGCTTCGACGAGTTCCACCGGCTGTTCGGGATCCGCTACCCCTTCGGCGACTACCACCAGGCATTCGTGCCGGAGTTCAACGCCGGGGCCATGGAGAACCCCGGTTGCGTCACCCTGCGCGACCAGCTGGTCTTCACCTCCCGCGTCACCCGCGGCGCCCGGGTCCTGCGCGCGACCACGGTGGCCCACGAGATGGCGCACCAGTGGTTCGGCAACATCGTGACCCCCCAGTGGTGGGACGACCTGTGGCTCAACGAGTCCTTCGCCGAGTACATGGGCAACCGGGTCACCGCCGACGTCACCCGGTACGACGACGCCTGGGTGCACCAGGCCTGGGCTCGGCGGCAGTGGGGACTGGTCGCCGACCAGCGCCCGAGCACCCACCCCGTCGCCGGCAACGGCGCCGTCGACGCGGTCGCGGCGCTGCAGGACTTCGACGGGATCTCCTACGCCAAGGGCTCCAGCGTGCTCAAGCAGCTCAACGCCCGGCTCGGCGACCGGGTGTTCTTCGACGGCGTCATCGACCACCTCGACCGACACCGGTTCGGCAACGCCACGATGCAGGACCTCTTCTCCAGCTGGGAGAAGGCCGGGGCGCCGGACCTGGGCTCCTTCACGACCGGATGGCTGCGCACCGCCGGTCCGGACACGGTCGTGCTCGACCGGCCGGCCGCGACCCTGCGCCGTACCTCGCCGCCGGAGCATCCCGCGGACCGCACCCACGTGCTGCGCGTGGCCCGCGCCGAGGAGGGCACCTGGCGGACCTCCGAGGTCCGCATCGAAGGTCCGGAGACGCCGTTCGATGCCGGCGACCACCCGGTGATCATCGACCCCTACGAGGACAGCTGGGGCGTCTTCCCGCCCGACCGGCTGACCGTCGAGGCGCTCAAGACCCTGCTCCCCTCGATCGCCGACGGCGCCCTGCTCGCGGGCGCGTGGAACGCCGTGCGCAGCGCGCTCCACAACGCGGCGATCGACCCCGCCGACGTCATGGACCTGGTGGAGACCCGGCTCCCGGTCGAGGACACCGAGCTCACCGCGCGCCACACCCTGCCCTGGGTGCTCTCGACCGTCGTGCCGCTGGCCGGCGGTGACGCGCTCGCCCGGGTCCACGCCGCTGCTCTGAGCCGTCTCGAGACCTCCCCGGCGGGCTCGGAGATCCAGCTCGCCGCCTTCCGTACGGCGGTCGCCTCCGGAGCCGACCCGCAGCGGCTGGAGACCTGGCTCGCCGGCAGCCTGCCCGAGGGGATCGAGTCGGACCTGGACCTGCGGTGGCGGGTGCTGGTGCGCCTGGCCGCCCTCGGAGCGACCGACGCCGCCACCCTGGACGCCGCCCTCGCCGACGAGCCGACCACGGTGTCGCGCGTCGAGCACACCCGGGCGCGGGCCTCGCTGCCGACCGCGGAGGCCAAGGAGTACGCCTGGTCGCGCTTCACCGGCGAGGTCGACGTCCCCAACTACGAGATCGAGGCCGCCGGACTGGGCATGTGGCGTGCGGGCCAGGAGCACCTCACGGCGCCCTACGTCGCGCGCTACTTCGACGACCTGCCCGGCACGGTCGCGGTGCGCAGCGGCTGGGTGCTGGCCCAGGCCGGCGACGCCTTCTTCCCCGAGGGTGCGCTGGACGAGGCCACCCTCGCGCACACCGAGGCGCTGCTCTCGCGCGCCGACCTGGACCTGTCCCTCCAGCGGCGCCTGAGCGACCGGGCCGACCAGCTGCGCCGGATGCTGGCCGTCCGGGCGGCGTACCCGAGGAGCTGAGGTGTCCGAGCTCGCCCGGCGTCCCGGCCCCACCACGCGCACCCGCGTGGAGGAGATGAGAGCCGACGCCGTACGCCGCCGCGAGGACCGGCTCGCCACCGAGGAGCCGCTCGAGATCCGGCTCGCCTGGCCGGGGGCTCCGGCGCGCCGGGTGTGGGTGACCATGCGGACCCCCGGCCACGACTTCGAGCTCGCGGCGGGTTGGCTGCTGCACGAGGGGCTCGCGGGGCCGGGCCAGGTCGCCGGGGTCGCCTACTGCACCGACGCCGACCTCACCGCCGAGCAGGAGTTCAACGTCGTCACGGTCACCCTGGCGAGCCCCCCGTCCACGGACCCGGGTCACCGCCACGACGCGCGCTCGGCCGGCTCGTCGGCCTGCGGGGTCTGCGGCAAGGACAGCGTCAGGGAGGCGCTGGCGGTGACCGCCGGGCGGCCGTGGGACGGCGAGCTGCCCTCCCCCGACGTCGTACGCCGCCTGCCCGGCCTGCTGCGCGAGCACCAGCCGCTCTTCGCCCGCACCGGTGGGGTGCACGCGGCCGGTCTCTTCACCGCGGCCGGCCAGGCGCTGGTCGTGCGCGAGGACGTGGGGCGGCACAACGCCGTCGACAAGGCCGCCGGTGCCCGGCTCCTGTCCGGATCCTCCCCCGCCGCCGCGTGCCTCGTGGTGAGCGGGCGGGCGGGGTTCGAGCTGGTGCAGAAGGCGGTCAGCGCGGGCGTCGGGTCGCTGGTCTCGGTCGGCGCGCCCACCAGCCTGTCGGTCGCCCTGGCGCGGCGGGCGGGGCTGGTGCTGTACGGCTTCACCAGCGAGACGCGGGCGGTGCGCTACACCGGGTGAGACCGGGCTCTCCCGCCTGCTGCGGCGTGGGGCGGCCGGGGTGTCGGCGGCGCCGCCTAGGTTGATCGTGTGCGCCTCCTCCACACCTCCGACTGGCACCTCGGACGGTCCTTCCACCGCGAGGGGATGCTCGCGCACCAGGCCGGTTTCGTGGACCACCTGCTCGAGGTCGTCGAGTCCGAGCGGGTCGACGTGGTGGTCGTGTCCGGCGACGTCTACGACCGCGCGCTGCCCGGTGTCGACGCGGTGCTGCTGGCCGACGACGCGCTGGTCCGGCTGGCGGCCTCGCGCGCCCACGTCGTCCTCATCAGCGGCAACCACGACTCGGCCCGGCGGCTCGGGTTCAGCTCGCGCCTGATCGCCGCCGCCGGGGTCCACATCCGCACCGACGCGGCCAGGTGCGCCACCCCGGTGCTGCTGGACGACGCGCACGGTCCGGTCGCGGTCTACGGCCTGCCCTACCTCGACCCGACTGCGTTGATGGAGCCATGGGGCCTGCCACGACGCTCCCACGAGGCGGCGCTGGCCCACGCCATGGCCCAGGTGCGAGCCGACCTCGCCACGCGGCCGGCGGGGACGCGGTCGGTGGTGCTGGCCCACGCGTTCGTCGCCGGCGCGGCCCCGAGCGACTCCGAGCGCGACATCTCGGTCGGTGGGGTGTCCCTGGTGCCCACCAGCGTCTTCGACGGCGTCGACTACGCGGCGCTGGGCCACCTGCACGGCGCGCACAGCCTCACCGACTCCGTGCGCTACAGCGGCTCGCCCCTCGCCTACTCGTTCTCGGAGGCCGGCCACCGCAAGGGATCGTGGCTGGTCGAGCTCGACGCGCAGGGTCTCGCCGGCGCCCACTTCCTGGAGGCCCCGGTGCCGCGGCGGGTCTCGCGGCTGCGCGGCGACCTCGAGACCCTCCTGACCGACCCGCGGCTGGCCGAGCACGAGCACGCCTGGGTCGAGGCCACGCTCATCGACACCGCGCGCCCCAGCCGGGCGATGGAGCGCCTGCAGCGCCGCTTCCCGCACACGCTCGTGCTGCGCTTCGACGCCGCCGCCCCCGCCCTGGGAGCGCTACCCGCCCTGGCCACCCACGCCCGCACCGACCGCGACATCGCGCTGGAGTTCATGGCCGACATGCGCGGAGGCCCACCCGACCCGGCCGAGGCGGCGCTGCTCTCCCGCGCGGTCGACGCCTGCTGCGAGGACTCCGACGTCGACGGCCTGGTGCGCGAGGACGGTGCGGGCTGATGCGGCTGCACCACCTCAGCGCCACCGCCTTCGGCCCCTTCGCCGACACCGTCTCGGTCGACTTCGACAGCCTCTCCGAGGCGGGCCTGTTCCTGCTCTCCGGAGCCACCGGCGCCGGCAAGACCAGCGTGCTCGACGCGGTCTGCTTCGCGCTCTACGGCGACGTCCCGGGCGAGCGCAACGCTGCGCGCCGGCTCCGCTCCGACCAGGCCGACCCCGGGGTCGGCCCGGAGGTCACCCTCGAGGCCACCCTGTCCGGTCGGCGCTTCCGCATCGTCCGCTCGCCGGCGTGGGAGCGCCCCAAGAAGCGCGGCGCCGGCACCACCACCGAGCAGTCCCGCGTCGCCCTCTTCGAGCGCGTCGGGGGCGAGTGGCGTCACCTGTCCGGGCGTCTCGACGAGACCGGCCACCTCGTGGGCCGCCTGGTGGGCATGAACGTCACCCAGTTCACCCAGGTCGCGATGCTCCCGCAAGGACGCTTCCAGACCTTCCTGCGCGCGCGCTCCGAGGAGCGCCACGCGGTCCTGCAGCAGCTCTTCCGCACCGGCCGCTTCGCCGACGCGGAGCGCTGGCTGCGCGACCGACGCGTGGCGCTGCGCCGGTCCTGCGACGAGGCCCACCAGGGGGTCGCGGACCTCGTGAGCCGGATCAGCGAGACCGCGGCGACCCCGCTGCCCGAGGCCTGGGACATCCGCGACCTCACCGACGCCGCGGCCGAGGGGGCGCTGCCCGACTGGGCCGACGACCTGCTGAGCGAGGCGACGCGCGCGGCGCTCGAGGCCGCCGCCGAGGCGGACGCCGCGACGGGCGCCGAGAGCGACGTACGGCGTGCGGTCGAGGCGGCCCGCGCGGCCCATGAGCGGCTCACCCGCCACCGGGCCGCGCGCGAGGAGCGCGACCGGCTCCAGGCGCAGGCCGAGGAGGTGGCCCGGGCGCGGGTGCGGCTCGACGCCGCACGGCGCGCCGCCGCCGTCGCGCCTCTGCTCCGACTGGCGACCCAGGCCCAAGCGCAGCACGACCGGGCCGTGGAGTCCGCGGCCCGGCTCGAGGTGCGCGACCCCGACGAGGCGGCGCGCCGCCTCCACGCGGCCGTCGAGTCGGTCGCCCGGGTGCGGGCGTTGGAGCCCGCCTCGCTGCGCCTGCGCGCCGCGGCCCGTGAGGCCGCGCGCCTGGAGCCGCACGCCGCGGCATTGCGCCGCGAGCTCGGGCTGGTCGAGGCGCGCGGCCGGCTGGCCGACGTGGACGCCCAGATCGCGGTCCACGAGGAGCTCGCCACCGTGTCCGCGCAGCTCCTGGTCGCCCACGAGGCGTGGAACGCCGCCCGCGAGACCGCCCTGGGCCTGCAGGAGCGGCTGCTCGCGGTGCGCGAGGCCCGGCTGGAGAGCATGGCCGGTGAGATCGCGGGGGCCCTGGCCGTCGGCGCCTGCTGTCCGGTGTGCGGGTCGGCCGAGCACCCGCTGAAGGCGGCGCCGCTTCCCGGAGCGCCCGATGCCGCCGCCGAGAAGGCCGCGCTGCGCGAGGTCGACGACGCCAAGGCCACCGAGCACCTCCGCGACGTCGAGCTGCGCGACCTGTCGACCCTGCGGGCCGCGCTCGAGTCGCGCGCCGGCGACCGGACGCTCCCGGACCTGCGCGCCGAGCGCGCCCTCGTGCTGGCCGAGCTCGACGGCGCCGGCGCGGCCCGGCCGGGCACCGACCTCGAGGAGCACCGCCGCCGCCTGGAGCGCGAGCTGGCCGACGCCCACGCCCGCCTCGACCAGCTGGGCCGCGAGTCCGACGAGCTCCGCGACGCCGTGGACGGGGTCCTGGCCGGCAGCGGCTGCGACGACCTCGAGGCCCTGCTGGCCGCGGAGTCCGCGCGCGCGGAGCGGGAGCGGCACGCGCTGGCGGCGCTGGAGGACCTGCGCCGCGCCGAGTCCGCGCTCGGCGAGGCGTTGCGGGCAGCCGACGAGGCCGCGAGCGAGGCCGGCTTCGCCTGCCCCGCCGACGCGGCCGATGCCTGCCTGGACCCCGCTCGCGTCGACGCGCTCGCGGCGTCGCTGGCCGCTCACGACGGACGCCTCGCCGCCGTCGCGGAGGTGCTGGCCGCTCCGGGGGCCGACGAGCTCGAGACGCTCGAGGCGCCGGACCTGGAGCCGCTCGCGGCCGCCCACGCCGACGCGCTGGCGCGGCTGTCTCGCGGCCGGGCCCGGCTCGACCAGTGGTCGCGGCGCCGTGATCGCCTCGCCGCCCTGCGCGCGGACCTCCAGGTGGCGCTCGACCATTGGACGCCGCTGCGCGCGGAGCACGAGCTGACCTCGCGCCTGGCGGCGTTCGTCGAGGGGAAGTCCCCCGACAACCGGCTGCGCATGCGGCTGTCGGCCTACGTCCTGGCCTACCGGCTCGGCCAGGTGGTCGCCGCCGCCAACGAGCGGCTGTCCACGATGAGCGACCAGCGCTACTCCCTGGTCCACACCGGCGACCGCGGCGCGGGCGAGACCCGCGGCGGCCTGAGCCTGCTGGTGCGCGACGACTGGTCCGGCGAGAGCCGCGATCCGGCGACCCTCTCGGGGGGCGAGACCTTCGTGGTGTCCCTGGCCCTGGCGCTCGGTCTGGCCGACGTGATCACCCAGGAGGCCGGCGGCGCGGCGCTGGACACCCTCTTCGTCGACGAGGGCTTCGGCTCCCTCGACGCCGACACCCTCGACGACGTGATGGACACCCTCGACTCCCTGCGCGACGGCGGCCGGGTCGTGGGCGTGGTCAGCCACGTCGCCGAGCTGCGCGACCGCATCCCGACCCAGCTGGTCGTCACGAAGTCGCGCCTCGGCTCGACGCTCGCCCTGCGGAAGTGATCAGCGGGAGTGATCAGCGGGAGTGATCACGTCGTGACGGTCCCGTGGTCGGCGTCGAACGTGTCGCCGCCGAGCTTGGTCTTGGCGAAGCTGACCAGCGAGGCGACCTTGCCACCGGGGGTGTCCCAGTACTCGCCGCGCTCGGCGTCCACGCGCAGCAGCACGGCCTGGTCGTTCTCCGGGCCGCCGGGCAGCCAGGCCTCCGCGAAGGTGTTCCAGAGCTCCTCGAGCTTGGCCTGGTCGTCGATGACGTGGGCGCGCCCGGTGACGGCGACCCACGAGTCCCGGGCCGCGAACGTCAGGGCCACCCGCGGCTCGGCCTGGATCGCCCGCACGTGGTCGGTGTCGCGGGCGGTGATGAACCACATCTCGGCGCCCGGCTCGACCTCTTGACGCGCCATCGGCAGGCTGCGCGGACCGTCTGGCCCGAACGTCGTCAGCATGGCGATCGGGATGTCGTCGATCAGCTCGACCAGGCGCCGCTGGTCACCGTCCTCGGTCATGGATCTCCTCAGGTCGTGGGAGCGGGCCGGTACCCCGCCACCGAGCGCGAAAACCGCTCGCGCGGTCGGATAGGTTCGCTCCATGAGTGGCACCAGCGGCACCGCGGACGCCGGCGACCTCGGCCGCCTCGACCCGACCTTCACCTCCCTGCCCTATCGCAGTCTGGGCGACGCGGCGCTCAGCCGCGCGCGCGAGCTCGGGGTCGCGCACGCCGACTTCCGCTTCGAGCGCGTGCGCTACCAGCGCATCGGCGTGCGTGACGGAGCGCTGCAGGGCGCGAGTGACACCGAGGACCTCGGCTTCGCGGTCCGCGTGATCCACCAGGGGGCGTGGGGCTTCGCCTCCGGTGTCGACCTGACGCCGGCGGGGGCCGCGGCCGTCGCCGAGACCGCGGTCGCCGTGGCCCGCGTGGCCGCGTCGATGACCGCCGTCCCGGTCGAGCTGGCGCCCGAGCCCGTCTACGACGACGTCACCTGGGTGTCCTCCTACGTCACCAACCCCCTCGACGTGCCCGTCGCGGAGAAGGCCGCGCTGCTCGTCGACTGGACCGAGCGCCTGCGCACGGGCGCCGCGGTGGACCACGCGTCGGCGTACCTGCTGCAGGTCCAAGAGAACAAGTACTACGCCGACCTGGCCGGCACCCGCATCACGCAGCAGCGGATCCGGCTGCAGCCGGGGTTCGAGGCGATGGGCGCTGGTGCGGACACCTTCGACTCGATGGCCTCGATCGCCCCGCCGGTGGGGCGCGGCTACGAGTACCTCACCGACGGCAGCCACGACTGGGACGCCGAGCTCGAGCAGGTGCCCGAGCTGCTGGCGGAGAAGCTCAAGGCGCCCAGCGTCGAGGCCGGCACCTACGACCTGGTCATCCATCCGTCCAACCTGTGGCTGACCATCCACGAGTCGATCGGCCACGCGACCGAGCTCGACCGGGCCCTGGGGTACGAGGCCAACTACGCCGGCACCTCGTTCGCGACCTACGACCAGCTCGGCACCCTGCGCTACGGGTCCCCGGTCATGCACGTCACCGGCGACCGCACCGTCGAGCACGGTCTCTCGACGATCGGCTACGACGACGAGGGCGTGCAGACCCGGTCCTGGGACCTGGTCCGCGACGGCGTGCTGGTGGGTTACCAGCTCGACCGCGCCATGGCGCACATGAAGCCCGAGCTCGCCGGCCCCGATGACCCCGGCGGCCGGTCCAACGGCTGCGCCTACGCGGACTCCCCCGGCCACATCCCGATCCAGCGCATGGCCAACGTGTCCCTGCAGCCCGCGGCCGACGGCCCGTCGACCGAGGAGCTGATCGGCCGCGTCGAGCGGGGCCTCTACGTCGTCGGCGACAAGTCCTGGTCGATCGATATGCAGCGCTTCAACTTCCAGTTCACCGGGCAGCGCTTCTACCGGATCGCCGACGGAGAGCTGGTCGGCCAGGTGCGCGACGTGGCCTACCAGGCCACGACCACCGACTTCTGGGGCTCGATGGAGGCGGTGGGCGGTCCCCAGACCTGGGAGCTGCACGGCGCCTTCAACTGCGGCAAGGCCCAGCCCGGGCAGGTGGCGGCGGTGAGCCACGGCTGTCCCACGGCGCTGTTCCGCGGCGTTCGGATCCTCAACACCACCGACGAGGCAGGCCACTGATGACCACGCTCGCCACCCCCCAGTCCCTGGTCGACCAGGCGCTCGCGGTCACCACGGCCGACGACTGCATCGTCATCGTCCGCGACGCGACCAGCGCCAACCTGCGCTGGGCCAACAACACGCTCACCACCAACGGCGTGATGCATGGCATCACCGCCACCGTGGTGTCCTTCATCCGCACCGCGCACGGCGTGGCGACCGCGTCGGTCAGCGGGGCCGCCAGCACCCAGGCGCAGGTCACGGCGCTGGTCGAGAAGGCCGACGCCGCCGCGCGCGCGTCGTCGCCGGCGGAGGACGCCGCCGACCTGGTCCGCGGTGCCGCCTCCCCCGACTGGGACAACGCGCCGGTGCCGACCGACGTGCACGTCTACGACGACTTCGCCCCCGCCCTCGGCGAGGCCTTCGGGCGGGCGAGCGGGGCGGGTCGGGTGCTCTACGGGTTCGTCAACCACGAGCTGACGACGACGTACCTCGGCTCCACCACCGGCCTGCGCCTGCGTCACGTGCAGCCGACCGGGCACTACGGGTGCACCGGCAAGAACGCCGCGCTCACCGAGAGCGCGTGGGTCGGCGGCGCCACGCGTGACTTCTCCGGCGTGGACGCGCTCGCGCTCGACGCCGAGCTCGAGCGCCGGCTGGCCTGGGGCTCGCGCCGGGTGGACCTGCCGGCCGGCCGCTACGACACGATCCTGCCGCCCACGGCCGTGGCCGACCTGATGATCGACGCCTACTGGTCTGCCGGAGCCCGGGTCGCGTGGGAGGGCCAGTCGGTCTTCAGCAAGCGCGGCGGCGGCACCCGCATCGGCGAGCGCCTCACCTCCCCCGGCGTCCACCTCTACTCCGACCCGGCGTACGCCGCTCTGGAGTGCGCCCCGTTCGTGGTGGCCTCCTCCTCGGGCAACGAGACGTCGGTCTTCGACAACGGCCTGCCTCTCGCGCGCACCGACTGGCTGCGCGACGGCGAGCTCACGTCCCTGCTGCAGACCCGCCACAGCGCCGAGATGACCCACCAGCCGGTCACTCCGGTCGTCGACAACCTGGTGCTCGACGTGGACGGTGGCCAGGGGTCGGTGGCTGACCTGGTGGCCGGCACCGAGCGCGGCCTGCTGCTGACCTGCCTGTGGTACATCCGCGAGGTCGACCCGCAGAGCCTGCTGCTCACCGGACTGACCCGCGACGGGGTCTACCTGGTGGAGGGGGGCGAGATCACCGGCTCGGTGAACAACTTCCGCTTCAACGAGAGCCCGGTCGACCTGCTGCGCCGCTTCACCGCCGCCTCCGCGACCGTCCCGAGCTTCAGCAGGGAGTGGGGCGACGACTACTTCTCCCGCACCGCCACGCCCGCCCTGCGGGTGCCGGACTTCAACATGTCGAGCGTCTCCCAGGCGATGTAGGTCGTCCGATTGCGGCGTCCCCCGGCCGCCGCGTGCCGAGCGGCTCTGGGACGCCCACTCCTGAGCGGGCAGGTTTGAGGTGTGTCGGCGAACGGCACCATGCAGGACATGTCCGACTCCCGGTCCCCCGGCCCGCCGCCCGCCGGTCCTCCGTCGCCGCCGCCCTCAGGGCCGCCTCCGGCCGGGCCTCCTGCGGCCGGTCCCCCGCCGTCGTCGCCGTCGCGGCTCGGCTGGTACGTCGCCGGCGGCGTGCTCGTGCTGATGCTGGGCATCGGCGGTGCGGTCTTCGCCTTCACCGGTGGTGACGCCTCGAGCGTCCAGGAGGTCGCCGACCAGGCGGTCGAGGCCGCCGAGGACCTCGATGTGGGCGCCGGCATCGACCTGCTCTGCAAGGCCCCGACCGAGAATCAGCGTGCCCAGCTCGATTTCCTGATCGCCGAGGGCAAGCAGGAGGCCGGCACCGACGACCCCGACATGGACTACGTGATCAGCGATGTCGAGGGCGACGCGACCGGCAGCTTCCGGGTGCAAGCCACCAGCGACGAGGAGGCGCTGCAGGGCAGGACGCTCGACCTGGTCCTGCTCGTCGAGGAGGACGACGGCCGGTCCTGCATCGCCGGGGTCAAGGACGGCCAGATGGTCGGCGAGGACGGCGATTGATCTTCCGGCTGAGCGCCGCGGCCTTCGTGGCGATCGCGGCTCTGACGGCGTACGCGGTCCTCGCCGACGGGGCCGACGTGGTCGAGCTGGCGCAGTGGCTGCGCAGCCACGGCCATCCCGGCTACGCCGCCTGGCTGGCCTGGGTCCTACTCTCGCCCGTCGTGCTCGCCGCGACCGCACTGGCCGTCCGCCGTAGCCCGTGGCCCTGGGTGGTCGCCGTGACGGTGCAGCTGGCCAGCCTGGTCGGCGCCCAGGCCCGCGCCGGCCACCTCGTGAACGGCTGGTCGTGGGCGCTGGTCGCGCTCGCACTCCTCCTCGGCCTGGCCTCACTCGTCGCCGCCCTCGGCGACCGGTCCGGACCGCCCCCGGAGGGACTCCACTCCTGAGCGGTCAGCCGGACCGAGCGCCGCCCGGGATCGGGGCCAGCGGGTCGTAGGGGGTGCGGGTGAAGACGAACGTCGCGCACTCGAGGTGGGAGACGGACCCGTCGGGGCGGCGCACCACCTGCATGGTCTCGCCTCGGTGGTAGCCCGCGACGCCGACGATCCGGTCGTCGCGGACCTCGAAGACGTCGGTCAGCTCGCCGGCGGCCAGGCTGCGCAGGTGCAGGGTGTCGTTGTGCCAGCGCAGCTCCTGGGCGCTGTTGCCCCAGAACCACAGGCCGAGCAGCTCGGCCACCGCCTCGGGTACGTCGGTCGACGGCACCCAGGGCGTCACGTCGGGCAGCGGATCCTCGCCGAGCAGCAGGTGCGGGAGGCGGCGCGCGTCGAGCCCGGTCGTCGAGGACGACAGCGCCACGACCCCGTCTCCGGTGGCCGGGTCGACGAACAGGCAGGCCTGGAAGCCGGGCATGGAGCCGGGGTGTCCGACCCAGCGACGCCCGTCCTGGTCGGCCAGCCACAGCCCCAGGCCGTAGGTCTGGCTGGTGGGCTCGGTCATCTCGCGCAGCGTGGCGGGGGCCAGCACGTCGGGGTTGCCGGCGGCGAGGAAGGCGCCGAGCCGGGCCAGATCGGCCACCGTGCTCCAGAGCTGGCCGGCCGCCGCCATGGCGACCGTGTCGTGATGCGGCTCGGGCGTCAGCGTGCCGGCGAAGTGGTCCACGCTCCACCCCTGCGCGGCGGGCGCCTCGTCGGCGTACGTCGTGTCGGCCATGCCCAGGGGCGCCAGGACCCGCTGCGACACCACCTCCCACCAGGGCACGCCACGCAGCCGGGCGACCGCCTCGCCGAGCAGGCCGTAGCCGAGGTTGGAGTAGTGGAACTCGCCGGGTGGCAGCACCGCGCCGGAGCCGTCGTTGGCCGCGACCAGGGTCGCGAAGTCCACGCCGGGTGAGCGCTCCCACCACGAGCCCACCGGCTCGCTCTGCATGCCCGACGTGTGCGACAGGAGCTCGCGCACCGTCGCGGCGGCGTACCCGGTCTCGGGGATCACGGCCCCGATGGGGTCGTCGAGGGACAGCAGCCCTTCGTCACGCAGCTGGAGGACGGCCACCGCGGTGAGGGTCTTGGTGATCGACCCGATCCGGTAGCGATCGGCGAGCGACCCGCCGACCGTGCCGGTCCAGGCGAGCTCGCCCTCCCGGAGCACCCCGGCCACGACCGAGGGCAGGCGGCCGGCCGCCTGCACGGCGACCAGCCGGGCCTGCCGGTCGGCACTCACTCGGCGAAGGCCTCCAGCGGCGGGCAGGAGCACTGCAGGTTGCGGTCGCCGTAGGCCTGGTCGATGCGGGCGACCGGCGGCCAGTACTTGTCGGGGTCGACGCCGGTCGGGAAGACCGCCAGCTCCCGGGAGTACGGGCGCTCCCAGTCGCCGACGAGGGCGCGCGAGGTGTGCGGCGCTCCGCGCAGCGGCGACTCCTCCGGGGACCACTCCCCCGCCCCCACGCGGTCGATCTCGCCCTTGATCGCGATCATCGCCTCGCAGAACCGGTCGATCTCGGCGAGGTCCTCGGACTCGGTGGGCTCGACCATCAGCGTGCCGGCGACGGGGAACGACATCGTCGGGGCGTGGAAGCCGTAGTCGACCAGGCGCTTGGCGACGTCGTCGACGCTGACCCCGGTCTCCTTGGTCAGGCCGCGCACGTCGAGGATGCACTCGTGGGCGACCAGCCCGCCGTGGCCGCGGTAGAGCACCGGGAAGTGCTCCCCCAGCCGCGCCGCGACGTAGTTGGCCGACAGCACCGCGCTGGCGGTGGCCCGGGTGAGCCCGGCGCCGCCCATGAGCCGGATGTAGGCCCACGAGATCGGCAGGATGCCCGCCGAGCCGTACGGCGCCGCGCTGATCGGGCCGATGCCGCTGCGCTTGTCCTCCTCGGGGTGCATCGCGTGGGAGGGCAGGTACGGCGCGAGGTGCGCGCGCACCGCGACCGGGCCGACGCCCGGGCCGCCGCCGCCGTGCGGGATGCAGAAGGTCTTGTGCAGGTTGAGGTGGGAGACGTCGCCGCCGAACTCGCCGGGCTTGGCGTAGCCCAGGAGCGCGTTGAGGTTGGCGCCGTCGACGTAGACCTGCCCGCCGTGGGCGTGCACGATCTCGCAGAGCTCGGTGATCGTGTCCTCGTAGGCGCCGTGGGTCGAGGGGTAGGTGACCATGATCGCGGCGAGGTCGGCGGCGTGCCGCTCGCACTGTGCGCGCAGGTCGTCGAGGTCGACGGTGCCGTCGTCCGCGGCCTTGACCACGACGACCCGCATGCCGGCCATCACCGCGGAGGCGGCGTTGGTGCCGTGGGCCGACGACGGGATCAGGCAGACGTCGCGGGCCGCCTCCCCGTGGGCCCGGTGGTAGCCGCGGATGGCGAGCAGCCCGGCGAGCTCGCCCTGCGAGCCGGCGTTGGGCTGGATCGAGACCCGGTCGTAGCCGGTGACCTCGGCCAGGTAGCCCTCCAGCTGCTCGACCAGCTTGCGGTAGCCGAGCGCGTCCTCGGCCGGCACGAAGGGGTGCAGGTCGGCGAAGCCGGGCAGCGAGATCGGCTCCATCTCCGCGGTGGCGTTGAGCTTCATCGTGCAGGAGCCGAGCGGGATCATCCCGCGGTCCAGCGCGTAGTCGCGCGCCGAGAGCCGGCGCAGGTAGCGCAGCATCTGGGTCTCACTGTGGTGGCTCGAGAACACCTCGTGCGTGAGGTAGGGCGTCGTACGCCGCAGGGCCTCGGGCAGCGCGTCGCCGGTGGCCTGGTCGACCGCGTCGATGTCGACGGCGAGCCCGAAGGCCCGCAGCAGGCCGCCGATCGTGGAGCCCGTGGTGCACTCGGAGGTGGAGATGCCGACCGTGTCGTCGTCGACCAGGCGGACATAGATGCCCAGCGCGCGGGCGGCGGCCTGGACCTCGGCGGCGCGCCCCGGCACCACGACGGTCACGGTGTCGAAGAACTCCTGGTGGGCCACGGTGAGGCCGCCCTGACGCAGCGCCGCGGCCAGCACCGCGGCGTAGCGGTGGGTGCGGGTCGCTATCGCGCGCAGGCCGTCGGGGCCGTGGTAGACGGCGTACATCGAGGCGACGACGGCCAGCAGCACCTGGGCGGTGCAGATGTTGGAGGTCGCCTTGTCCCTCCGGATGTGCTGCTCGCGGGTCTGCAGGGCGAGGCGGTAGGCGGGTCGGCCCTCGGCGTCGACCGACACCCCGACCAGGCGGCCGGGCAGGTGCCGCTCCAGGCCCTGGCCGACGGCCATGAAGCCGGCGTGCGGACCGCCGTAGAAGAGCGGGACGCCGAAGCGCTGGGAGGAGCCGACGACCACGTCGGCGCCCATCGCGCCCGGCGCCTCGAGCAGCGTGAGCGCGAGGAGGTCGGCGGCCACGACGGCCAGCGCGCCGCGCTCGTGCGCGGCCTCGATCAGGGGCCGGGGGTCGAGGATCCGCCCGGAGGCGCCGGGGTACTGGACCAGGACGCCGCTGAGCTCCCCCTCGGGGAGCCCTGCGGAGAGGTCGGCGACGAGGACCTCGATGCCCATGCCCTCGGCCCGGGTGCGGACCACCTCGATGGTCTGGGGCAGGGCGTCGGCGTCGACCACGAAGGGGCCGGCCGCCTTGCGGTTGCCCCGTCGTACCAGCGTCATCGCCTCGGCCGCGGCGGTGCCCTCGTCGAGCAGGCTGGCGTTGGCCGTCGGCAGGCCGGTGAGGTCGCCCACGACGGTCTGGAAGTTGAGCAGCGCCTCGAGCCGGCCCTGCGAGATCTCCGGCTGGTACGGCGTGTAGGCGGTGTACCAGCTCGGGTCCTCGAGCACGTTGCGCCGGACCACGGGCGGGGTGATCGTGGCGTGGTAGCCCAAGCCGATCATCGCCTCGCCGGGCCGGTTGGCGGCGGCGATCTTGCGCAGCTCCTTGCTCACCGCCTCCTCGCTCAGCGCCGCAGGGAGGTCCAGCTCGGCGGCCGCGCGGATCCCGCCCGGCACCGCCGCCTCCATCAGCTCCTCGAGCGAGGCGAACCCCAGGCGGTCGAGCATCGCCCGCTCGTCGGCGGGGCGTAGGCCGATGTGCCGCTCCACGAACGGCAGCGCGCCGTCGAGGTCGGTGAGGCTGGGGTGGTCGGACACGGGGGTCTCCTCAGGCAGCGGGGTCGAGGTCGTGGGGCACCTGCGCCCTCCCCCTCTGTCGGGACGGCGTCGCCCCTTCAGAGTTGCCTGCTCCGCACGGTCCTGGCGCCTGAGAGGTTCCGGGGAGGAATTGCCCCTTCGGCGCTCCGTTCCCGACGGCCGTCGTACGAAAGTGCTGATGGTGCCTGGGTGACGCGGAGGTGCCTGGCCGGCGAGCGAAGACTCTCCCGTGCGGGATCAGTCAGCCTGGCCAGCCTAGCAACCCGGCCCTCCCCACCTGGACTCCTCGTCTCGTGTCGTGGGGCCCCGGGGTGGGGGTCCGGCCCGTGGTTTGGTCACAATCCGCAGGTTCTCCTCGCCGATTCCTGCGGTTTGTGACCAAACCGCGGGCCGACCGGCCGGGAGCGCGAGCCGAAATGACGACGGACCCGCCACCTCGAGGGTGGCGAGTCCGCCGGAGCTGGAGAAGGCGGTCAGCCGGTCTGGCGGGCGGCGCGGCGGGCGGCGAGCTCGTCGTTGGCCGACGGGGTGGCGGCGGTGTCGTCGGCGGCGCGCTCGCTGGGGAGCTCGGCGAGGGTGCCCTCGATCTCGCGCCAGACCCCGCCGATGGCGATGCCGAAGACGCCCTGGCCGCCCTGGAGCAGGTCGATGACCTCGTCGTTGCTGGTGCACTCGTAGACCGAGGCGCCGTCGCTCATGAGCGTGACGCGGGTCAGGTCGTCGGTACCGCGCTCGCGCAGGTGCGAGACCGCGGTGCGGATCTGCTGCAGCGAGATGCCGGCGTCGAGCAGGCGCTTGATGACCTTGAGGATCAAGATGTCGCGGAAGGAGTAGAGCCGCTGCGAGCCGGAGCCGGTGGCGCCGCGCACGGTGGGCTCGATCAGGCCAGTGCGGGCCCAGTAGTCGAGCTGGCGGTAGGTGATGCCGGCGGCGTTGCACGCGGTCGGACCTCGATAGCCCAGGTCGCTGGGCAGCGGCGAGACGTCGTCGGTGAAGAGGAGGCCTTGCTCCTCGGCGGCCTCGACGGCCTCGACTGCGTCCGCGCTCGTGCCGGCTTCAGGCTGGTGCTCGTTCACACGGTCCTCCGTGGGTCTACTCCGTTGAACGTAGCTCCGGGGAAGGACGGGCCGACCCGGGAGGGCACAACCACAACGGTGGAGTTACAACAGAGACATCCCAAGGTAAGCCCGAACGCCGGGCCGGTCAAAGACAACCGCGGCGTGTCGCAACCCTCAACCTCTACTTGAGGGTCACTGTTCGGGCGTGGACTCGAAGTCCTCGGGCGTGACGTGGTCCAGGAACTCCCGGAACTTCTCCACCTCGTCCTCCTGCTCGGCCGGGACGGCGAGGCCGGCCTCGTCGAGCACCTCCTCGGCGCAGACGATCTTGGTGCCGGTGCGCAGGGCGAGGGCGATCGAGTCGGAGGGACGGGCGCTGACCTCGGTGCCGGTGGCGAAGACGAGGGTGGCGAAGAAGATGCCGTCCTTGACGTCGGTGATGCGGACCTCGGTGAGCTCGGTGCCGATGGCCTCGAGCACGTTCTTCATCAGGTCGTGCGTCAGCGGTCGTGGGGGTACGACGCCCTGCTGGGCGAACGCGATCGCCGTGGCCTCGACGGCCCCGATCCAGATCGGCAGGTACCGCTCCCCCGAGACCTCCCGCAGCAGGACGATCGGCTGGTTGGAGGGCATCTCCACCCGGACTCCCATGACATCGACTTCCCGCATACGACCACCCTACTCCCGCCCCGGAGAGGCCGGAACGCCCAGCACCGGCAGGGGTACGGCGCTCAGCTCGAGCGCAGCCCGGCCTTGACCAGCGTCGCGTGCAGCCGCACGGAGAGGGCCGCGATCTCGGAGACGGCGTCGTCGGCCCGCGCGCGCGCGGCGGCGTCGCGGCCGTTCTTGAGGGGAGCCACGACCTGCTCGACGAGCCCGATCTCGCGGTCGGCGGAGGTCTTGAACGCGCGCAGGTGCCGAGGCTCGAAGCCGAACTCGGCCAGCTCGCGCGCGGTCTGGGCGATGACCAGCGCGTCGGTGTCGAAGTGGCCCGTGCCGGTGCGCGGGCTCACCAGCCCGAACTGCTCCAGCTGCACCAGCAGCTCGTCGGTGATGCCCGCGATCTTGACGAGCTCACGGCGCGAGAGGCGCAGCGAGTCCCGGCGGGCGAACGACTCGGCGCTGGGCAGGCCGTCGGCCGCGAGCGCGACCGTCGGCACCGTCGGGACGACCGCCTCGATCGGCGGCGGCTCCAGCCCGCGGTCGATGGCGTCGAGGTGCTCGCCGATGACCTTCAGCGGCAGGTAGTGGTCACGCTGCATGCGCAGCACGTAGCGCAGCCGCTCGACGTCGGCGGCGGAGAACTTCCGGTAGCCCGAGGGGGTGCGCTCGGGCTTGATCAGCCCCTTGTCCTCCAGGAAGCGGATCTTGGGGATGGTGATGCCGGGATAGTCGGCGCGGAGCTGGTCGAGCACCTGCCCGATGTTCATGCGCGCGCGCGAGCCACCGGCCGCGCTGCTCGGCGCCGAGGAGGCCGACACGCTCAGGCGTCCTCGTGCCCGGAGAAGAAGACCAGCCGGTACTTGCCGATCTGCACCTCGTCGCCGTCCTTGAGCTGGACCTTCTCGATCCGGTCGCGGTTGACGTAGGTGCCGTTGAGGCTGCCCACGTCGCTGACCGTGAAGCCCTCGGAGGTCCGGTCGAAGACGGCGTGCTGGCGCGAGACCGTGACGTCGTCCAGGAAGATCTCGCTGTCCGGGTGCCTGCCGGCGTGGGTGACGTCCGCGTCCAGGAGGAAGCGGCTGCCCGAGCCCGGGCCCTTCTGCACGACGAGCAGCGCGTGGCCGGTCGGCAGCGCGTCGACCGCGGCGGCGTCGACGGGGTTCAGCTGGCGGTCGGAGGTCTCGGCCCGCTCGCCTGCGGTGCCGATCTGGATGGTGGCGGTGGAGTCCCCCACCGACTCGCCGGGCCCCGGGAAGGAGTCGGTGGACACGCCACTGCTGTCCACGCTCACCAGCCTGGTGCCGCACTGCGCGCAGAAGCGGGCGTCGTCCGGGTTCTGCCTGCCACACGCGGTGCAGAACGGCATCGAATCATCCTCCGGTCGGCGTCGTACCCACTTAACCCTCAAGGCAGGGTTGAGGTTGACGGTTGGGCAACGAACCTATCAGTCGGCGGGCACGGATCAAGTCGATCCGTGCCGGTCCACGGATCAGCCGTCGAGGGTCGAGACGTACGCGTCGACCTCGAGCAGGTCGTCGAGCTGCGCGGGGTCCGAGGGGACCACCTCGAACAGCCAGCCGCCGGCGTACGGGTCGCTGTTGACCAGCTCGGGGGTCGCGTCGAGCGACTCGTTGCGCGCGACGACCTCGCCCGTCACGGGGGCGTAGATGTCGCTGACCGACTTGGTCGACTCCAGCTCACCGCAGGTCGTCCCGGCCTCGAGGGTGTCGCCGACGTCGGGCAGCGAGACGTAGACGATGTCGCCCAGGGCGTCCTGCGCGAAGTCGGTGATGCCGATCCGCACCGACCCCTCGTGCTCGCCCGGAGACCGGACCCACTCGTGCTCGACGGTGTACTTCAGGTCATCGGGGTACAAAGCGGGATCTCCTCCGGTCGAGGCCCGAGCCCTCGGGCGCGGAAACAGCCTGGGTGGTCGTGCTGCAGGTTACTGCCCGTTGCCGGGTTCGGCGTACTCCGGTTGCACCGGCTCCACCACCGACTCGATGTCCAGCGAGGTCAGCTTCTCGACCTCCGGCTCGGCACCGTCGGCCTTCAGCTTGGCGCGGGGCCCGAGCGGGAACGTGATCGCGCCGGCGAGCACGTCGGGATCGCCGATGACGTCGACGACGTAGGGCGACTCCACGGTGACGCCGTCGATGGCGATGCCGCCGGACACGTCGGTGAAGGACGACTGCGCGATGAGCCGCACCTCGCCGTTGACCTGCATCGCCTCGGCACCGACGGTGCGCAGCTCCTGGATCGTGTCGATCAGCGAGGCCACCTGCACCTGCCCGTCGACCTCGGTGATGGTGATCCGGATGCCGGGACCGGTGACCGGGACCCGCCCGGCGAGGATGGAGAGCGTGTCCACCTCGGACTCCGCCTGCTCCAGGGCGGCCTGTCGGCGGCTGGTCACCGACTGCAGGTCCTCGCGCGTCGCCTCCAGCCGGGCGATCTGGGCCTCTCCGCGCTGGGTCGTGCCGGCGAGGCTGTTGAGCAGGTCGATCAGCTCCTGCTGACGCAGCGCGGAGTAGGAGTCGTCCACTCCCCTGCTCTGCACCTGCGTGACCGCGCCGAAGCCCACCAGGCCGAGCAGCACCGCGACCACGACCTGGCGGCGCGACGCGGTGGTCAGCGCCTGCCACAGCCGCTGACGCCCCGGCGAGGTGTCCGGCTCAGGCATGGAAGAGGTGCCTTCGGATGGCCGCGACGTTCGAGAAGATCCGGATGCCGAGGACCACGATCACGCCGGTCGAGAGCTGGCCCCCGACGCCCAACTGGTCGCCGACGTAGACGATGCCCGCGGCGATCACCACGTTGCTGACGAACGAGACGACGAACACCTTGTCGTCGAAGATGCCGTCGAGGTAGGCGCGCAGCCCACCGAAGACCGCATCGAGCGCCGCCACCACCGCGATCGGCAGGTACTGCTCGAAGCCCAGCGGCACGTCGATCTTGAGGTAGATGCCGAGGAGGATGCCCACGGCCAGGCCCAGCACGGCGATCACGAGGGCGACTCCTTCGGCTGGGGGCGGTCCTGGCCCGTGTCCTCGGCCGCCGAGCGGAGCAGCAGGAAGGAGCGGGGACCGGAGGGCAGGGACATGTCCTCCTCATTCTGCAGGTCGTAGGTGAACCCGAAGCGTCGCGACAGGCTGTCGAACGCGATCCCGCTGCTGGTGTCGAGCAGTGTGGCCTGCAGGCTGCCTCGGTCACCGATCGCCAGGACGGTGTAGGGCGAGGCGATGCCCACCCCGTTGACCTCGATCGGCACACCCGAGGTGCGGATGGCGCTGAGCGCGGTCAGCCGCTGTCCGTTGATCGCGATGGCCTCGGCGCCGGCCGCCCAGAGTCCGTCGGCCAGGAGGGCGAGGTCCTCGTCGCGCACCGTGCCGTCGAGGTCGCCGGTCTCGGCGTCCTTGACGGTGACCCGGATGCCCTCCCCCTGGGTGGGGGTGAAGCCGGTGCGGACGCCGAGGCGGCGCAGCCGTGGCGTGAGTGCCTGCTCGCGCTCGCCCAGCCGGCGCAGCGCGTCCTCGGTGTCGGCGTTCTCCTCGCGCAGGTCGGCGATGCGCACCTGCATGCGCGAGACCCGCTCGTTCTGGTCCTCGATCCGCGCGACCAGGCTGGCGCGACCCTCGTCGCGTACGCCGGCGTTGCGCTGGGTCTGCACCGCCGCGGTCGCGGCCATGATCCCGAACACGGCCACGGCGACGGCGGCCACGCGGCGCGGCCCGGGCGCTCGGGCGGCTCCAGTCGCCGCGGGGGACCCGCCCCCGCCCTCGGCGGTGCGGCCCCCCTCGGTCCGGCCCTCCTCGGCCCGGGCGGCGCGCCGCTCGGCCGCGAGCAGGTAGTCCTCGTCCAGTGCCTGGCGCTGGATCAGGTCCAGCAGTGGGAGGGTCACGCGAGGGGGCAGCTCGGGGGGCGGCTCGGGGCGCTCAGACATCCTGGACCGCCTCACGACGCTCGGTCGTGAGCAGCAGCTTCCTCACCTGCCACGCGTAGAGGACGCCGGCCCACCAGTAGAGGCCGATGCCCCACAGGGCGAACGCCCACCCGCACACCCGGGCCAGCACCGCGACGGTCCCCTCACCGTCCCCGAGCAGGAGCAGCGGGAACGCGTAGAGGAGGTTGAAGGTGGCCGCCTTGCCCAGGAAGTGCACCGGCAAGGCGCTGTAGCCGCGGGTCCGCAGCAGCGGCACCAGCCCCCACATGAGCAGGTCGCGCAGCGGCAGCGAGATCGCCATCCACCACGGGATCACGTCGCGCAGCGCGAGTCCCACGACGACGGCGAGGATGTAGAGGCGGTCAGCCACCGGGTCGAGGATCTGGCCGACCAGCGACTGCTGGTTGAGCCGTCGCGCCAGCCAGCCGTCGAGGAAGTCGGTGAGGCCGGAGACCATGAGCAGCGCCAGGGCCCAGCCGTCCTCCTCCGGGCCGAGGACCAGCCACAGGAAGACCGGCACCCCCGCCAGCCGCAGGGCGCTGAGCAGGTTGGGAACCGTCCAGACGCGGCCTTCGCGCGCCGAGTCGTCCGCCACTGGTGCCTGCATTCCTGTCGAGGTGCTTGGGTAAGCCTGGTGGCCGACACTTTAGCCGCCGGACCTCTCCTGCCCGGCGAGGGCGGGGGGCCGGACGTGACCTGTGTCTAGCCGGCCGCCTCCTGAGGCGCGTCGTGGTGCGCCGCGTCCCGGATCTCACCGACCAGCTCCTCGATCACGTCCTCGAGCGTGGCCAGGCCCAAGGTCGTGCCCTCGGCGTCGACCACCCGCGCCATGTGCGCGCCACGACGCTGCAGCGTCTCGAGCGCGTCCTGGAGCTGGTCGTCGGGCGTGACCGGAGCGAACGGCCGGATCCACTTGTCCTCGATCGGCAGCTCGCGCCGTGCCTCGTCTGGCTCCAGCACGTCCTTGATGTGCAGGTAGCCGATCAGCTCACCGGCCTCGCTCGCCACCGGGAACCGGCTGAAGCCGGTGCTGGCGCACAGCGCCTCCACGTCGGCCGGGGAGGACCCGCGCAGCACGGTGGTCAGGGTGTCGGGAGCCAGGACGACGGTGGCGACCGTCTTCTCGGTGAAGCCGAGCGCGCCGGACAGCCGGTCGTACTCCCCCTCCGCGAGCAGCCCCTCCCCGCGCGACTCCTCCACGAGGGCGGCCACCTCCTCCCGCGTGAACGTCGAGGTCACCTCGTCGCGCGGCTCCACGTGGATCAGCCGCAGCGTCGTGTTGGCGATCCAGTTGAGGCCCGCGATGAGCGGGCGCAGGACCGTGACGATGCCGACCAGCGGCGGACCGAGCACCAGCGCCGCGCGGTCGGGACCGGCCAGCGCGATGTTCTTCGGGACCATCTCGCCGAGGACGACGTGCAGGAACACCACGATCAGGAGCGCCAGGACGAACGCGACCGGGTGCAGCAGGTCGTGCGGGACGCCGAGGGCCTCGAACACCGGCTCCAGCAGGTGCGCCACCGCCGGCTCGCCGATGGCACCGAGGCCGAGCGAGCAGATCGTGATGCCGAGCTGGGCGCCGGCCATCATCAGCGAGACGTTCTCCATGGCGCGCAGGGTCGTGCGGGCCATGCGGGACCCCGCGTGGGCGCGCGGCTCGACCTGCGTGCGGCGAGCGGAGATGATGGCGAACTCGGCGCCGACGAAGAACGCGTTGGCGGCGAGCAGCAGGACGGCGACCAGCAGGGCCGTGGTGTCGCTCATGACTCGTCCTCGCCCTCGAGCACGCGCAGCCCGACCCGGTCGATCCGCAGGCCGTCCATGTGCTCCACGGTCAGCACCGCGAGCTGCTCGCGCGGCTCGTCGGGGTCGCTCAGGTCCGGGACGGGCACCTCGGCGATGTCGCCGTTCTCCGGCACGCGGCCCACGACCTTGAGCACCAGGCCGGCGATCGTGTCGTAGTCCTCGTCCGGGGGCAGCGCGATGCCGGTGAGGTCCTCCACCTCGTCGGGGCGCAGCAGCCCCGAGAGCGACCAGCTGCCGTCGCGGCGCTGCCGGGCACGAGCGCCCAGGCGGTCGTGCTCGTCGGCGATGTCGCCCACGATCTCCTCGACCACGTCCTCCAGGGTCACGATGCCGGCGTGGCCGCCGTACTCGTCGAGGACCACGGCCATCTGGAAGCCGTCCTCTCGCAGCAGCGCCAGCAGTGGGTCCAGGCGCAGCGAGTCGGGCACGACGATGGGCTTGGCCATCAGGTGCTTGACCTTGGTGGTGGCCCGCTCGTGCAGCGGCAGGGCGACGGCGTTCTTGACGTGGACGGTGCCGACGACCGCGTCGTCGGCGTCGAGCACGGGGAACCGGCTGTGCCCGGTCTGGCGGGTCAGCTCGATCACCGCGCTCGCCCGGTCGTTGGCCTCCAGGCTGCGGGTGCGCACGCGAGGGGTCATGATCTCGCCGGCGGTGCGGGTCCCGAACTCCACCGAGCGCTCCATCAGCTCGGCGGTGTCGGCGTCGAGGGTCCCGATGTCGGCGGAGCGTTGGATCAGCGAGGCCAGCTCGGTGGAGCTGCGCGCCGAGCGCAGCTCCTCCTGCGGCTCCATGCCCAGGCGGCGCACGACGGCGTTGGCCGAGCCGTTGAGGAGCCGGATCGGGTAGTGGTTGACCGCCGTCCACCAGCGCATCGGCCGCTGGGTGGCCCGGGCGGTGGCCAGGGGCATCGCGATGGCCAGGTTCTTGGGCACCAGCTCGCCGAAGATCATGGTCAGCACGGTGCCGGTCACCAGGCCGATGCCGATCGCGAGCGGGCTCACCGCGCCGTCGGGGACGCCGACGTCGTGCAGCGGGCCGTCGATGAGGTCGGCGATGGCCGGCTCGGCGAGGAAGCCGACGCCGAGGTTGGTCACGGTGATGCCCACCTGAGCGCCCGAGAGCTGGGTGGAGAGCGACCGCAACCCGCTGAGCAGGCCTTGGGCGCTGGCGTCGCCCTCGGCGGCCAGCCGCTCGACCTGGCCGCGGTCGACGGTGACGAAGGCGAACTCGGCGGCGACGAAGACGCCGCACATCACGATCAGCAGCAGGGCGATCGCGAGCAGGAGCAGGGGGGTCACGGGCGCTCTCCGTGGGCGGAGAGCGAGCTACTTTGAGAGCCGTCCATGGCGGGAGCTCAGGGTCCTTAAGGGTCGAGGGCCGGGGAGCGCACAATATTAGACGCAGGACGGGCCCGCGTGCGCTTCGGCGGTGCGGCCCGGCCGGCTTCGCCGTGTCGGCGCGCCGTGGGCGCCACTCTGCCTATCCTGGGCCGGTCCCCGCACTCGGTCCCGGGGCAGCCAGGAGACTCGATGAGCTCGTCGCCCGCCCCGACCCGCCGCAGCCTGCTCGGCGGTGCCGGCGCGCTGGGCGTCGCGGGAGCGGTCGGCGGCGCCGTGGCCGCTCCGGCGTACGCCGGGCCCTGGACCCCCGCGCGCTTCCCGGGGGCCAAGCTCCTCACCGCACCCGACCGGCACCTGGTCGGCCGCTTCTCCTACGGGCTGACCCCGGCGCTCGCGGCGCAGGTGCGCCGCCGGGGCGGTGCGCGCCGGTGGTTCGAGTGGCAGCTGGCGCCCGAGCGGATCCCGGACCCGACCGCCGCCTCGCTGCGCACGTGGTGGTCGGGCCTCGACCGCGGCGCGCAGGAGCTGTGGTCGCGCCAGACGAGCGAGATCGAGTACGGCTGGGCGGTCATGGAGGACTACCAGCGCTACCTGCTGCTGCGCCGGACCCGTGGCCAGCACCAAGTGCTGGAGGTGATGACGGAGTTCTGGGAGAACCACCTCCATGTGCCGGTCAACGGCGACGCGCAGTTCACCCACCGGGTGCCGTACGGCGACCTGGTGCGTCGCCACGCGCTGGGCACCTACGAGGACCTGCTGCGCGAGGCGATCACCCACCCTGCGATGCTGGTGTACCTCAACCAGGCCGTGTCGACGAAGCGGCGGCCCAACGAGAACCTCGCCCGCGAGCTCCTCGAGCTCCACACCGTCGGTCGCGGCAGGTTCACCGAGGACGACGTGAAGTCCTCGGCGCGCATCCTCACGGGCTGGAGTGTCGACCTGTGGCGCACCTGGCGGGCGTCGTACCAGCCCGAGCGGCACTGGACGGGCCCCGTCCGGGTCATGGGGTTCCACGATCCCAACGCCGCCGCGGACGGTCGCGAGCTCACCCACCGCTACCTGCGCCATCTCGCGCGCCACCCCGCGACCGCCCAGCGGATCGCGCGCAAGCTGGCCTGCAAGTTCGTGCGCGACGACCCGCCCCAGTCGCTGGTGGACCACCTGGCCGCGGTCTACCTCGCCCACGACACCGCCATCAAGCCGGTCCTGCGCGCGCTGGTCGCGCACCGGGGGTTCCGGGCGTCGGCCGGGCTCAAGGTGAAGGACCCCGGTGAGGACGCCGTCTCCACCTACCGCGCCCTGCGGGTCCGGATCGCCCGGCCGCCTGAGGGCGAGCGCGGGGAGCAGTACGCCGCCAACGCGATCCTGTGGCAGACCGCAGCCCTCGGGACGACGCCGTTCGAGTGGCCCCGCGCCGACGGCCAGCCCGTCGACAGCGCCTCGTGGTCCTCGCCCTCGCGGATGATCGCCTCGCTCGAGCTGCACTACACGCTCAGCGGCGGATGGTGGCCCACGGCCGGCACCGGCTACCGGCGGCCCGGCCAGTGGCTCCCCCGGCGGCGGATCCGCTTCGACATGCTCGTCGACCACCTGTGCCAGCAGCTGCTCGGCCGCCGCTCCACCGCCACCCTGCTCAAGGCCTGCAGCGAGGCCGTGGGGGTCGGGCGCCGAGAGGTCATCACCCGCGAGCACGACCTGGTGCGGTGGAGCATGCCGCGACTGCTGACGACCCTGCTCGACTCGCCGTACCACCTCAGGAAGTGACGAGGCCATGACCGACCCGAGCGAGACCGCCTGCTGCGAGGAGTTCCGTGCGGTCTCGCGCCGTGGGCTCCTCTCCTGCGCGATCGCCCTCGCGGGCGCCTCGACCGCCATCGGCTCCGCGGTCGTGACCGCCGCCCCGGCCGCCGCGGCCACCGCCTCCTCGGTGCTCGTGGTGCTGTCGCTGCGCGGCGCCGCCGACGGCCTCTCCCTCGTCGTCCCCCACGGCGACCCGGTCTACTACCAGGCCCGTCCTCGCCTGGCGATCCCCCAGGCGCAGCTGCTCGTCGCCGACGAGATGTTCGGGCTGCACCCCGGGCTGGCCCCGCTCGTGCCGCTGTGGACCTCCGGCCGGCTCGCGGCCGTCCAGGCCACCGGGCTCCCCGCGCCCAACCGCTCGCACTTCGCTGCCATGGAGGAGGTGGAGGACGCCGACCCCGGCTCAACGAAGCGCGTCGGCTGGCTCAACCGGCTGATCGGCACCCGTCCGGGCTCCTCGCCCCTGCAGGGGTTCAGCATCGGCACCGGGGTGGTGCCGGCCTCGCTGTTCGGCGGTGAGCCGGTGATGTCGAGCGACTCGGTCAAGGACATGGCGATCCCCGGCGACGACGAATGGGTCGTCCGCGACGGGCGCAAGCGCTCCCTGCACACCATGTGGGACGCCGACCGCAGCCCACTGGGCACCGCGATGCGCTCGACGTTCTCGGCGCTGGGCGCCTTCCAGCCCGTCGTGCGCGCCGCGGACAACAGCGCGTCGTACCCCCGCAGCGACCTGGGTCGCGCGCTCGCGTCGGTCGCCCGGATCATCCGCGGCGACGTCGGGGTCGAGGTGCTGACGGTCGACCAGGGCGACTGGGACATGCACAGCGACCTCGGGACGCTGGAATGGGGCCGGATGGTCGACAACACCGACGACCTGGCCCGCTCGGTCGCGGCGTTCCTGGCGGACCTGGGCAGCCAGGCCGCGAAGGTGACGCTCGTGGTGCTCAGCGAGTTCGGGCGCCGGACCGTCGAGAACGACAACTACGGCCTCGACCATGGCTACGGCAACGTGATGTTCGTGGCCGGCGCCGGGGTCAAGGGCGGCAAGGTCTACGGCACCTGGCCCGGTCTCACCCGCGACGACGACGCCGATCTGCGGGTCACCACCGACTACCGCAGCGTGCTGAGCGAGGTCGTCTCCACCCGCTTCGGGTCCTCGACCGCGACCGTCTTCCCGGGATTCACCCCGACCGCGCTCGGCCTGATGACCTCGACCTAGCCGGAGCTAGCCGCTGCGACCCGGCGGCTGGAAGCTCGCCGCGCGGATGCGCTGGAAGTTGCGCCCGCCGCGGCGGAAGGTGTGGGCCACGGCCGCCGGCACCCGGTGCTCCTCCCACGGCTCGGGGTCCCAGTCGCAGGGCCGGACGTGGGGCAGGTCCAGTGTCGCCGCGGCCGGGCTGGCGTCGTAGCTCCACGCACCGGCGAGCCAGCCCCGGTGGAAGGGGCCGGCGGGCCGACGGGTCCAGACCTGCGCGCCGTCCGGGACGGCCGCGAAGCGCTCCAGCCGGCGCGCCACCCGCTCGCCGTACGCCGCGTCGACGGCGATGAGTGCGTCCGCGAGGGTGGCCGGCCGCTGGTCGAGAACGCCGCCGACACCGCAGATCCCGAGCGACAGGGCGTGGTCCACGGCGAGGGCGTGGTCGACGTCGTCGCGTCGTGAGCGCAGCGGAGCGCGGAAGACGCCGGGGTCCTGCATCGTCGAAGCGTAGGTGGCGCCGGACGGGAGCCTGTTGTAGACATGCCCGCATGGTCGCCTCCAACGAAGACATCCGCTCGACGGTGCGGCGCTACGTCGACCTGGTGGCGACGGGCACGCCGTCGGAGATCCTGGCCCTGTACGCCGAGGACGCGACGGTGGAGGACCCGGTCGGGTCGCCGGTGCGGCGCGGGCACGAGGAGATCGGCGCCCTCTACGCCAGCCTCGAGGGACTCGAGCTCACCACCGAGCTGCTGACGCTGCGCGCCTGCGCCGGACAGGCGGCCTTCCACTTCGAGATCGTCACCCGGCTCGGCCAGCAGCGCCACCACCTGGCACCCCTGGAGGTCATGACCTTCGACGACGCTGGCAAGATCCTCAGCATGCGCGCCTTCTGGTCCGACGAGGACGTCGTCGTCGAAGGGTGAGCATCGACGACGTACGACCCCTCACCCACGACGACCTCGACTGGGCGGTCGAGCTCACGCGTGCCCGCCGGGCACGTCTGGCTCCGCACGCCCCTCGGTTCTGGCGGCCCGCCGCCGACGCCGTCGATCGCCATCGCGCCTTCCTCTCCCACCTGATCGACGATGCCGCCACGCTGACCCTGCGCAGCGAGCACGGTTTCCTCGTGGCGCTGCACCCGGGACCTCATCTGGTGGTCGACGACATGGTGGTCGACCCGGTCGCGTGCTGGGCGACGGAGGGGGTGGCCCTGCTGCGCGAGGCGAGTGCCCTGGCGCCCGTGCGCTTCGTCGTGCCGGCCATGGAGAGCGAGCGCCTCGACGCCGCGCTCGACCTGGGCCTGGAGCCGGCCGAGCTGTGGTGGCACCGCGACCTGGAGCCCGGCACCGGGCTCAACGTGGTCTCGGAGGACCCGCGCCTGTCCATCGCGGGCGCCGAGGCCCAGCTGGTGCCCGCTCCCCCGGTCTACGACCCGGGTGGCCCGGTGCTGCTGATCACCGCCGTGGCCGACGCCGACGCACTGCGCAACGCCGAGCAGTCCGCCGCGCGCCGAGGCGCGACCGTCTCGGTGGTGACCCAGAGGCCGACCGACCAGCCGCTCGCCGAGCTGCTGAACGCCGCCGGCTACGCGCTGACGACCTACTTCTTCGTGTCGCCGCCGGGCGGCTAATCCGTCTCGGCGGCGGCCTCGGCCTGGTGGCCGGGCGTGGCCTGCGGGTCGTCGGGCGTCTGGGTCGACTCGTGGCGGGTCTCCTCGGGCGCGTTGGTGCGCTCGTCGGACTCGGCCAGGATCGCCTCGGCCTGCGCGTGCGGGTCGTCGCTGCCGGCGTCCTGCTCCTCCGGGAGCAGCGTGGCGCGCCGGTCGATGCGGGTCTCGTCGGCGGACTCGTCCGCGGAGGGCTCACTCATGCGAGGAACCTACTCCGCGACCCGGACGTCGAGACGCGCGGCCAGCTCCTCGCGCCCGATGCCGAACGTCTCGCGCACCCGGACGCCGTCCGGGGTGAGGTCGAAGACCGCCAGGTCGGTGTAGACGCGGTCGACGCAGCCCCGGCCGGTGAGCGGGTAGGTGCACTCGGGCACGAGCTTGGGGGTGCCGTCCTTGGCGAAGAGCGTCATCATCACCAGCACCTGCTTGGCGCCGATGGCGAGATCCATGGCCCCGCCCACGGCCGGGATGGCGTCCGGCGCGCCGGTGTGCCAGTTGGCGAGGTCGCCGGCCGCCGACACCTGGAACGCTCCGAGCACGCAGACGTCGAGGTGACCGCCGCGCATCATCGCGAACGAGTCGGCCTGGTGGAAGTACGCGGCGCCGGGCAGCTCGGTCACCGGGAGCTTGCCGGCGTTGGTGAGGTCGGGGTCCACGTCCTCGCCGGTCGCCGCGGGACCCATGCCGAGCATGCCGTTCTCGGTGTGCAGCACCACGCCGCAGCCGGGGGCGAGGTGGTCGGCGACCATGGTGGGCTGGCCGATGCCGAGGTTGACGAACGAGCCCGGCGCGATGTCACGGGCCACGACCTGCGCCATCTCGCGCTTGGTGAGGCTCATCGCACGACCACCCGGTCCACGTAGATGCCGGGGGTGACGACGGCCTCCGGGTCGAGGGCGCCCGTCGGGACCACGGCGCCGACCTGCGCCACCACCGTGGTGGCGGCGGTCGCCATGACCGGCCCGAAGTTGCGGGCCGTCTTGCGGTAGACCAGGTTGCCGGCGCGGTCGGCGCGGTGGGCGCCGATGAGCGCGACGTCGCCCTTGATCGGGTACTCCAGCACGTGGGTGCGCCCGTCGATCTCGCGCGTCTCCTTGCCCTCCGCGAGCGGCGTACCGGCCCCGGTGGGGCAGAAGAACGCGCCGATCCCCGCCCCCGCCGCGCGCAGGCGCTCGGCGAGGTTGCCCTGGGGCACGAGCTCGAGCTCGATGCGACCGGAGCGGTAGAGGCCGTCGAAGACCCAGGAGTCGTGCTGCCGGGGGAACGAGCAGACCACCTTGCGCACCCGACCCCGGGCGAGCAGCGCGGCCAGCCCGGTGTCGCCGTTGCCCGCGTTGTTGGAGACGACGGTCAGATCGGTGGCGCCCTGGCGGATCAGCGCGTCCACGAGGTCGACGGGCATGCCGGCCATCCCGAACCCGCCGACCAGGACCGTCGCGCCGTCCGCCACGTCCGCGACCGCCTCGTCGGCGCCCGCCCGACCCTCGAAGACCAGCGTCATGCCTGGCTCTCCAGCACCACCGCGAGCGCCTGGCCGACACCGATGCAGATGGCGGCCACGCCCCAGCGGTCGCCCGACTCGCGCAGCCGGTGCGCCAGCGTGCCGAGGATCCGGGCTCCGGAGGCGCCGAGCGGGTGGCCGATCGCGATCGCACCACCCTTGGCGTTGACGATCTCCGGGTCGATCCCCCACGCGTCCACACAGGCGAGCGACTGCACGGCGAACGCCTCGTTGAGCTCGACCGCGGCCACGTCGTCCCAGGAGATGCCCGCGCGCGCCAGCGCCTGGTGCGCGGCCTCGACGGGGGCGAAGCCGAAGCCCTGCGGCTCCAGCGCGTGGACGCCCCGTCCGGCGATCCGGGCGAGCGGCGCGACGCCGATCGTGTCGGCGGCCGCCTCGGAGCCGATCACGAGCGCCGAGGCGCCGTCGTTGAGAGGCGAGGCGTTGCCGGCGGTGATCGTGCCGTCCGGGCGGAACGACGGCGTGAGGCCGGCGAGCCGCTGCGGCGTGGTGCCGGCCCGGATGCTCTCGTCGCGGGCCAACCCCACCCCGGGCACGGCGACCGTCAGGTCGTCGTAGAACCCGGCCGTCCAGGCCTCGTCGGCGAGGCGGTGGGATCGGGCCGCGAACTCGTCCTGCCGGTCGCGACCGATCGCGAACCGCTCCGCCAGCTGCTCGTTGGCCTCGCCCAGCGAGACGGTCCACTCGGCCGGCATCCGCTCGTTGACCAGGCGCCAGCCCAGGGTGGTCGACACCGCGGTGACGTGGCCGGCCGGGTAGGCGCGCGACGGCTTGGGCAGCACCCAGGGCGCGCGGGTCATCGACTCGACGCCTCCGGCGAGGACCACCTCCGCGTCCCCGGACTCGACCTGGCGCGAGGCGATGATCGCGGCGTCGAGCGAGGATCCGCACAGCCGGTTGACGGTCGTGGCCGGCACCGAGACCGGCAGCCCGGCGAGCAGCACCGCCATCCTGCCGACGTTGCGGTTGTCCTCCCCCGCGCCGTTGGCGTTGCCCCAGACCACGTCCGCGATCGCGGCCGGGTCGAGGCCCGGCGTCCTCGCCAGCACCCCGCGGAGGGCCACCGCGGCCAGGTCGTCGGGCCGCACGGCGGCGAGCGCGCCGCCGAAGCGGCCGAACGGCGTACGCGCGGCGGCGTACAGGAACGAGCTGGACACGAGTCCCCCGGAGTGTTCGTTGTGCGAACGTCCGTCCGCGTCACGAACATCCTAGCGGAACCTCCGTCAGCGGCCGGCGTGGGCGAGGTCGTCGGAGACCGCGCGGGCGACGTCGACCACCCGGGCCACGTAGGCCTCGGGCAGGGACCCGGTGCGCAGCGCCGAGGTGGAGATGTTGAGCGCCGCGACCACGCGACCCGACGCGTCGCGCACCGGCGCGGCCACGGAGCACAACCCGACCTCGAGCTCCTGGTCGACCGCCGCCCAGCCCTGCTCCCGGACCTGCCGCAGCTCGGCGCGCAGGGCGTCGGGCCGGACCAGGGTCCGCTCGGTCAACGGCACCAGCGGCGTGGCGGCGAGGTAGCCGTCGAGGTCGGCCTCGGTCAGGTCGGCGAGCAGGACCCGGCCCATCGAGGTGGCGTACGCCGGGAAGCGGGTGCCGACCGTGATCCCGACCGTCATGATGCGCCGGGTCGCGACCCGGGCGACGTAGACGATGTCCGGGCCGTCGAGCACGGCCGCCGACGTCGACTCCCCGACCTCGCCGGTCAGTCGCTCCAGGTGGGGCTGCACGAGCTGCGGCAGGCCGAGCCCCGAGAGGTAGGCCGTGCCGAGCCGCAGCACCTGCGGGGTCAGCGCGAAGTGCGCGCCGTCGAGCCGCACGTACCCGAGCTCGCGCAGCGTGTGCAGGAAGCGCCGTGCGGCTGCCCGGCTGAGCCCGGTCCGGACGGCGACCTCGCTGAGCGTCATCGTGGTGTGCTCGGCGTCGAACGCAGTGATGACCTCGAGCCCCCGCGCCAGTGACCGCACGAACATCTCCCCCGCGGGTCGCTGCTCGGTCATGGGCGCGAGCCTAGACCGGCCCCGACGGCCCGTGGCCCTCCACCACGACCCGCTGCACGACCCGGAACGCCGCGTCGGCATCGGGGACCCCGCAGTAGACCGCGGTCTGGAGCAGGAGCTCCTCCAACTCTCCGACGGTGAGCCCCTCACGCAGGGCGTCGCGCACGTGCGCTGCGAGCTGCTCGTGATGCCCGCGCGCCACGAGGGCGGTGAGCGCGATCAGCGAGCGGCTGCGCCGGTCCAGGCCCGGGCGTGCCCGGACGGCCTCCCAGCCGGACTCGCCCAGGAGCTCCTGGAAGTCGCGCGTGAAGGCGGGCGATGCCGGCGCCTCGCCCAGTGCGTGCTCGCGTACCAGCCGGGCGACCCGCTCCGGTGCTTCGGCGGGCGCCTGGTGGGCGACGTCGTCGAGCACCACGAGCCGGCCGTCGCGCACGCCCTCCGCGACCTCGCGCAGCAGGGCCGGCGGGGTCGCCGGGTCGGCCGACCCGGCGACGGCGAGGACCGGCACGGCGATCTCGCCCAGCCGGTCGCGCACGTCGTAGGTCGCCAGTGCGCCGCACACCGCGGCGTAGCCCGCGTCCTGGGTCTCCGTCAGCGCCCGCAGCAGGGCCGAGGCCACCTCGGGGCGGCGGTCGGCGAAGCCGGGCGCGAACCAGCGCTCCGTCGACCCGGCGACCAGCACCTGGGTCCCGGACAGCGAGACCTGAGCGGCCCGGCCGCGCCACATCGCGGGCTCCCCCAGCCGGGCGCCCGTGCAGAGCAGGACCGCGTCGCGCACCCGCCCCGGAGCGTCGAGCAGGAGCTGCAGCCCCACGGCACCGCCGACCGAGTCGCCGGCGTACGAGAAGCTCGCGCCCACCTCGTCGCGCTGGAGCAGGACCTCGTCGACGACCGACAGCACCCCGGCCGCGAGCGCGGCCAGGTCGAAGGGCTCCTCGGGCACCGCCCGGTTGTGGCCGTGGCCGGGCAGGTCCCAGGCCAGGACGTCGAAGGCGTCGGTGAGGTGGGTGGCCGCCTCGCCCCACAGCGTGGCGGCGGTGGTGCCCAGGGAGGGGCCGAGCACGAGCAGCGGCAGCTCGGCGCGGTGCGCGGCGCCGCTCATCCGAACGGCGGTGACGGCGGGGGTCATGGGGCCTCCTGGCTGGGGTGAGGACGTCGCCGACCAGCCTGCCCGGGGCACCCCGGGGGCTCGCCGCCGGGGCTGACTGAGGGTGGCGGGCCCCGGGTACCGGGCCGCGCCGTGACGCCCACCGGCCTTGTCGGGCGGGGGGAGGCCGCAGCAGACTGCACCCGGGCCGCCCCGTCGGGGCGGCCCGCCACTTCGGACACAGGAGGACGCATGACGACCACCCCGGAAGAGCCGCTCGGCGACGACGACATGACCACCAGCCCCGCGGGCGACCCCACCCCGCCCGGAACCGACGCCGACGGCACCGACGGCGGCGACGCGGACGGTACCGACACCACGGACTCCGACGGCACCGACAGCACCGACTCCGACGGCACGGACGGCGACGCATCCTGACCGTGCCCGCCTCCGCGCTCGACCTGCTCAGCGGTGACGCCCAGACCTTTGTGACGAAGGTCTGGGCGTCCCGCGCGCACCTGCACCGCGCCGATCCCGAGCGGCTGGTCGCCCTGCTGTCGCTCGACGACGTGGACGCCCTGCTCACGTCCTCGGCCATCCGGACCCCGTCGGTCCGGCTGGCGCAGGACGGCGCCGTGCTGCCCGAGTCGTCGTACACGCGCGGGGCGACACTCGCCGGGCGCCCGCTGACCGGGCTCGTCGACCCACGCAAGGTGCTCGCCCTGTTCGAGGGCGGCGCGACCGTCGTGCTGCAGGGCCTGCACCGCTACTGGGAGCCGATCACGCGCCTGGTCGCCGAGCTCGAGCTGGAGCTCGGGCACCCCTGCCAGGCCAACGCCTACCTGACGCCCCCGGGCGCCCAGGGCTTCGCGGTGCACTCCGACTCCCACGACGTCTTCGTCCTCCAGACCGCCGGGTCCAAGCAGTGGGAGGTCCACGGCCCCGACGGGGTCGAGGACGCGCTGCTGGAGCCGGGCGCGTCGATGTACCTGCCCACGGGGACTCCCCACGCGGCCCGGGCCCAGGAGACCGTCTCCCTGCACGTGACCCTCGGCATCAACCAGCTGACCTGGCGCGGCCTGGTCCAGCGCAGCCTGGCCTCCCTCGTCGCCGCCGTGCCCGACGAGCACCTGCCCGCGGGCTACCTGGAGGACCCGGCCGCCCTGGCCGACGAGCTCGACCGACGGCTGGAGGCCCTGGCCGCCGAGGTCCGCGGACTCGACGCGTCGGCGGCCGTCGAGGCCGAGGTACGCCGCTTCCTCACCACCCGCAGCCCGCGCCTGCCCGGGGGCCTGCGCGACGTTCTCGCGGTCGGCGACCTCGCCGACGACACCCGACTGCGCCGCCGCCCCGGCCACCCCTGCGTCGTGCTCCCGCGCGGCGACCGGGTGGAGGTGCTGCTCGGCGACCGCTCCATCGACATGCCGGCCTGGCTGCGACCGGCCCTCGACGAGCTCCGCGCCCGCCGGGAGCTGACGCCGGGCGACCTGCTCGACCTGGACCCGCAGAGTCGGCTCGTGCTCTGCCGACGCCTCGTCCGCGAAGGGCTGCTCGAGGTCGTCTCGTGACCTCACGCGACCCCGCGTTCCGCTGCGCGCGGGCCAGCACGCTCCGCAACGAGCCTGCTGCCGGCACGGCCTCCACCGTGCGCGCCTTCCTGCTGATCGAGCACCCGGGCCCCTGGGGCGTCGACGCGCTGCGCGACGCCCGGCTGCCCGACGGGCTCGGCGACTCGGTGGCCCGGGCAGCCGAGGCGGCCCAGGTCCGCCCGCTGCTCGTGCGGCGGCCCGACCGGCGTACCCATCACGACGGGCTCCAGGTCTTCGCCGCCTTCGCGCACCCCACCCGCTCCTTCGTGGAGACGACGGTCCTGGCCGACCCGCACCAGCTGCTGGACCTCGACCTGGCGGCCCTGGGGGCGGGCCGGTCCCCCGGCCTCACGCCGTACGACGCCGCGCTGCTGTGCGTGTGCACCCACGGCCGGCACGACGCCTGCTGCGCCGAGCGGGGTCGCCCCGTCGTGGCCGCCCTCGCGGCCGCACATCCCGAGGAGACCTGGGAGGTCTCCCACATCGGCGGCGACCGGTTCGCGGGCAACCTGCTGGTGCTGCCGCAGGGCCTCTACTACGGACGCCTCGACGCGGTCTCCGCGCTCGCCGTGGCCGACGGGCACGCCGCCGGCCAGGTCGACCTGGAGCACCTGCGCGGCAGATCGGCGTACGCGATGCCGGTCCAGTTCGCCGAGATCGCCCTGCGCCGCACTCTGGGCGAGACCCGCGACGCCGCCGTGCGGCTGGTCTCGCGCCAGGTCCGGGACGGGGTCACCGAGGCGGTGTTCGCCGTGGGCGCCGACCACTGGGAGGTCCGGGTGCGCACCGCGCCCGGCGCCGAGCTGCTGCAGCTCACCTGCAAGGCCACGCGGGACAACCCGGTCCCCCAGCACGAGCTGCTGGGCCTGCGCCGCCGGGACTGATCGCTTCGGGCCGGCGTGGGTACTGGCTGCGGCACAGCGGCGCCACGGCACCGCCCGTGACGAAGGAGTGGTGCCCATGGAGATCCTCTCGGTCCGCGGCGTCCTGCCCGCGCACACCTACCCCCAGCACGAGATCACCGATGCCTTCGCCCGGGTGGTCGCCCACGGGGGGCTCGACGAGCGGGCTGCTGCGCCGCTTCCACAGCCACGCCGGGGTCGAGCAGCGCAGCCTGGTCCTGCCGCTGGAGTCGTACGGGGGGCTCAGCGGCTTCGGCCAGGCCAACGACCTGTTCCTCGAGCACGCCGTGGAGCTGGGGTCCCGGGCCGTCGTGGACGCGCTGAAGGCAGCCGGCCTCACGCCCTCGGACGTCGACCTGATCGTGTCGGCCACGGTGACCGGCCTTGCGGTGCCGAGCCTGGACGCCCGCATTGCCGCGGTCGTGGGGCTGCGCCCCGACGTCAAGCGCCTGCCGCTGGTCGGCCTGGGCTGCGTGGCCGGTGCGGCCGGGATCGCGCGCCTGCACGACTACCTGATCGGCCACCCCGCCGACGTCGCCGTGCTGGTGGCCGTCGAGCTCTGCTCGCTGACGGTGCAGCGCGACGACGTCTCGATGCCGAACCTGGTGGCCAGCGGCCTGTTCGGCGACGGGGGCGCGGCCGTCGTCGCGTGCGGCGGGTCGCATCGCGGTGGCAGCGTGGAAGGTGCTCGGCAGCCGCAGCCGGCTCTACCCCGACTCCGAGCGGACGATGGGCTTCGACGTGGGCGACGGCGGCCTGCGCATCGTGCTCGACGCCCAGGTGCCCGACCTCGTGGCGCAGCACCTGCGCGGCGACGTCGACGCCTTCCTCGCCGACCGCGGCCTGAGCCGCGCCGACATGGGGTGGTGGGTCTGCCATCCCGGAGGACCCAAGGTGATCGAGGCACTGGAGGAGGCGCTGGAGGTGCCGCGGTCGGCCGTCCAGCTGACCTGGGACTCGCTGGCCCGGGTCGGCAACCTGTCGTCGGCCTCGGTGCTGCACGTCCTGGAGGACACCCTGCGCGAGCGCCCGCCGCCGCCGGGGTCGTATGGCATCGTCCTGGCCATGGGTCCCGGCTTCTGCTCCGAGCTGGTGCTGGTGCGAGCGACCGGGGAGGCCGCATGACCACGCTGACGGCGTTCACGGTCCTGGTCGCGCTGGTGGCGCTCGAGCGGGTGGCCGAGCTCGTCGTGTCCCAGCGCAACGCCGCCTGGAGCCTCGAGCGGGGCGGTCGGGAGACGGGCCAGGGTCACTACCCGTTCATGGTCGTGCTCCACACCGGGTTCCTGGTGGCGATGCTGGTCGAGGCCTGGGTACGCCGCCCCGACGTGCCGGCGGCGCTCGCCTGGTCGATGCTCGCGCTCGTCGTGGCCTCCCAGGCGCTGCGCTGGTGGTGCATCGCCACGCTCGGGCGGCGGTGGAACACCCGGGTGATCGTCGTGTCCGGGCTCCCGGCAGTCACCTCGGGGCCCTACCGGCTCCTGCGCCACCCCAACTACGTCGCGGTGGTCGTCGAGGGGGTGGCCCTGCCGCTGGTGCACGCCTCCTGGATCACCGCCCTGGTGTTCACCCTCGCCAACGCGGCCCTGCTGCGCGTCCGGATCGCCACCGAGAACGCCGCCCTGCGCACCCTGCCGAGGGAGCCGGCCGGTGCGTGACCTCCTGATCGCCGGCGGCGGCCCCGTCGGGCTCGCCACCGCGCTCTACGCGGCCCGGGCCGGGCTCGACGTCGGCGTCGTGGAGCCTCGCGAGGGGGCCATCGACAAGGCCTGCGGCGAGGGGCTCATGCCCGGCGCCGTCGCCGCCCTGAGCGACCTGGGGGTGGCGCTCGACGGTCCCGACATCACCGGCATCCGCTACCTCGACGGGTCGCGACTCGCGCAGGCGGAGTTCCGCCACGGGGCGGGTCGCGGCGTGCGCCGTACGACACTGCACCGTGCGATGTCCGCGGCGGTGCTGGCGGCAGGGGTGAAGACCGACCCCCGGGCCGTCCGCGAGGTCGTCGACCGCGGCGACCACCTGCTCGTCGACGGGGAGCCGACGCGACACCTGGTGGCCGCCGACGGGCTGCACTCCCCCGTCCGCCGCATGCTCGGCCTGGACTCCCCGGCACGGCGCCATCGCCGCTACGGCCAGCGCTGCCACGCGGAGCTCGCTCCCTGGACGTCGCTGGTCGAGGTGCACTGGTCCGACGCGGCCGAGGCCTACGTGACCCCCGTCGGGCCCGGCCGGGTCGGTGTCGCGCTGCTCTCGGAGGCGCGCGGGTCGTTCACCGACCTCCTGGGCGGCTTCCCGGACCTGAGGGAGCGACTGGCGGACGCGCCGCTCGGTCCCGTGCGCGGCGCGGGCCCGCTGCGCCAGCGCGCTCGCCGCCTCGCGGCCGGCCGGGTGCTGCTGGTGGGTGACGCGGCCGGGTACGTCGACGCCCTCACGGGTGAGGGCATCTCGCTGGGGCTGGCGCAGGCCAGGGCCGCGGTGGCCGCCCTCGTCGCAGGCGACCCGGCGGCGTACCCGCGTGCCGCAGCCCGCATCGGCCGGCGCCACGAGCTCCTCACGCAGAGCCTGCTCGCGGCCACGCGCCACCGCCGCGTGCGGCGGCACGTGGTGCCCGCGGCAGCCGCGTGGCCCCGGGTCTTCGGCGCGTGCGTCGACCAGCTCGCGAGACCCGCATGAGTGCCACCGAGGAGCTGGTGGTGCTCCTGGACGAGGCGGGCAACGCGACAGGCACGACCCCCAAGCGCGGCGTCCACCACCGCGAGACCCCGCTGCATCTCGCCTTCTCCTGCTACCTGTTCGACCCCGACGGCCGGCTGCTGATGACCCGGCGCGCGCTGTCCAAGCCCACCTGGCCCGGGGCCTGGACCAACAGCGTGTGCGGCCACCCGGGCCCCGGGGAGCCGATGGCCGACGCCGTACGCCGCCGGGTGCGTGACGAGGTCGGGGTGCTGGCCCGCGACGTGCGGCTGATGCTGCCCACCTTCCGCTACCGCGCGGTGATGCCCAACGGGGTCGTCGAGAACGAGATGTGCCCGGTCTTCGTCGCCACCGCCCACGGTCCGCTGGCCCCCGACCCCGCGGAGGTCGACGACGTGTCGTGGGTGGACTGGACGGCCTTCCGGGCGAGCGTGCTCGACGGAAGCCGCGAGATCAGCCCCTGGTGCCGGCAGCAGGTGGCCCTGCTGCCCGCGGACCCGCTCACCGCCGCCCTGGAGCGGGACTCCGCCCTGCCGCCCGCCGCCCGTCGCCCGTGACGGCGCTGGTCCGGGCGGCGCACGCCGGACCGGCCGGTGCCGTCACGCTCCTGGCGGTCCTGCTCGCGGTGGCCGAGCGGCTGGAGCCCGGACGGGTCCTGCTCGTGGGGGCCGCGGTGCTGGCCGGCCAGCTGAGCATCGGCTGGTCCAACGACCTGATCGACGCCGCTCGGGACCGGGCCGTGGGCCGCACGGACAAGCCGCTCGCGTCGGGTGCGCTCCGGCCGCGGACGGTGCGGATCGCGTGCGCCCTGGCCCTCGCGGCCACGCTGCCGCTCTCGCTGGCGTGCGGCCTCGCCTCGGGGCTCGCCCACCTGGTCCTGGTGGCCTCGGCCTGGACCTACAACCTCGGGCTCAAGGCGACGGCCTGGTCGTGGCTCCCCTACGCCGTGTCGTTCGGCCTGCTGCCCGTGGTGGTCTCGCTCGCGGGGGCGCCGCCGGAGGCGCCCCCGGCCTGGGTGCCCATCGCGGCGGCGCTGCTGGGCGTCGGGGCCCACCTGGTCAACGTGCTCCCGGACCTCGCCGACGACGCGGCGACCGGCGTGCACGGCCTGCCGCACCGGATCGGGCCGAGCCGGCTCCCGGCCGCGGCGACCGCCGTCCTGGTCGCCGGCTCGGTGGTGGTGGCGGTCGGCACCCGGTTCACGCTCGCCTCGGTGGTCGCGCTGGGCTGCGTGGCCCTCCTCGCCGCGGTGGCGCTCGTCGGTCGCGGGCGGACCCCCTTCCTCGCCGCCGTCGCGATCGCGCTGGTCGACGCGGTGGCGCTCCTCGCCGCCCAATGAGGCACGCCGATGGGGGGCGGAGGACGCGGCTGCTCCGCCGAGCACCCCTAGGGTGGGGCGATGACCACGAGAGCTCGGAACTCGGCCGCGGTCGCGGCACTCGGCATCGTCCTCGCCCTGGTGGGCGCCGTGCTGACACCCGCGCACGCGGACACCGGCGCCTGGCCCGACCGCACCGGCGACGTCCGGCGCACCACCTTCGACGGCTCCGGCGACACGACCACGCAGACCACCTCCCTGGTCCCGAAGCGGAAGCAGGGCGACCTGCGCAGCTACCGGGTGAGCTACGCCCCCGAGCGGATCCGGATGACGCTCGGCTTCCGCGACCTGCGCCGCAAGGCCGGCCACGTGTGGGTCGTCGCGGGCCTGCGTTGGGGAGGCGACCGCTTCGACGAGGTGACCCTGGAGACCGGACCCGGCAACCGCCGGGGCCGCTCCCTGCTGGAGAGCGACCCGACGTGCGCGGTGCAGCACCGCGTCGACTACGGCAGGAACCGGATGACCATCGTCCTGCCCGCCCGCTGCCTGGAGCGCCCGGACCGGCTGCGGTTCCGCGTCAGCGTGCACGAGACCGACGACCGCGAGGACCCGAGCTACTTCTTCAAGGACACCGCGCCCGGCGCCGGCAAGCGCTGGTCGCCTCACGTCGACCGGGGCTGAGCCCCGGTCGAGCCGCCGGTCAGAAGCCGTCCACCCGCCGCAGGGCGGGCGGGCGGCCGTCCGGGTCGTGCATCACCAGGTACGGCACCAGGGCCAGCGCCCGGGCGACCGGCCCGAGCCGCGGCGGGGCCAGCCGTCGCAGCCGGCCGACCGGCTTGGGCCCGACCCGGCCGCCGTCGTACCACGCGTCGAGGCGGGCGGCGCTCTGCGCGAACGCGGTGAACATCCCCGCCGGGTCGGTGCAGTCGTCCATCGGCTCGTCGTCGTCGCGGTCCAGGTGCTCGCGCGCCAGGTCGAGGCGCAGGGTGCGCGCGTAGCGGTGCGGGTCCTCCGGGTCGGTGTCGACGACCACAGCGGACAGCTCGGAGTCGTGGGTCCAGGACCGGCGGTTGAAGTTGTCCGAGCCGATCGTGGCCCAGGTGTCGTCGATCAGGCAGCACTTGGCGTGCACGTAGATCGGGGTCCCGGCGCGGTTCTCGATCCCGTAGACCGCGACCCGGTCGGGCGCGACGCGCATCATCTCGGCCATGGCGCGCCGCCGCCCCAGCAGCTCGGGCACCCGCGAGAGCCCGTCGAGGTCCGGGACGCGCGGGAGCACCGCGACGACGTGCAGCTCGGGGTGGGCACTCAGCGCCTGCACGAACGCGTCGCCGATGTGGTTGCCCCACAGGTACTGGTCCTCGACGTAGACCAGCTGCCGCGCCTTCATCAGGGCCTTGGTGTAGCCACGCGCGACGCTGCGCTCGCCACCCCGGGCGAAGGGGTAGTCGCGGTTGAGGCGCAGGTCGGGGTAGGTGCGCAGCAGCTGCACGGCGTGGGTGCCCCCGTCGGGCGCGGGAGGTGGCGGCGCCTGCTCGGGCAGCGGGTCCGGGCTCAGGTCGAGACGCAGGATCCGGTCCCGCAGCCAGAAGACCGGGCTGCGGCTGAGCGGCGTCGGGTCCTCCCAGCGCTCCCGGAAGACCGTCTCGACGTCGTACACGGCCGGCCCGCTGATGGCGGCCTGGATGTCGTGCCACGGCGGGGTGCTCCCGTAGTCGTCGGACATGGAGTCCAGCGCCTGCGGGTCGCCCAGGTGCTCCGCGTCGTCGCGCCGGGAGTGGCACAGGTCGATCCCGCCGACGTAGGCGACGTCGCGGGTGGGGTCGTCACCGTGCCGGATGACCAGCATCTTCTGGTGGTGCGAGCCGCCGTGGCGCACGCGCATGTCGAGCAGGGCCTCGGCGCCGCGACGCTGGAGCTCCTCACCCAGGCGCAGGTTCTCCCCGGCAGTGAAGCCCAGCAGCGCGCTGTGCGAGCGCCAGACCAGGCCCCGCACGTCGACCCCCCGCTCGTCGGCGCGCCCGAGCACCTCGGCCACCTCGCTGCCCGGCTCCCCGGTGAGCCGCTCGTCGGCATCGCCCTGCCAGTCGGTGAAGAAGATCAGGTCGCCCTCGGCCGTGGCCTCGATCCGCTCGAAGAGCTCGGCGAAGTACGTCGCGCCGTGCACGAGCGGCCGCACCCGGTTGCCCAGCGACCAGGCCCGGTCGCCGGGGTGCGGCTCGTCGAGACGGGTGCTGGGGTTGCCACGCTCGACCTTGCCGAGGAGCCAGTCGGCGGGACGGACCGTCCGCGAGAGAGCCACGCGACCACCCTGCCACGGTCGTCCCCTCCCGGGGAGAGGGGCGGCACGACCCGTTGGGTACCTGGGCGCATGAGCCCACGCACCGTCGGCATGGAGGAGGAGCTCCTCCTCGTCGACCCCGAGACGCGACTGGCGTCGCCGCGCTCCCAGCAGGTCATCAAGCGCTTCCGCGAGCACGGCAAGGGGCAGCGGCGCCTGCCGCGTGCCGCGACCGACGAGCTGGACCAGGAGCTGTTCCGCCACCAGGTCGAGACCCGCACGGATCCGGCCACCGACCTGACCGACACCCTGCATCAGCTGCGCCTGGCCCGACGTACGGCAGGAGAGGCGGCGAGCGACGTGGGGCTGGCCGTGGTCGCGACGGGGGTGTCGCCGACCCCGCTGACCGACCTGCAGGTGACCCGCAACGACCGCTACGAGGACATGGTGCAGACCTTCGGGGAGATCGCCCGCTCGGCCGGCACCTGCGGGATGCACGTCCACGTCGCCATCTCCTCCGACGAGGAGGGCGTCGCGGTCATCGACCAGCTCGCCCCGTGGCTGCCGCTGGTGCTGGCCGTGAGCGCGAACTCCCCGATCGCCCACGGTCGCGACACCGGCTACGCGTCCTGGCGCTCCCGGATGTGGTCGAGCTGGCCCAGCGCCGGGGTGACCGAGGCCTTCGGCGACCTCGAGACCTACCGCGAGGTCTCGCGTGCCCTCATCGAGTCCGGTGCGGCCCGCGACCCGGGGATGCTCTACTTCGACGCCCGCCTGGCCGCCGAGCACCCGACGGTGGAGGTCCGGGTGGCCGACGTCTGCACCGACCCGGCCGACGGAGTGCTGGTCGCGGCCCTGGTGCGCGCCCTGGTCGAGACCGGCGCCCGGTCCTGGTCGCGCGGAGAGGAGCCGGATCCCTGGCGGGCCGAGTTGCGGCGAGCCGCGCACTGGCGCGCCGCCCGCTACGGCCTGAGCGGCACCCTGATGCACCCCGTGGAGCGCCACCTCGCCAAGGCCGAGGACGTCCTGCGCGACACCGTGGCCCACCTGAGCGAGGTGCTGGACGAGTCCGGAGACCTCGAGCTGGTGCGCGAAGGGGTGGACCGGGTCCTCCAGGGCGGCGGGGCCGCCCGCCAGCGCACGGCATACGAGCGGTCGGGCAGCGTGGAGGGCGTGGTGGACGACCTCGTCGTCCGGACCGAGCGGACCTGGCGGGAGTAGCGTTCCTCACATGTCGTTCCCGCCGCCGGCCTACCCGCCCCGGACCTACCTGGGCGAGGGCGGGGAGGTGACCGCCCGCTTCCGCCCGGTCGACTCCCCGCCGGAGCTGCCGCGAGGCAGCGGGGCCGCGCACTACCTCGCCACCGGGGCGAGCACCGGTGGCCGGTTCGGGCTGTACCGCTGGGACATGGGAGCCGAGCCCGCCGGCGCCCAGCCGCACTTCCACCGGACGATCAGCGAGTCGTTCTTCGTGCTGTCGGGTGCCATGCAGCTCTACGACGGCCGCGACTGGCGCGACGCGGCGCCCGGCGACTTCGCCTACGTGCCCGAGGGCGGCGTGCACGGCTTCCGCAACGAGTCGGGGGCACCGGCGTCGCTGCTCATCCTGTTCGCCCCCGGCGCTCCGCGCGAGGCGTACTTCGAGGGGCTCGTCGCGATGGCGGAGGGCCGGTGGACGCCCACCCACGAGGAGCTGCAGGCGTTCCTGGAGGAGCACGACAACCTGTACATCTGAAGGGCGGCCGGGTGTGAGCGGACTAATACCGGGGTACTTACCCGTCGGTACGGCCAGCCGGCCGTCGTCTCACCATGCCCCGGAGGCCTCCATGACCATTGCTCGTCCCCGTCGACTCCGATCGGCGCTGGCGGCCGCGACCGCCCTCGCGCTCGCGGCCCTCGTCGTCCCCGGCACCGCGGCTCCCGCCGGCGCCGGCGCTCCGAGCGAGGTGGCCACCGGGGACGAGCCGATCGACTACGTCGCACTCGGGGACTCCTACAGCGCCGGCCCGCTCATCCCGGCGCAGCGGGCCGACCCGCTCGGCTGCCTGCGCTCGACCAACAACTACCCGGCCTACCTCGCCGGCTACTTCGGCGTGCGCACCTACCGCGACGTGACGTGCTCGGGCGCCGAGACCGACGACCTCGACCGACGGCGTCAGACCACGATCGTGCCCGGGCCCAAGCCGGCCCCGCAGCTCAACGCCCTCAGCGACGAGACCGACCTGGTCACGATCGGCATCGGCGGCAACGACTACACCCTGTTCGGCTCGATGATCGAGGTGTGCGAGACCGTCGCCGACCTTGCTCCCCAGGGTGCGCCCTGCCGTCGCCACTTCACCAACGCCAAGGGCGTCGACACCAAGATGCGCGACGCGACGCGGATCCAGAAGAGCGTCGGGCGGGTCCTGCGCGCCGTCGCGCGACGCGCCCCCGGTGCCGAGGTGTACGTCGTGGGCTACCCGCGCCTGCTCCCCGAGCGCGGCACCTGCAAGGCCGTGAAGTTCGCCGCCGGCGACTACCGCTGGGGCGACCGCGTCGAGCGTCGCCTCAACCGCTCCCTGCGCCTGGCCGCGGCCAACAACGGGGCGACGTACGTCAACCTGTACCCGGCCTCGCGCGGCCACGACGCCTGCGCCGGCAGCGAGGCCTGGATCAACGGCAGCACCCTGAAGCCGGTGCGCGCCGCCAACTTCCACCCGTTCCGCCGCGGGATGCGTGCGGCCGCCCAGGAGATCTACCGCCAGCTGACCGGGGGCCGCACCGCCCCCGGCCACGCCTTCGCGCAGCCGCCGGTGGGCTCCGGCGCGCGTCAGGCCGGCTGACCCGGACCGACCACGAGGCCATGAGGGCCGGCTCACTCCCCCGGGTGGGCCGGCCCTCGTGCCCGGTGCGGCCCCCGTACCATTCGCCGGTGACCTCCGGCATCGACCCTGACGAACTCGCGACGACGGTACGGGTCCTGGGCCGCCTGCACGAGCTGCCGGACGACGACCCCGACCTCACGACGGTCAAGCGCGCCGCCTCGCACATGTACAAGGCCCTCAAGCGCGAGCGGCGGGCGGCGAAGCGCGCGGCCGAGCTGGCCGCCGACCGGGCGGTGACCGAGCTGACCGCGACCGGGTCGGCGATGCGGATCGACGACGAGACCGAGGGCATCGCCCTGGTCTCACGGGCGGTCGGCGCCTTCGCCGGCGAGTTGATCAATCCCCGGGGGTGCTACATCTGCAAGAGCGACTACACCCTGGTCGACGCGTTCTACCACTGGCTCTGCCCCACCTGCGCGGCCTTCTCGCACGGCAAGCGCGACCAGCGCACCGACCTGACCGGGCGCCGCGCGCTGCTCACCGGGGGGCGCGCCAAGATCGGGATGTACATCGCCCTGCGCCTGCTGCGCGACGGCGCGCACACGACGATCACCACCCGCTTCCCCAAGGACGCCGTACGCCGGTTCGCGGCGATGCCCGATGCCGCGGACTGGATCGACCGGCTGGTCGTCGTCGGCATCGACCTGCGCGACCCGACCCAGGTCATCTCGCTCGCCGACGAGGTGGCGGCCGCCGGGCCCCTCGACATCCTGATCAACAACGCCTGCCAGACGGTGCGGCGCTCCCCCGGCGCCTACGCCCCCCTCGTCGAGGCCGAGCTCGCACCGCTGCCGACCGGCCTCGCCCTGCCCGAGATGGTCACCTTCGACCGGGTCTCCGAGCTGCACCCCGCCTCCATCGCCGGCACGCTGCGCGACCACCCGGTGGCCCACCACCTGGGCGAGTCGGCCGCGTCCATGACCGCGCTCGCGCTCAGTGCCGGGCACGCCTCGCTCGAGGCCCACCTGGCCGGCACCGCGGTCGACGCCGGCGGTCTGCTCCCGGACCTGCAGACGGTGAACTCCTGGACGCAGAAGGTCGACGACGTCGACCCTCTGGAGCTGCTCGAGGTGCAGCTGTGCAACTCGATCGCCCCGTTCCTGCTCATCTCCCGGCTGCGCCCGGCGATGCGGGCGGCGCCGGCGCGGCGGCGCTACGTCGTGAACGTCTCGGCGATGGAGGGCCAGTTCTCCCGGCGCTACAAGGGCGCCGGTCACCCGCACACCAACATGGCCAAGGCCGCACTCAACATGCTCACCCGCACCAGCGCCGGTGAGATGTTCGACACGGACCGCATCCTCATGACGGCGGTCGACACCGGCTGGATCACCGACGAGCGCCCCCACCAGGACAAGCTCCGGATCGCCGCGGAGGGCTGGCATGCACCGCTGGATCTGGTCGATGGGGCGGCGCGCGTCTACGACCCGATCGTGCGCGGCGAGGCCGGCGAGGACCTGTACGGCTGCTTCGTCAAGGACTACCGTCCCAGTCCCTGGTGACGGGTTTCGCGACCTTCGGGCCTAAGGTCAAGCATGTGCCCGACTTTGCAGCAGTGACCCGTGACCACGTCCTAGACGCCCTTTCCGAGTACGACGAGCGCGGCAGCGCGGCGTTCCTGAGGACCTACGGGTTCGGCGGGAGCCGCGACTACGTGGTCTGGCACGAGGGCAACAGCTACGACGCCAACGCCGTCCTGGGCGTGGCCCACAAGTACGCCACCGGCAAGGCGGCCTCGCGGGCCCACCTCGCGCGCAGCCTCGACGGCGCCGGCCGCCTGCTCACCCACCTGGGCTTCGACGTGACCCAGGTGGACGCCTCCGGGCTGGTCGAGCAGCCCGTGAGCGGTGAGTGGCGTGACGCCGCCGACCTCGCGCTCGACGAGTCCCGCGACGCGTGGGCGGAGGCCGCGCACGCCACTCTGCTGGAGGTCGCCGGGGAGTACCACCGCGTGCTGACGACCAAGGAGCTCGCCGTGCAGGTGCAGAACCGCACCGGCATCCGCACTCAGCAGCAGACCCACTACTGGCTGGGCGACGTGCTCACCCGTGTCGCCGCCCGCTGCGCCCGCGAGGACGAGCCGATGCTGACCGCCTTCTGCGTCAACGCCGACGGCAGCGTCGGGGCGTCGTACGCTCCCGCAGTCCTGGCCGCGACCGGGACCGCCCCCGAGGACGCCGACGAGCACGCGGCGCAGCAGCGGCTGCTGGCGCACCAGCGCTACGGCGCCGACCTGCCGGCGGGCGGCGGCGTCGCCGCCCTCACGCCCAAGCTCGCCGCGGCGCGCGGCCGCGAGCGCAAGATCCGCTACCAGGAGCGCGAGATCCCGACCTGCCCGAACTGCTACATGCAGCTGCCCGCGACCGGGGTCTGCGACAACTGCGCGTAGCCGCTCAGCCGGCCGGCACCCACCACTCGACCGTGGTCCCCTCGCCGGGGACCGAGCGGATCAGGCACTGCCCACCGAGACGGTCGGCGCGCTGGCGGATGTTGGAGAGTCCGCTCTCCAGCACGCCCTCGGGGACGCCGCGCCCGTCGTCGCAGATAGTCAGCCGTACGTCGTCGGTCGCGCTCAGCTCGACGTCGACCGCGCTGGCCTGGGCGTGGCGTGCGGCGTTGGACAGCGCCTCCCCCAGCACCGCCAGCACGTCGGGCACGACGGCGGCCGGAATCCTGGTGCGGACGGGGCCGGTGAAGCGCAGGGTCGGGCGGAACTTCATGGTCGCCCCCGCGCGCTCCACGATCCGAGTCACCTCGGCCTGGACATCGGTCGCGTCCTCCATCGAGCCGAGGGCGAAGATCGAGCGCCGGATGTCCTTGATGGTCGCGTCGAGGTCGTCCACGGCCTGGCTCAGCCGGTCGCGCACCGCCGGACGGTCGACCTGTCGAGAGACGCTCTCGAGGCCGAGCCCGATCGCGAACAGCCGCTGGATCACCAGGTCGTGCAGGTCGCGCCCAATCCGGTCGCGGTCCTCGAACAGCGCCAGCCGCTGCTGGTCCTCACGTCCGGCGGCGACCTGCAGCGCCAGGGCGCACTGCTCGGCGAAGCTGGCCGGGAGCGCCGGGTCGACGGCGTGGAAGGCACCGGCGCGCTCGGGCGCCCACGCCATCACCAGGACCCCCTCGGCCCCCTCGGAGCTGTGCAGCGGCACCGCGAGCGCCGGCCCGACGGCCGGCCAGCCGAGGCGCCGGCCCATGTCGAGTGCCCTGGGATCGGTGACGATGTCGGCCACCGCCACCGGCTGACCGGTGCGCAGCACCTCGCTGGACAGCGAGTGCTCGAGGGCGACCTCGGCCATGGCGTGCACGTCGGGCCGGGCACCGGCCACGGCCCGCAGCCGCAGGCTCTCGACGTCGGCGCCGGAGGCCACCCAGGCCAGGTCCGCCCCTGACACCTCGCGCGCGCGATCGGCGATGACCTGCATGGCCTCCACCGTGACCGACGAGCGAGCGACCAGACTGGCCACCTCCGCGGAGGCGGTCAGCCAGCGTTGACGATGGCCGGCCTCCTCGTGCAGGCGGGCGTTCTCCAGGGCCACGCCCGCCGCGGCGGCCAGGGCGACCACGATCGCCTCGTCCTGCTCGGTGAAGTCCTCCCCGCCCAGCTTGCCCGTCAGGTAGACTTCTCGGGACCTTCGACCCCCAGGGGACGGGACCCGCGACCGTGCCGCAGGGCGAGACGCGTCCGTAGCGTGATCGTGCCCGCCCCACCATCACAGGAGAGCACGTGGATCTGGACACTCTGGACATCGCTCGTTGGCAGTTCGGCATCACGACCGTCTACCACTTCCTGTTCGTCCCGATCACGATCGGCCTCTCGGCGATGGTGGCCGCCTACGAGACGGCCTGGGTGCGCACGCGCAACCCGCGCTGGCTGCGGCTCACGCGGTTCTTCGGCAAGCTGTTCCTGATCAACTTCGCCATCGGCGTCGTGACCGGCATCGTCCAGGAGTTCCAGTTCGGGATGAACTGGAGCGCCTACTCGCGCTTCGTCGGGGACGTCTTCGGCGCCCCGCTGGCGATCGAGGGGCTCTTGGCCTTCTTCTTGGAGTCGACGTTCCTCGGGCTGTGGATCTTCGGGTGGGACCGGCTCCCGGCCAAGCTGCACGCCGCCTGCATGTGGCTGGTGCACCTGGGCACGCTCTTCTCGGCCTACTTCATCCTCGCCGCCAACTCCTTCATGCAGCACCCGGTCGGCTACAGCTACGACTCCGTCACCGGCCGCGCCGAGATGACCGACTTCGCCGCGGTGATGTTCAACAAGGTCCAGCTGGTCACCTTCCCGCACACCGTCCTGGCGGCGTACATGACCGGTGCCGCCTTCGTGGTCGGCGTCGCCTTCTGGCAGCTCGTCCGCCGGGCCCGCGACGAGGAGGACCGGTCGATGTACCGCGCCGCGGTGCGGACCGGCGCCTGGGTGGTCCTGGTGGCCGGCCTCGGGGTGGCCGTCTCGGGCGACATCCAGGGCAAGATCATGACCGAGGTCCAGCCGATGAAGATGGCGGCCGCGGAGGCGCTCTACGAGACCGAGGAACCGGCCGACTTCTCGGTGCTGACCATCGGCAGCCTGGACGGCTCGGAGGAGAAGTTCTCGATCAAGATCCCCAGGCTGCTCTCCTTCCTGGCCACCGGCACCTTCGACGGCAAGGTCGTCGGCATCGACGAGCTGCGCACGCAGTACGCCGAGGAGTACGGGTCCGACCCGGGCGCGGAGTACTACTCCCCCGGCGACTACACGCCGATCATCCCGCTGACCTACTGGAGCTTCCGCCTGATGATGGGGCTCGGCATGGCCGGCGCCGGGATCGCGGCCTGGATCCTGTGGGCCACGCGCCGAGGGCGCAGTCCCAGTGGTGGCCGCTGGCTGCTCGGGTCGGCCGTGGCGCTGCCGCTGCTGCCACTGTTCGCCAACTCCTTCGGGTGGATCTTCACCGAGATGGGCCGCCAGCCGTGGGCGGTGTTCGGTCTGATGACGACCCAGCACGGGGTGTCGCCGAGCGTGTCCCCCACCGAGGCGCTGATCTCGCTGGTCGTGCTCACGCTGCTCTACGGCGCGCTCATGGTCATCGAGGTCAAGCTCCTGCTCACCTACGCGCGCCACGGCGCGGACAAGGTGGACGACGACGACCTGCCCCCGGAGCGGCCGGACAACGACCCCGACCGCCCGCTCGCCTTCGCCTACTGAGACCCGGAGAACGTCATGGAGCTCACCACCGTCTGGTTCAGCCTGATCGCGATCTTGTGGATCGGCTACTTCGTCCTCGAGGGCTTCGACTTCGGGGTCGGCATGCTGCTGCCCGTCATCGGCCGCTCGGATGCCGAGCGCCGGGTCCTCATCAACACCATCGGTCCCGTATGGGACGGCAACGAGGTGTGGCTGCTCGTCGCGGGCGGCGCGACCTTCGCCGCCTTCCCGGAGTGGTACGCCACGCTGTTCAGCGGGTTCTACCTGCCGCTGCTGCTGATCCTGGTGGCGCTGATCGTGCGCGGCCTCGCGTTCGAGTACCGCCACAAGCGCGACGACGCCCAGTGGCAGGGCCGGTGGGACCTCGCGATCATCATCGGCTCGGTCGTGCCCGCGATCCTGTGGGGCGTCGCCTTCGCCAACATCCTGCGCGGCGTGCCCATCGACGCCGACATGGAGTACACCGGCGGCTTCTTCAACCTGCTCAACCCCTACGCCCTCGTCGGCGGGGCGACCACGCTCCTGCTGTTCCTCACGCACGGCGCGGTCTTCATCTCGCTGAAGACCTCCGGCCGGGTGCGTGAGCACGCCCGCCGGCTGGCGATCCGGCTCGGCGCGGCCGCCGCGGTCGTGACCGTCGTCTTCCTGGGCTGGACCCAGCTCGACACCGGCACCGTCGCCTCGGCCGTCGCGTTCGCCGCGGCCGCCGTCGCGCTGCTCCTCGGCCTGCTGGCGGTGCTGTCGGGCCGCGACGGGTGGTCCTTCGTGGGCACCTTCCTGGCCATCGGCCTGGGCGTCGGTGGCCTGTTCCTCGCCCTGTTCCCCGACGTGATGCCGACCACGCTCGCCGACGGGACCGGGCTGACGACCACGAACGCCGCCGCGACGGCGTACACGCTCAAGATCATGACCGTCGTCGCGGTGATCTTCACGCCGCTGGTCCTGGCCTACCAGGCGTGGACCTACTGGGTGTTCCGTCGGCGCATCTCGGTCGACCACATCCCCGCTCCCCTGCCCACCCCCACCGGCCGGTGAGGCCCACCGACCCGAGGCTGCGGCCGTACCTGGCGCCCGCGACGCGGCCCCTGATCGGGGTCGTCGCCTCGGGCGTCGTGGGTGCGGTGCTGGTGATCGCCCAGGCCTGGGCGGTCACCGGCCTGGTTGTGGCGGTCGTGCGCGACGAGGCCCTGACGCGCTGGACGGTGGCCGTGCTGGCGCTGTTCGCCGCCCGGGCGCTGGTGTCCTGGTCCTCCGACGTGCTCTCCGCGCGCGCGGCCGCCAAGGTCGGCGACCATCTGCGCGAGTCGGTCGTCCGCGTCGTGCTCCAGCGCAACGCCGCCTGCACCGGCGTGGGCTCCTCCGGCGAGCTGTCGGTGCTCGCCACCCGCGGCGTGGCCGCGGCGGAGCCGTACCTGACGCGCTACCTGCCGGCGGCGGTCCTGGCCTTCGTGCTCCCCCTGCTGACCCTGGTCGTGATCGCGACCCAGGACCGGTGGAGCGCGCTGATCGTGGCGCTCACGCTGCCCCTGGTGCCGGTCTTCGGCGCGCTGGTCGGCCTGGCCACGCGCGACCGCGCCCAGGAGCAGTGGGCCGCCATGGCCGCGCTGTCGGGCCACTTCGTCGACGTCGTCAAGGGGCTGCCGACGCTGGTCGCCCATCGGCGGGCGCGGGCCCAGTCGGCACGCATCGCCTGGGTGACCGACCGCTACCGGCGCGCCTCCCAGGCGACGCTGCGCCTGGCCTTCGCATCCTCCGCAGTGCTGGAGCTGGTCGCCACGCTGAGCGTCGCGCTCGTGGCCGTGGTGATCGGGGTGCGGCTCGCGCACGGCGACGTGGGCCTGGAGACCGCGCTGTTCGTGCTGCTGCTCGCCCCGGAGGCCTACTGGCCCCTGCGGCGCGTCGGTGCGGAGTTCCACGCGGCCGCCGAGGGCGTGGCCACCTTCGAGGCGGTCACCGAGCTGCTCGAGTCCGCGCCCGAGGAGACCCCGTCCACGTCGTACGGCGAGGGCGACCTGGTCGTCGGCGACCTCAGCGTCACCTACCCCGGACGCACGCAGCCGGCCCTGGCCGAGCTGAGCACGATCGTGCCCGCGCGGGGCGTCACCGTGGTCACCGGTCCGTCGGGCTGCGGCAAGTCCACCCTCCTGGCGGCCGTCGCCGGACTGGTGCCGACCGAGGGCTCGGTGACGATCGGCGGGACGCCGGTCGGCCCGGGCTGGCGCGACCAGGTGGCCTGGCTGCCCCAGCGCCCGGTGCTGCTCGCCGGGAGCGTGGCCGACAACCTGCGCCTGGCCGCGCCCGACGCCTCCGACGACGCGCTGTGGGCCGCGCTGGAGCAGGTGGCCCTCGCGGAGCGCGTGCGGCTGCTGCCCGGCGGGCTGGACGCCCCGGTCTCCGAGGACGGCGGCAGCCTGTCCGCGGGCGAGCGCGCCCGCCTCACCCTCGCGCGCGTGGTGCTCGCCGCCCGGCCCTGGGTGCTGCTCGACGAGCCGACGGCCCACCTGGACGAGCTCACCGAGCGGGTCATCGCCGACACCATCGTCTCGCTCGGCCGCACGTCGGCGGTCCTCGTCGTGGCGCACCGGCCGGCCGTCGTGGCGCTCGCCGACCACGTGCTGACGCTCACTCGACCGGCGACCGCAGCCGCGCCGGCCCCTGCACCCGAGACCCGCGCCGCGCGGCGGCGTCAGCCCGCGCTGGCGCCCGCGGACGACGAGGTCGAGCCGGCGCGCCCGGCCGCGCTGTGGACGAGCGTCGCGCTCGGCTCGCTCGCCTCGGCCTCCGGCGTCGCACTGACGGCGACCGCTGGCTGGCTGATCGTGCAGGCCTCCACGCAGCCCCCCGTCCTGACCCTGCTCGTGGCCGTGGTGGGCGTCCGGCTCTTCGGCCTGGCGCGCCCGGTGCTGCGCTACGCCGAGCGCCTGCGCTCCCACGACACCGCGCTGCGGATGCTGGCCGAGCGCCGGGTCCGGGTCTACGACGCGATCGTGCCGCTGGTCCCCGGTCGGCTCGGCCGCCGCCGCGGTGACGTCCTGACGTCCATCGTGGACGACGTCGACAGCGTCGTGGACCGCGAGCTGCGCGTGCGGCTGCCGATCCTGGGCTACGTGGGCGTCGTCGTGCTCACCACGCTGGTCACCGCCCTCGTGCTCCCCGCGGCCGTGCCGGTCGTCGTGGCCACGGCACTCGTGGGCGGCGGTGCCGGGTTCGCGCTTGCCCGGCTCGGGGCCGGCCGGCGGGAGCGGTCCGCCGTCGGCCTGCGCGCGGAGCTCTCCGCGGCGGTCGTCGAGAGCGCCCAGGTCGCCACCGAGCTGGTGATGTGGGGCGCCGCCGAGGCCGCCGTCGACCGGGTCTCCAGGATCGGCCGTCGCCTCACCGGCGCTGGTGTGCGCTCTGCTCGGTGGCTGGGTGCGGCGCGCGGCGCGGTCCTCGTGTCCTCGGGTGCCGGCGTGGCCGCCATGGCCTGGCTCGCCACCCCCGCGGTCGCCGAGGGGCGGCTGTCGGCGCCGATGGCCGCCCTGCTGGTGCTCGTCCCCCTGGCACTCGCCGAGCCCGCCACGATGGTCGCCGACGCAGGGGCCCTCTCCGCCCGCACCGACGCCGCGGCGGCCCGCCTGCGGCTCCTCGACCGCCGTACTCCCGCGGTTCGGGACACCGTCTGTCACCCGCTGCCGGAGTCGTCGGCCGTCACGGTCCGCGAGGTGAGCGTCGGCTGGGACGCCGAGCCGTGCGTCGAGGGTCTCTCCTTCGACCTCGCGCCCGGGGACCGGGTCGCCGTGACCGGTCCGAGCGGCTCCGGGAAGAGCACCCTGGCCGCGCTGATGCTGCGCTTCCTCGACCCGTCCAGCGGCGAGGTGGCGCTCGGCGGCGAGCCGCTCGACCACCTGGCGCTGGACGACGTACGCCGCCGCGTGGGCCTGGTCGACGACGACCCCCACCTCTTCGCGACGACCCTGGTGGAGAACGTCCGGCTCGCGCGACCCTCGGCGAGCGACGACGAGGTCGAGGTGGCGCTGCGCCGCGCCCGGCTCGGCCCCTGGCTGGATGCCCTTCCCGAAGGGCTCGACACCTGGCTCGGCGACGGACACGCCCAGGTCTCCGGGGGCGAGCGGGCCAGGCTCGCGGTCGCCCGCTCGATCCTGGCCGACCAGCCGGTGCTCGTGCTCGACGAGCCGACGGCCCACCTCGACCACGCCACCGCTGTCGAGCTGGCCGCGGAGGTCCTGGGCGCGCCTGACGGTCGCAGCGTCCTGTGGATCACCCATGAGCCGGTCGGCCTGGACCTGGTCGACCGCACGGTCGAGCTCGGGTCCTTGGTCCCCCCGGGTCGGGTCCTCCGCCGCTCCCGCTGACCCGTGCGGGGAGTCAGGGTCGAGAGCATGGACACCAACTCGCTCCCCGCAGGCGCCGTCGTCGTAGGAGTCGACGGCTCCGACCACTCCGACCGCGCGGTGGCCTGGGCTGCCCACGAGGCGCACCTGACCGGGCGACCGCTGGTGCTCGCCCACGGGACCGGCATCCTCCTCGATGTCGACCCCTACGCCGGCACGGTGATCCACGAGCTCCAGGTCGCCGGTCGGGAGCTCGTCGAGGCCACGCGGACCCGGCTGGTGACCCTGCACCCCGACCTGTCGGTGCACACCGCGCTGCGCACGGCGAACCCGCGCCAGGCGCTGCTGGACCTCGCCGAGCACGCCGCCCTCCTCGTCGTGGGCTCGCGCGGCCACGGCCCGGTGCGCAGCGTGCTGCTCGGATCGGTCAGCGTCGGCCTCGCCCGCGAGGCCGCCTGTCCCGTCGTGGTCGTCCGCCCCCACCACCCGGGCCTGGTCCGCCGGGGCGTGCTGGTCGGCGACGACGGGACCGCCGACTCCGCGCCGGTCCTGGAGCAGGCCTTCCGCTTCGCCTCGAGCCACCGCCTGCCGCTGACCGTCCTGCACAGCGTCTGGGACTCCATCGCCGGCAGCACCCGCCCGCACGCACTCCCGAAGTCGGACCCGGCCGGCGAGGACGCGCGGCTGCGGCTCGCGGAGTCGCTCGCCGGGTTCGCCGAGCGCTACTCCGACGTCCACGTCGAGCAGGTCATCTCCCGCGGCCAGCCTGCGGCGTCCCTGCTCGCCGAGGCCGAGCACCTGGACCTCGTCGTCGTGGGGCGGCACGACCGATCCCGGATCGGCAACCTGCTGCTGGGCTCGGTCGCCGCCAACGTCGTGGAGCACGCGGCGTGCCCCGTGGCCGTCGTTCCCGTGGCTCCGATCCTCGCTGGGACCAACGTCCCGCGGTACCGATGACCATCGCCTCTCGCGGCCGGATCGCCGTGCGAGCAGGCTGAAGACAACAACAACAGACCACTCAAGGAAAGCAAGAAGGAGCAGTGCCATGACCACCATCCACCGCCCGGCTCACGACCACCAGGTCCTGGCCGAGATCGACGTCGTCCAGACCCCCTTCGCCCGCAAGGCGCTGGCGGCCCTGCGCATCGGCTTCGGCTTCACGTTCCTCTGGGCCTTCTTCGACAAGCTGCTCGCCCTCGGCTTCCACACCGGCTACGACCAGGCCGGTCAGCTCGACCGCTTCGGTGACGCGGCGTTCATCAACGGCGGCAGCCCCACCGAGGGCTTCCTGACCTTCGGCGCCGACGGCCCCTTCAAGGGCTTCTACAACTCCATCGCCGGCACCTGGTTCGCCGACTGGGGCTTCATGCTCGGCCTCCTCGGCATCGGCCTCGCCCTCACCCTCGGCATCGGGATGCGCGCCGCCGGTGCGGCCGGCGCGGTGCTCTACGTGATGATGTGGACTGTCGCCCTTCCTCCGGAGACCAACCCCCTCATCGACGAGCACATCCTCGGAGCCATCACCCTGGTCGCCCTCACCGCCCTCGGCGCCGGCACCACCTGGGGACTCGGCAAGGTCTGGAACAAGACCGACTTCGTCCAGAAGCACCCCGTCCTCCGCTGATCCCCCTCCCCCGGCCCGCCACCTCCTCGAGGTGGCGGGCTCTTCTGCATCCCGACCCTCACCGCCCTTTCGGTGGTCGAGGTGCGAGGAGCGCCAGCGACGAGCCTCGAGACCCAGTGAGCCAACAAGCAGCCCCGGGGTAGGACGTTCAGGTCACCACAGGGTCTCGAGGCTCAGGCGCCAGGGCGCCTTCACACCTCGACCACCGAAGGGGCCCGCGCCGTCTCGGTGGTCGAGGTGCGAGGAGCGTCAGCGACGAGCCTCGAGACCCCGTAAGCCAACAAGCAGCACCGGGGTACGCCGGTCGGGTCACCGGGTCACCGGGTCACCGGGTCACCGGGTCACCGGGTCACCGGCGCCAGGGCGCCTTCGCACCTCGACCACCGAAGGGGGCGCCAGGGCGTCTCCGCACCTCGACCACCGAGGGCTTTCGGTGGTCGAGGTGCGAGGAGCGCCAGCGACGAGCCTCGAGACCCCGTAAGCCAACAAGCAGCCCCGGGGTACGACGTTCGGGTCACCGGGTCTCGAGGCTCAGGCGTTGCACGCCTTCGCACCTCGACCACCGAAGGGGCACGCGGGCGCCTTCGCACCTCGACCACCGAGGGCCTCCTTCGGTGGTCGAGGTGCGAGCGAAGCGAGCCTCGAGACCACCCCGCGAAGATGGTCGAAAAAGTGCTCAGATCCCTTGTGGATAAAGGGGATTCTCGACCCACCCACTGTCGGTGGCACCTGCTTGAGTAGCCCTATGAGCAGCCCCGCCGCCCCCACCGCGAGCCACCCCGTGGCCGCCGGAGTGGCACGGCTGCGTGAGCAGGTCGCCGACCTCAACCAGACCCCGGTGTGGGCGATGACCCCCACCGAGACCGCCCAGGCGCTGGCCGACGCGACCCGGCTGCGCGCCCAGGCCGATGAGCTGACGCTGCGCCTGGCCGCACATGCCGACGCCACCCAGGTCGGCCTCGACACCGGCGCCACCACGACCGCGGTCCACTGGGCCAACACCACCCGCCAGACCCAACGCGACACCGCCGCAGCGATGAAGCTCGCCAAAGCCCTCGAGCACCATCACACCGTCGCCGAGGCGCTCGCGGGAGGCGTGATCCTCACCGACCAGGCCCAGGTCATCGTCGAAGCAGTCGACGCCCTACCCGAGGACCTGCAGCCCGAGGTTCGCTCCGAGGCCCGCGCTCACCTGCTGGCTCAGGCCGCGCACCACGACGCCAAAGCCTTGCGGATCCTGGGCAGACGGATCCTCGACGTCCTCGCCCCCGAGATCGGCGAGGCCCAGGAAGCCAAGGCCCTCGAAGCCGAAGAACGGCGTGCCGAGCAGAAGGCCCGGCTCACGATGCACGACGACGGCCACGGCACCACCTACGGCCGGTTCCAGATCCCCACCCATGTCGCGGACCGGTTCCGCAAGCAGCTCGGCGCGCTCGCGAACCCCCAGGCCGGCGGCGAAGGCAGTACCCCGCACGGGTTGGGGTTGGCGTTCATCGCCTACCTCGAGCGCTACCCCACCGACCGGCTCCCCACCTCCGGCGGCCTCGACGCCACCGTCGTGGTGACCATGACCCTCGAGACCTTGATGGGTGGGTTGAAGGCAGCCCAGCTCGACACCGGCACCCGGATCAGCCCCGCCCTGGCCCGCACGCTGGCCTGCCAGGCCGGGGTCATCCCGGTGGTCCTGGGTGGCAGGTCCCAGGTCCTCGACCTGGGACGCAAGGCCCGCTTCCACACCAAGGCCCAGCGGATCGCGCTCGCGGTCCAGCACGGCGGCTGCTACACCGAGGGCTGCGAACGCCCCTCCGCCTGGTGCGAGGCCCACCTGACCCCCTGGTCCGAAGGCGGCCACACCACCGTCCAGGACGCCGCCCTGCTCTGCCGACGCCACCACACCCTGGCCCACCACCCCCACTACGACATGACCCGCCTCCCCGGCGGGAAAGTCGCCTTCACCAAGCGCGAGTGAGGCGCTTCGAGACGGTCGCTACCTCACAGATCGTGTGGATCGAGGGCACTATCGAAGCGCGGCGCGGCCTCGCCATAGCCAGCAACGGCCTTCACCACGTGCTCGTGGTTCACCGTGAAGGGCAATGGTGTCACCGTCAGCGGCCCATACGGCGAAGGCACCATGTGGGTCGGGGGTGCCGGCAAGGGCGCGGCCCCCGCAGGGGCAGTGCTGCGTGGTTGCTCCAGGAGCGTGCGTGCCGCGCCGAGCAAGCTCGCACGAACCACCCCGCCGTGCCCAGCCCTCAGGAGGTCGAGAAGGGCGGCGGCCAGTCGGTAGCCGGTCGCGTGGTCCAAGGCTTGCACCGGTAGGGCGCCGGGGCGACCGGCGCCGTCCGCGTAGAGGTCGGCGATGCCCGTGGCGGCCTGCACGATCGAGTCAAAACCGGCACGCGTGCCCCATGGGCCATGCTCCCCCCACGCGGAGAGCGAACCGATGACGAGATCTGGGCGGTCGTGCTGCAACGTCGCTGGATCCAGGCCGAATCGGGCCAGCGCCCCCGGTCGATACCCAAGCACCACGACGTCGGCTTGCGGGAGGAGCTCGGATCGGACGACGTCCAGGTCCGTGGTGAGGTCGACCTCGATCGAGCGCTTGCCCATCCCGTTGGAGAGAAACTGCTCCAGCAGCTCGGGGCGTGCAGGGGGGTCGATGCGCAGTACGTCGGCGCCCAGGCAGGCGAGCGCTTGGGTGCAGCTCGGGCCGGCGATGACCCTGGTCAGGTCGAGGACCCGGATCCCGGTGAGTGGCTCGCTGCCCGTTGCCACGAGCGGGCGCGGCGCGCCCACGTCGACCTCGGTCCAGGCATCAGCAGCGGTGGCCCGGCCATGCTCGTGCGCGCGCCATTGCTGTTCGCTGAGCACCACGACGGCAAGACCGCCGGCTGCCGTGATCGCTGCGGCAACGTCGTCCGCCGGCATAGTACGAACGACCTCCTCGAGCTGGGCGCGGTCAAGGACTCCGAGCGCACTGGTGACCGCGTCGCTGTGGTGGGGGTAGTTCCCGTGCAGCCTCACCCATCCGTCGTCGGCCTGCACAAAACCGGAGAAGGGTGCCCATCCTGCGGGAGTCCGCCCCGCGACGCGCAGGTGGTCGACCGCGGCGAACGAACCGGCGATGAGCTCAGGGCTCGTGCTCACGTCGACCGGACGACCTCGTGCGGCTGAGAGCTCGGCGACAGCACGCGCGACGTCTTCCACCGCGTCCGCGGCGAGGTTCTCGACGTCCAACGGACCGTCCCACCAGCATCTGGGAGTTAGCTTCACGACCGGACCCTCTCATTGAGGGCATCCGGCGCATGAGACACCCGGTCTCAGGAGCCGGAGTCAGCCGAACGCGAGGCCAGCACCTGCTCGCGCAGGATGTCGGCGTGGCCGCAGTGCTGGGCGATCTCGCGCAGCATGTGGAGGTAGACCCAGCGCAGCGGCAGCGGGCCGCGGCGGTTGCCGGTGACGACGCCGTCGACGTCCAGGGGCGCCGCGGCCGCCCGCGAGTCTGCGCAGGCCTGGGTGTACGCCGCGCGGACCGACTCGACGGTGTCCTGCGGCTCAAGCGCGAAGGACTCCTCGACGGTCGTGGGAATGCCTATCTCGGCCCGAGAGCGTCCACTCACGGCCTCGTCGAACCACACCCGCTCTACGAAGGTGGCGTGCTTGACCAGCCCGAGCAGGGTCGTCAGCGACGGCACCAGCGACCGGCGCGCCTCCTCCTCGGTGAGCCCGTCGAGGCTGTCGTACATGCCCTGGCGGTGCTGGTCGAGGAACTCCTCGAGCTGGTCCTTCAGTGGCGCCGACGAGGTCATGCGGGCGAACGTACCAACGCCCCCGCGTGACCCGGCAGGGTCAGCCGCCCGTCGGCGAGGTCGGCGCCGGACTCGGTCATGAAGAGGACCTCGCCGTCGCGCACGTCCAGGACGCGCGGCTCCTCGGAGAGGTTGACGGCGACGGTGACGGCTCCGCGCTCCATGACGAACGTGCGGGCGTCCTCGTCGGCGCGGCAGGCCGTCCGCATGAACGACGGGTCGGTCAGCTCAGGAAGGGCCCGACGGAGCGAGGCCAGGCGGCGGTAGACGTCGAGGATCCGTGCGTGCCGGCCGTGCTCGAGCTGCGACCAGTCGAGCTTGGAGCGGCGGAAGGTCTCCGGGTCCTGGGGGTCGGGTACGACGGCCGGGTCCCAGCCCATCCGCTCGAACTCCGCGATCCGCCCCTCCGCCGTGGCCTTGCCCAGCTCGGGCTCGGGGTGGGAGGTGAAGAACTGGAACGGCTCGGGCGCCGCCCACTCCTCGCCCTGGAACAGCATCGGCGTGAACGGCCCGGCCAGCGTGAGGAGGGCGGCACAGGCGAGCTGGTCGTCGTCGAGGTGCTCGGTGATGCGGTCGCCAACGGCGCGGTTGCCGATCTGGTCGTGGTTCTGGCTGCAGACGACGAGCCGCCACGTGGGCATGGCCGCGGTGTCGATCGGCACGCCGTGCTCGCGCCCGCGGAAGGACGAGTAGGTGCCGTCGTGGAAGAAGCCGCGCTCGAAGACCTTCGCCAGGGCACCGACCGGCTCGAAGTCGGCGTAGTAGCCGTCGGTCTCGCGGGTCAGCGCCACGTGGACGGCGTGGTGGAAGTCGTCGCTCCACTGCGCGTCGAGCCCGTAGCCGCCCGCCTCGCGGGGGGTGATCAGCTTCGGGTCGTTGAGGTCCGACTCGGCGATGAGGGTCAGCGGGCGCCGCTGGTGGGCGGAGTACGCCGCCACCTCGATCGCCATCTCCTCCAGCAGGTGCGTCGGCGAGCTGTCGGACAGCGCGTGCACGGCGTCCAGGCGCAGCCCGTCGACGTGGTAGTCGCACAGCCACAGCCGCACGTTGTCCAGGATCAGCCGCCGGACCTCTTCGCAGCCCTCCTCGTCGAGGTTGACGAGGTCGCCCCAGGTGTTGGCACCGGACTTGAGGTACGGCCCGTAGAGGGGCAGGTAGTTGCCCGACGGCCCGAGGTGGTTGTAGACGACGTCCTGGATGACGCCGAGCCCGGCGGCGTGGCAGCCGTCCACGAAGCGCTGGTAGGCCTCCGGGCCGCCGTACTCCTCGGTGACCGCCGACCACAGCACCCCGTCGTAGCCCCAGTTGTGGGTGCCGTTGACCGCGTTGACCGGCATCACCTCGACGAAGTCGACGCCGATGCTGCGCAGGTGGTCGAGCCGGGTCAGGGCCGCGTCGAAGGTGCCTTCGGGAGTGAAGGTGCCGATGTGCAGCTCGTAGATCACCGCGCCGGCGAGCTGGCGTCCGGTCCAGGCGCCGTCGCCCCAGGCGTACGACGACGGGTCGTAGGTCCGCGACCGCTCGTGGACCCCGGCCGGCTGGCGCAGCGAGCGCGGGTCGGGCCGGACCGACTCGTCGTCGTCGAGCAGGTAGCCGTAGTCCACCTCGCCGTCGGGCACCGGCCCGGCCGGCGTCCACCAGCCGTCGTCGCCCCGGGCCATGTCGACCACCCGGTCGGCCACGGACAGCCGCACCCGCGAGGGGCGCGGCGCCCACACGTCGAAGCGTCCTCGAGCCATCAGTCCTCCTTGACCAGCAGTGCGACCGGCAGCGTGTCGAGCACGTCGGCGACGTCGCCCGAGACGATCCGGTCCGAGATGACGTCGCGCCACCGGCCCTGCGACAACGCCAGCGTCGTGTCGCCCCAGCCGCCGCGTGCGGCCAGACCGACGGGCAGCCGCGTGGCGACGGCCACCGCTCCCCCGCGGTCGAACGCGACCACGTGGTCGGTGGCCTCGCCCGAGGCCGCCACGGGCGTGTACGACGTGAACAGCTCGGGGCGCTCGCGGCGCAACCTCAGCGCCCTCGTCGTCACGAGCAGCTTGTCGACCCCCAGGTCGTCGAGCGCGACGGACGCAGCGGGCGCCCACTCGTCAAGACCGGCCAGCAGCTCCTCGCGGGCGTCGAGGTCGACGAACCTGCGGTTGTCGGGGTCGACCAGGCTCTGCTCCCACAGCTCGCTGCCCTGGTAGACGTCGGGCACGCCCGGCATGGCGATCGCCAGCAGCTTGGCCGAGAGCGAGTTGACCCAGCCCGGCCCGACGACGCGCTCCAGCAGCCCGTCCAGGACCCGACGCACCTCCGCGTCGTCGAACGCCGCGTCGACCAGCCCGTGCACGGCCGCCTCGTAGTCGGCGTCCGGGGCGGTCCAGGTGGTGCGGTCGCCCGCCTCACGCATCGCCTTCTCGGCGTAGCCGTGCAGCCGCTCGCGCGACGCCGGCCACGAGCCGAGCACGGCCTGCCACAGCAGCGAGGCGAACCCGGGGTCGGGCGCCGGTGCGAGCTCGAGCAGTCGCGTCAGCGCCGCGTCCCACTCCGAGGGGATCTCCGAGAGCACCGTGATCCGGGCCCGGACGTCCTCGCCGCGCTTGGTGTCGTGCGTGGACAGCGCGGTCATCGCGGTCGGCCAGGACTCCTGCCGCTCGGCCGCCCGGGCGTGCCACTCCTCCAGGCTCAGCGAGAACTCGCTGGGCTCGCCGCCGACCTCGTTGAGCGACGTCAGCCGCGAGTAGCGGTAGAACGCCGTGTCCTCGACCCCCTTGGCCATCACCATGCCGCTGGTCTGCTGGAAGCGCAGCGCCGCGTCGGCCTCTGCGTCGCCCAACACCGGCTCCAGCACCTCGAGTACGCCGGTCAGGTCCGGCCGCGAGCGGCGCGCGGCCTCGAACGCGTCGTCGAGGGCCGATCGCTCCTCGGGCAGGTAGGACCGGTAGACCGGGAAGCAGGCGAGCAGCTCGGCGACCGCGTCCTCGAGGTCGGTGACGTCCTGCGCCTCCCGGATCTCGGCGGGCAGCTCGCGCACGATCCGGCGTACCTCGGAGTGCAGGATGCCGTCGGCGATCATCCGCTTGGTGCCGCGGATCATCGCGTGCCAGTCGACCTCGGCACCGCGTAGGCGCGTCTCCAGTGCGTCGAGCGGCGCCTGGCCGGCGGGGTCGGTGAGCAGCCGGTCGACCAGTCCCAGGGCGTCGTAGCCGGTGGTGCCGGCCGTGGCCCAGAAGCGCGGCAGGTCCTCGCCCCGGGCGGTTCCTGAGGAGCCGAGGGACGAGGCGTCTCGAAGGGCGAGGATCTTCTCGACCAGCACGTAGGCCCCGCCGGTGAGCGTCGCGAGGTCCTCGAGGTAGCCGCCGGGGTCGCGCAGCCCGTCGGGGTGGTCGACGCGCAGGCCGTCGACGAGCCCTTCGTCGAACCACCGCCGGATCTCGACGTGGCTGGCGTCGAAGACCTCCCGGTCCTCGACGCGGATCGCGGCCAGCGTGTTGACCGCGAAGAAGCGGCGGTAGTTGAGCTCGGAGTCGGCCGCGCGCCACGACACGAGCTCGTAGTGCTGCTCGTCGTGGGTGCTGGTGCCGGGAGCCAGCGGGAAGCGGTGCTCGTGGTAGCGCACCTCCCCGTCCTCGACCCGGATCGAGCCCTCGTCGCCGTCGCCGACGACGGGGATCCGCAGCCGCCCGCCGCCGAAGTCCCAGTCGACGTCGAAGTAGTCGGCGTAGGCCGACGAGCGCCCGTGCTTCAGCAGGTCCCACCACCAGGCGTTCACGGCCGGGGTGGCGACGCCCATGTGGTTGGGCACGATGTCGACGAGGACGCCGAGCCCCAGCCGGCGCGCCTCCGCGGACAGCGCGGCGAGCCCTTCAGGACCGCCGCGCGCGGGGTCGACCGTCGCGTGGGACACGACGTCGTAGCCGTGCGTGCTGCCCGGCTCGGCGACCAGGATCGGCGACAGGTAGACCCAGTCGGCGCCGAGCGCGTGCAGGTACGGCAGGCGCCGCGCGGCCTCGAACAGGTCGAAGTCGGCGGTGATCTGCAGCCGGTAGGTGCTCTGCGGGGTACGGCTCACCACGGCTCAGCCCCGCTCGGCCTGCGCCGCCAGCGACGCGGCAACGGAGTGGTCGGGCTCGTCCTCAGGCTCGAGGTGCTCGCGCAGCACGATCAGGCTGCGATGCTCCATGGACAGCGTCGCGCCCGCGGGGCACGGCTCGGAGTCGTCGACGCCGCCGGCGGTGTCGATCACCACGTCCCAGGCGGCGGCGTACTCCTCCGGCGGCAGCGTCACCTGGGCGGGACCGTCGGCGTTGAAGTACAGCAGGAAGTGGTCGTCGGTGATCTCGCCGCCGCGCTCGTCCTTGCCGGCGATGCCGTGGCCGTTGAGGTACATGCCGATCGCCTGGTTGCCGCCCTCCCAGTCGCCGTCCACCATCGGGCGCCCGTCGAGGTGCAGCCAGACGATGTCGTTGAGCCGGTCGCCGTCGCCACCGGGGATCTCGGTGCGCACCGTGTTGCCGGTGAAGAACCGCTTGCGGCGGAACGTCGGGTGGTCGCGCCGGAGCCGGATCAGCGCCGCGGTGAACTCCACCAGCGGGCGGTCCGCGTCTTCCCAGTGCATCCACGCGATCTCGGAGTCCTGGGCGTAGGTGTTGTTGTTGCCCTGTTGGGTGCGCCCCATCTCGTCGCCGTGCAGCAGCATCGGCACCCCCTGGCTGAGCAGCAGCGTGGCCAGCAGGTTGCGCTGCTCCCGCGCCCGGAAGCCGAGGATCTCGGGGTCGTCGGTCGGCCCCTCCACGCCGTGGTTCCAGGAGCGGTTGTGGTTCTCCCCGTCGTTGTTGTCCTCGCCGTTGGCCTCGTTGTGCTTCTCGTTGTAGGAGACCAGGTCGGCCAGCGTGAAGCCGTCGTGCGCGGTGACGAAGTTGATGCTCGCGACCGGGCGGCGCCCGGAGTGCTCGTAGAGGTCGGCCGAGCCGGCCAGCCGCGAGGCGAACTCGCCCAGGGACGGCTCGCCGCGCCAGAAGTCGCGCACGACGTCGCGGTAGGCGCCGTTCCACTCGGTCCACTGCGGCGGGAAGCCGCCGACCTGGTAGCCGCCCGGGCCGACGTCCCAGGGCTCGGCGATCAGCTTGACCTGGCTCACGACGGGATCCTGCTGGACGAGCTCGAAGAAGGTGGCGAGCCGGTCGACGTCGTAGAACTCGCGCGCCAGGGCGGAGGCGAGGTCGAAGCGGAAGCCGTCGACGTGCATCTCGGTCACCCAGTAGCGCAGGGAGTCCATGATCAGCTGCAGCGAGTGCGGGTGGCGCACGTTGAGGCTGTTGCCGGTGCCGGTGTAGTCCATGTAGTACTTCGGCTCGTCCTCCATCAGCCGGTAGTACGCCGGGTTGTCGATGCCCTTGAAGCTCAACGTCGGACCCATGTGGTTGCCCTCGGCCGTGTGGTTGTAGACCACGTCGAGGATGACCTCGATGCCCGCGGCGTGCATGGCCTTGACCATCGCCTTGAACTCCTGCACCTGCTGCCCGACCTGGCCGGTGCCGGCGTACTCGGCGTGCGGGGCGAAGAAGCCGAGGGTGTTGTAGCCCCAGTAGTTGCGCAGCCCCTTCTCGAGCAGGGTGCTGTCCTGAATGAACTGGTGCACCGGCATCAACTCGATCGCCGTCACGCCGAGGTGCTGGAGGTGCTCGGTGATGGCGGGGTGCGCCAGGCCGGCGTAGGTGCCGCGGATGTCCTCGGGCAGGTCCGGGTGCAGCTGGGTCATGCCCTTGACGTGCGCCTCGTAGATGACGCTCTCGTTGTAGGGGTAGTTGAGCCGCCGGTCGCCCTCCCAGTCGAAGAAGGGGTTGATCACCACGCCCAGGGTCATGTGCGCGGCCGAGTCGTCGTCGTTGCGCGAGTCGGGGTCGCCGAAGTTGTAGCCGAAGAGGCTCTGGTCCCAGTCGATCTCGCGCGTCGTCGCCTTAGCGTAGGGGTCCAGCAGCAGCTTGGCGGGGTTGCAGCGCAGGCCCTGCTCGGGGTCCCATGGGCCGTGGACGCGGTAGCCGTAGCGCTGGCCCGGCTGGATGTGCGGGAGGTAGCAGTGCCACACGTAGGCGTCCACCTCGCGGACCTCGACGCGCTGCTCGTTGCCGTCCTCGTCGAACAGGCACAGCTCGACCCGGTCGGCGACCTCGCTGAACAGGGCAAAGTTGGTCCCGGAGCCGTCGTACGTCGCTCCCAGGGGGTAGGCCTGACCTGGCCAGGACTCGAGCACGGTGCCTCCGGAGGGTGGGGTCAATACGTCGGGCTGAACCTATTGGATCGGTCCAACGCGCCCCAGTACCCGGGTCGGCGGTTCCTACCCCCTCCTACCCCGCGCGTCGCGCGTCACGTTCGCGCAGCTCGCCGATCTCGTCCTCGAGGACCAGCACGCGGGCGATGCCGGCCAGGTTGAGGCCCTCCTCGAGGAGCGCGCCGATGCGGCGCAGCCGCTTGACATCGTCGCGGCTGTAGAGCCGTGAGCCGCCCGGTGTGCGGGCCGGGCTGACCAGTCCGCGACGCTCGTAGACGCGCAGGTTCTGGATCTGCATCGACGCCAGGTCGGCGGCGACGGAGATCGCGAAGACGCCCCGGCTCGGGTCGGTCATGTCGTCCACCTCCTCGCTCGTCAGGGGGTTGATTTCCAGGTGTGCTTCGTTCTATATAAAACCTGTAACAGCCAGTATAGGTCGTCACGCACGACCCCCAGAATCCAAGGAGGACAGCGATGCTGCTGCGCACCACCGACCCGTTCCGCGACTTCGACCGTCTGGCCCAGCAGATCCTGGGCACGACCAACCGTCCGGCCGTCATGCCGATGGACGCCTGGCGCGAGGGCGACCGCTTCGTCATCGAGTTCGACCTGCCCGGCGTCACCGAGGACACCATCGACCTCGACGTCGAGCGCAACGTCCTCACTGTCCGCGCCGAACGCGTCGCCCGCAACGGCGACTGGGAGGCCCTCGCCTCCGAGCGTCCGCGCGGCGTCTTCAGCCGCCAGCTGGTGCTGGGCGACAACCTCGACCTCGACCGGATCGAGGCGTCTTACGACGCCGGCGTCCTGCGCCTGCTGGTCCCGGTGGCCGAGAAGGCCAAGCCGCGCAAGATCCAGCTGACCGGCCGCTCCGACGACGCCGTCGAGTCAGGCGGCGAGCAGAGGGCCATCCAGGCCTGAGCCCGGCTGAGCCCGGCTGACCCCGGCCGCACCCGAGCGCGGCCCCTCGACTTACGCAGCCCGAGGGGGCCGCGCTTCGCCGTATCCCGCGGATCCGGCCGTATTCAGGCCGGCGGCAGGACCGCGGCCGCGACCAGGTCGGCCGCCTCGGCGAGGCTCTCGCCGAGCCAGGTGCCGGGCACCCCGACCCGAGCATCGACCGAGGCGAAGCCGTTGCCGGCGTAGAAGAGCGGCACGCCCTTCCCGGCGACCGCCGCCAGGCTCTCGACCGCCTGGCGCCGGTGCGTGGGGAGATGGGAGACGACCACGATGGCGGCGGCCTCGGTCGCGGCCAGCGCGGTGACCAGGGTCCGCTGGGGCGTCCGCGCGCCCAGGACCCGGCAGCCGATCCCGCGGTGGGCCAGTAGCGCAGCCAGCGCCTCCAGGCCGAGCGTGTGCAGGTCCCGGGGACCGCACGCCAGCAGGGCGGTCCCGGACACCGTCGGCGCGGGCGCCAGCGTGGTGATCCGGGCGAGCCAGCCGCGCACGGCCTCGGTCGTCAGGTGCTCCTGTCCGACGTCGCAGCGACCGCTCTCCCACAGGTTGCCGACCCGCCGCATGCCCGGCATCAGCACCGAGTCCAGCGCGGCCGGCAGACCCAGCTCGGCGAAGGCCTCGTCCAGGACCGCGCGTACGGCGGTCGGGTCCAGCGCCGCGGAGGCGGCCAGCATCCGCTCGACCCACACCTGGGCCGGGTCGTCGCGGTCGAGCAGCGCGCGCACGGCGCGGGCGGCCGCCGACGCCTTGAGCCCGCGCGCGACCTCGTCGCGCATGAGGCGGACCTCCTCGAGCGCCGCCGCCGAGTAGCGGCGGTGCCCACCGGGGCTGCGCGGCGTCGTCGGGATCCCGTGCCGCCGCTCCCACGAGCGCAGAGTCGGCGCGGGCACGCCGAGCAGGCGGCTCGCCTCCTGGATCGGCAGGCCGTCCCCCACGCGCGCGTCGTCGTCGGCGCTCATCCACGTCCCGTCCCGGGCCACGTTGACCCGTATCTATCCGACCTCCCGCAGAGAGATTGTGCAACCACCCTCAGACTTTGCATAAGTTCGGACCTTCACCGGCCCGCAGTCCGACGGCAGGGTGGAGCCATGACCCCGCCCGTGGCGCCCCCCGCCTCCCCCACCGCCCCGGCGTGCGAGGGACTGCTCACCGGCCTGGTGCTGCGGTGCGCCCGCGGTGAGACCCAGGCGCTCGGCACGCTCTTCGACCTGACCTACGCCCTTGTCGCCGCGAGCCTGCGTCGCCGGATCGCCACCGAGGCGACCGAGGACGTGCTGGTCGAGGTGTTCCAGGACGTCTGGCGCAGCGCTCCGGCCTTCCGCCCCGGTCGGCAGGACCCGCTGGCCTGGCTGCTCGGCATCGCCGAGGCGGCCGTCGGCCCGCGCCCCGCGCTCGTGGCGTCCTGAGCACAGCACACCGTCTCCGCCCGGTGGATGGGCGGAGACGGTGGCCCTCGACCCGCGGTGCGGAGTGATGCTCACCCGACCTGATGCTGAGTCGCGAGGCCTTTCGGTACCCCCGCGTATGCACCCCATGCCAGGGCGATGACGAGATTCCCTCAGCCCGGCTGGCGGAACGGCGCGCCGCCGCCGAAGGAGTCCGAGACCAGCCGGCCGTCCAGGACCCGGTACGGCGCCGGCGACGCCGAGGCCCGCCGGCGCAGCGCGGCCACCGGCAGTGCGACCCGGCCGGCCCACAGCATCAGGTTGCCCTCGCGTCGCCCCCGCAGGGTCGCGGGCTCGGCGCCCAGGGCCAGGTGGGGGAAGTGCGCCCGCACGCCGGCCACCACCCGGCGCGTGTGCGCGAATGGCGCCCGGTCGCTGAGGTTGAGCAGGTAGTGGCCGGCCGGTGCCAGGGCGCGCGCGATCGCCGCCGCCTGCTCGAGCGTCACCAGGTCGTCGGGCACCCGCCCGTCGGCGTAGGCGTCCAGGACGACGAGGTCGGCGCGCCCCTCCGGCAGCGCCGCCACCCCGGCGCGACCGTCCACCGGGCGCACCTTGATCCCGCTGCGTCGTGGCAGCGGCAGCCGGGCCCGCACCAGCTCGGTGACCTCGGTGTCGGGCTCCAGCACCACCTGCGCGGAGGTAGGACGCGTGGCGGCGACGTAGCGCGGCAGCGTCATCCCGGCGCCGCCGACGTGCACGACCCGCACGGGCACCCCCGGACCGGCCAGCACATCCACGACGTCACCCATGCGCCGCACGTAGTCGAAGGCGAGGTACGTCGGGTCGTCCAGGTCGACGTGCGACTGGTCGCGACCGTCGTGGCGCAGCACGAAGGCCCGCACCCGCTCGGTCGGCAGCAGCTCCCACACGCGGCGACCCTCTCACGGGCCTCTCAGGGGCCAGTCCGGCACTACTCGACGGCGGCCATGCTGACGCCGAGCCCGACCATCATCGTGCCGCCGGCCACGCCGAGGGCGTCGAGCCGCTCCGGGCGCCGCCCGAACCAGTCGCGCGCCTTCCCCGCCGCCAGCGCCCACAGGCTGTCGGAGGCGACGCACAGTGCGCCGAACACCGCCCCGAGCATCAGCAGCTGCAGGCGCGTGTGACCGGCTGCGTCGTTGACGAAGTGCGGCAGGAAGGCCACGAAGAAGACCACGGTCTTGGGGTTGGTCAGCCCGACCAGGAAGCCGATGCGCAGCGAGCGCCGAGCCGACTGCCCCCGCGCGAGCGCCCGCGCCTCCTCGTCCACGGCGCCGAGCGCCGTCCGCGCGTCGGCGCGGTGACGGATGGCCTGTACGCCCAGCCACACGACGTACCCGGCGCCCGCGAGCTTGATGGCCGTGTAGGCCGTGGCGCTCGCCGCGACCACCGCCCCGAGTCCCCACGCGACCGCGACGACCTGCGCGACGATCCCGGCGGCGTTGCCCACCACAGAGAGCAGCGCGTCGCGCCGCCCGACGGTGAGCGCCCGGCCGATCGTGAACAGCAGGCTCGGCCCCGGAACCTGGATGAACAGGATGCTGGCGACCGCGAACGCAAGCCACTGGCTGGGGGTCGGGGCGGCCAGTTCCATGGCCGCAGTATCCCCCAAGTCATCCCCCAAGCGATCCCCCAGGCGATCCCCCAAGCGATCTCCCGAGCGCCGCAGTCCCGCATCGGCTGGACCCGTTTGAGCCACGGCCGCCCGGTCACCGGGGGACATGCAGTCCGACATCACGATCACCGTCGACGGCACCGAGCACCACACGACCGTCGACACCCGCACGACAGTGCTCGACCTCCTGCGCGAGCGGCTGGGGGTGACCTCGCCCAAGAAGGGCTGCGACCACGGCCAGTGCGGCTCGTGCACCGTCCTGCTCGACGGCCGGCGCCACCTGACGTGCCTGGCGCTCGCGGTCGCCCACGACGGCGCCGAGGTCACCACCGCCGCCGGGCTCTCCGAAGGTGAGGAGCTGCACCCGGTGCAGCAGGCGTTCCTGGACCACGACGGCCTCCAGTGCGGCTACTGCACCCCGGGCCAGGTCTGCTCCGCGGTGGGCATGCTCGACGAGGCGAAGCAGGGCCACCCGAGCCACGTCACCGAGGACCTCGAGGCGGAGGCGGACCTCACTGACGACGAGATCCGCGAGCGCATGAGTGGCAACCTGTGCCGGTGCGGCGCGTACGCCGGGATCCTCGCCGCGGTCCGCGAGTCGGCGGGCCGGGCATGAGGGAGCTGGCCTACCTGCGTCCCGACGACGCCGCGTCGGCGGTGGAGGCGGTCGCCGGCAACCCGGCGGCGCGCTTCGTGGGCGGCGGCACCAACCTGGTCGACCACCTCAAGCTCGGCGTCACCGCACCGGAGCTGCTCGTCGACGTGCGCCGCCTCCCGATGGACGCGGTCACCGAGACCGAGACGCCCGACGGACCCGGCCTGCGCATCGGCGCCAACGTGCGCAACAGCGACCTGGCGGCGCATCCGCTCGTGCGCAGCCTCTTCCCCGCCGTCTCCCGCGCGCTGCTCTCCGGGGCGTCGGCCCAGATCCGTCACCAGGCCACGACCGCCGGCAACCTCCTTCAGCGCACTCGCTGCGTGTACTTCCAGGATGTGACCACCCCCTGCAACAAGCGGGAGCCCGGCACCGGCTGCTCCGCGCTGGAGGGCTACCCCCGCTACAACGCGATCCTGGGCGCGAGCGAGGCCTGCGTCACGACCCACCCCTCAGACCTGGCGGTGGCGCTCGTCGCGCTCGACGCCACGGTCGTTGTGCTCGGTCCCGACGGCGAGCGCCGGGTCGCGATGGGCGACCTGCACCGGCTCCCCGGGGACCGGCCCGAGCAGGACACCACCCTGGCGCACGGCGAACTGGTCACCGCGGTCGAGCTGACCGCCGGTCGGCTGCCCCGCCGCTCGACGTACTACAAGGCCCGCGACCGGGCGTCGTACGCGTTCGCGCTGGTCTCGGTGGCCGGCGCGCTCCAGCTCGACGACGACACCGTGACCGACGTCCGGCTCGCGTGGGGCGGGGTCGCCCACCGGCCGTGGCGCGCCACGCGCGCCGAGGACGCACTGCGCGGTCGCCCGTTCAGCGAGGACGCCGTGCGCGCCGCGTGCGAGGAGGAGCTCGCCGCAGCGTCCACCTCCCCCGGCACCGCCTTCAAGGTGCCGATGGTCCGCAACGCCTCCGCGCTGGTGCTCACCCGGCTGGTCCGGGAGGCGCGATGACCGAGCTGCTGCCCGACCCCGTCCCCGCCCGCGCCATGGGCTCGGCCCGCGTCCGCGCCGACGGACGCGCCAAGGTCACCGGGCTCGCGGCGTACGCCGTCGAGCACGCGGCGCAGGACCCGCTCTGCCTCTGGCTGGTGCAGTCGACGGTCGCCAAGGGCCGGGTCACCGGGCTCGACCACGACGCCGCGCTGGCGCACCCGGGGGTCGTCGCGGTGCTCGACCACACCAACGCGCCGCGCCTGGTCACCGACGACCCGGAGGCGACCGACCCCGAGCTCGTGGTGCTGCAGGACCCGGCCGTGGCCTACCGCGGCCAGATCGTCGCCGCCGTCCTGGCCGAGACCGTCGAGGCCGCCCGCGAGGGCGCCGCTCTGGTGCGCGTCCACTACGGGACGGAGCCCCACCGCGCGGAGATGCGCGACGACTCCCCGGCCTACGCGCCCGAGAGCGTCAACCCCGACCAGCCGACCGACACCGACGACGGCGACGTGGAGGCCGGCCTCGCCGAGGCCGACGTGGTGGTCGACGAGACCTACCGGACCGCCTACGAGCACAACAACCCCATGGAGCCGCACGCCGTGACGGCCACCTGGACCGAGGACGAGGACGGCCCGCGGCTCACCCTCGTCGACTCCACCCAGGGCGTGCACCCGGTCGCGGCGACGCTGGCCCCGATGCTCGGGCTGCCGAAGGAGCGGCTCCGGGTGCTCGCGCCGTACGTCGGGGGCGGGTTCGGCAGCAAGGGGCTGCCCCACGCCCCCGAGATGGCCGCCGCGCTCGCCGCGCGCACGGTGCCCGGTCGCGCGGTCCGGCTGGCCGTCACCCGCCAGCAGATGTTCGCGCTGACCGGCTACCGCACGGCGACGGTCTCCCGCTTCCGGCTCGGCGCCCGCGCCGACGGGACCCTGCTCGCCATCGAGCACCAGGTGCGCGAGCAGACCTCCGCCCTCAAGGAGTACGCCGAGCAGACCGCGACCCCGACCCGGATGCTCTACGCCGCCCCCCACCGGCGGACGCGACACCGGCTGGTCGAGCTCGACGTCGCGGTCCCCTCGTGGATGCGGGCGCCCGGCGAGATGCCCGGCGTCTACGCCCACGAGGTCGCGATGGACGAGCTGGCGACCGCATGCGGGATCGACCCGGTCGAGCTGCGTGTGCGCAACGAGCCCGACGTCGACCCCGAGACGGGCAAGCCGTTCTCGGGACGACGCCTGGTCGAGTGCCTCGAGCGCGGCGCCGAGCTGTTCGGCTGGGCCGACCGGCCGTCCGAGCCGCGCGCCACCGTCGACGGCGAGTGGTGGGTCGGCACCGGCGTGGCCAGCGCGACGTACCCCACGATGACCATGGCCGGCAGCCAGGCGCGGGTGCGCGCTCTCGGCGGCGGCCGCTACGCCGTCGCCATCGGCTCGGTCGACATCGGCACCGGCGCCCGCACGGTGCTGGCCCAGATCGCCGCCGACGCCCTGGGCGTCGCGGTCGACGACGTGGACCTGCAGATCGCCGACACCGACCTGCCGATGGCGACCGTCGCCGGCGGCTCCTCGGGCACCAGCTCCTGGGGCTCCGCGATCGTCGCCGCCGCGCAGCAGTTCCGCCACGACCACGGGGACGGCCCCGACGCCGGGGTCCACACGACGGCGTCCGCCGCCGAGAGCCCCGGCATGGAGCAGTACGCCACCCACGCGTTCGGCGCGGTCTTCGCCGAGGCCCGGGTGCACCGCTACACCGGCGAGGTGCGGGTGCCCCGGCTGCTGGGCGTCTACTCCGTCGGTCGCGTCCTCAACCCGGTCACGGCCCGCTCCCAGCTCCTCGGCGGGCTGACGATGGGGCTCTCGGCGGCGCTGTTCGAGGAGTCCCACCGCGACCCGCGCTTCGGCCACGTCGTCACCCAGGACCTCGCGACGTACCACGTCGCCGCCCACGCCGACGTCCGCGGCATCGAGGCCGTCTGGCTCGACGAGGAGGACCTGCACGTCAACCCGATGGGCTCGCGCGGCATCGGGGAGATCGGCATCGTCGGCTCCCCCGCCGCGGTCGCCAACGCGACCTACCACGCGACGGGGGTGCGGGTCCGCTCGATCCCGATCACCCCCGACCGCTTCGTGGAGTGACCCGCCCTCGCGACCACCGTCAGAGGTGGTCCGGCACGACCAGCGCGTCGGGATCCTGGCGCACCGGCATCGCGGCGACCGCGACCCGGGTGAGCTCGGCGGCCGCGGCGACCAGGCGCCGGCGCTTGCGGGGCGACATGGCGTCCCATGCCTCCGGGCGCCGGTGCTCGAGGAGCTGCCGGCTGCCGGCCTCCGCCGCCGCCTCGTACTCCGCTGCGCTGAACTCCGGTCGGGCGCCCACGGTCGGACGCTCGGGCAGGGCGGTCAGCACCGGCAGCACGATCTCCCCGGCCGCCACCTTGCGCGGGTAGGTCTCGGCCCTGCCCAAGGCCTCGTAGGCCGCGGCGGCGTCGCCGCGGCGCCACGGCGGCCGGGTCGCAATGAACAGCCGGCGCGCCACCGCGTCGACCCCCACCGTCATCTCGTGCTCGGTGAACCTCATGGAGCACCATCATCCGGGACGGGGTTGAGCGCCGTCGGCCGGGGGAAGGGTGGCGGCATGCGACGACGACGTACCTACGCACTGACCCTGGCGGCGGCGGTGGCGGTGGCCACGACGACCGCCGGCTGCAGCGATGACGAAGGACCCAGCAAGCCGGACGGGCCCCGCGGCGGCTCCTCGGCCTCCTCGGCCTTCTCGGTCGCCTCGGCGCTGGGGCGACTTCCCGCCATCGGTGACGACGGCGTGATGGTCACGGTCGCGGACGTCGCCGCGATCCGAGCGGCCAACGACCTGGAGATACCCGACCTCTCCGATCTGGACGCGGTCGGCGACTACGGGATCGAGATGACCGGCGCCGACGACGACGCGAGGGCCATGCTGGTGCCGGGCAACCTCAGCCACGGCCTGCACTGGAAGGACGAGCTCGACCGCTTCGGGTTCTCCTGGCTGGAGGCCGACGCGCTGGCCTCCGTCTACGCGGCCCCCGGGGAGTTCACCTGGACGGCGTACGCCGATCCGGTCGAGCCGGCCGACGGCCTCGAGGACGTGGGCGACGGAATGCTGTCGACCGTCTCCGACCCCGACGACGACAACGCGGTGTTCGCTGCCGTGGAGGGCAGCCAGGCGGCCCTCTCGCGCGATCGCGACGACCTGGCCGACTGGCTGGCGGACGAGGGGCCGACCCTCGCCGACGACGAGTCCCTCACCTCCCTCGCGGCCGCGCTCGACGAGGAGGAGGTCCTCTCGGCCTACCTCGTGCACATAGGGGGCGACGACCCCTCCGCGCTCGCCCTGGGTTGGACGGTCGACGCGGACGGACCAGGTGTGCTCGTCGTCTACGACGCCGGCGACAGCGACGCTGCCGCCGCTGGCCTCGCGTCCCTGCGCGAGTCCTACGCCGCCCCGGAGGTCTCCGAGCATCTCGACGTGGAGCAGATCGAGGCGAGGGGCAGGGTCATGGTGGTGACCGCGTCGCCGACAGAGGGCCTGGTCAGGGGCGTCCTCGAGCTGCTCCGCACCTTCGAGCTCCCGGGCATGCGCTGACGGCGACGACCCGGCGCCCTCGAGCGCGTCCTGGTGACGGGAGTGGCGCCGGGACCGGCTGGGCCCGCGCCGTACGATGTCGGTCGCGGTCCGCCCGCGCGCCACCGCGTGAGAGACCGCGGGCTCCGACCCACGAGAGGCCTCCCCCGTGTCCCTGCGATCCGCGACCTCGCGCTCGCTCCTCACCCTGGTGCTCGCGGCCGGCCTGCTGGGCGCGTGCGACCTCGGGTCCGACCCGGCCGAGCCGCCGGCCCAGCCGGCACCCCCCGAGTCGACGCAGGACGCCGGCCAGAACGTCGTCCCGCCGCCGAGGCCGGCCGACGACCGTCCCAACATCGTCATGGTGCTCGTCGACGACATGCGCACCGACGAGCTGGCCTACCTGCCCAAGACCCGCGCCCTGCTGGCCCGCCACGGCGTGCGCTTCCCGCACAACATCAGTCCGCATCCCTTGTGCTGCCCGGCCCGAGCCTCACTGGCCACCGGCTCCTACGCGCAGACCAACGGGGTCCTGCACAACAGCGGTGACCGGGGTGGCTACGAGGCGCTCGAGCCGGGCCAGACCTATGCCCCCTGGCTGCAGCGGTCCGGCTACCGCACCGCGTTCGTCGGCAAGTTCCTCAACGACTACAGCCACCGGGACCCGCGAGAGCCGGGCTGGGACGTCTGGAGCGCGCAGGTCGACCGGGTCTCGGCCTACCGGCGCGCCCGCTTCTTCGGTGAGAAGGTCGAGCGTGGCTACGTGACCACCCAGATCGAGCAACGCACCAACGACCTGGTCACCGACGTGGCCGGGAAGGGCTCGCCCTTCTTCCTCGTCAGCAACCACACCGCGCCCCACGTGCAGATGAAGGAGCGCGACAACGGCCGCTACGAGCAGCTCCCGCCGCCGGCCGAGCCGCGCTACGCACACCGCTACGACGACGCGGCTGACCCGGCGTTCTTCCGCAAGCCGTCCTTCCTGGTGCCGTGGCCCGGCGGCAAGACCCTGACCCGCGAGGAGATGCGCGAGCTCCACCTGGCCCGAGCGCGATCCCTCGCCTCTGTCGACGACGCCGTGGCCTCGCTGGTCCGGACCCTGCGCCGCACCGGTGAGCTCGCCAACACCTACGTCGTCTTCACCTCCGACAACGGTCACGCCCTGGGTGAGCACGGCTACCGCACCAAGAACTACCTGATGCGCGAGATGCTCGACGTGCCACTGGTGGTCAGGGGTCCCGGCGTCGCCCGCGGCGCCAGCACCGCGATCACCTCGCTCGTCGACCTCCCGGCGACGTTCCTCGAGATCGCGGCCGTCAAGGCCCGGCACCGGCTGGACGGGGTCTCGCTGCTGCCGCAGCTGCGGCACCCGCAGCGCCGCCCGCGCGGCTGGCGCGACACGACGCTGGTGCAGACCGGCAACAACCAGGATGCGGGCCCGGAGCCGTTCTGGGAGTCCCGCGGCGTCCAGACCCGGCGCTATCTCTACGGCTACGACCCCGGGGGCACCACCGGCAACTGGCCGGAGTTCCTCTTCGACCGCGAGCGCGACCCCTACGAGCTCACCAACGTGGTGGATGACCCCGCCTACGCCGGTGTCGTGGCGGAGCTGCAGCGGCGCACCGCGGCGCTCGTGGACTGTGTCGGACGGGCGTGCAACCGCGTCTTCGGGCCGGACCCTCGGCCGACGGACGACCCGGTGAGGGCGTCGTGACCGCGGAGCGGGGCGAGCGCCTCGCCGACTGGCTGGACCGCCTCGGCCTGGCCGACCACCTCGCGGAGGCCGGTCTGCCGACGTACGTCCGCGACGAGCGCGGCCACGCCCGCTGGACCGACCCGGGCACGGGTGAGCCGCTCAACGCCGACCAGCTCGACCAGCTCGACCGGCTGCTGCACCAGCAGGGCTCCGAGCCCGAGCACGCCGTCCCCGTGGCGCTGCTCCTCCTCGCGCGCCACGCGCGGGTGCGCGAGGAGCTGCTGGCCGGTGAGTGGTTCACCTACGAGACGCTGGCCGCGCTGCGCGGCGCCTCGGTCAACGCGACCCGCTTCGCCGTCCACAAGGCCCACGCCGAGCACCGGCTGCTGCTACTCGCGACCGAGACGGGCACCGTGATCCCGGCGTTCCAGCTCACGGCGGACGGCGAGCCGCGGCCCGACCTGGCGCCGGTGCTCGAGCCACTGCTCGCGGCGGGCATGGACCCGTGGCGTTCCTGGGCCTGGCTGACCCAGCCGGCCGGGCTCCTGGGCGGGCAGGTGCCGGAGCGGCTGGTCGCCGACCCGGCCGAGGCAGACCTGGTGCGCTACGCGGCGCTCCGGCTGGCCGAGCGAGTCGCCGCCTCCGGCTGAAGGGCCGGCCCACGCCCCAGCCCACGCCAGAACGCACTCGAGCCCGGCCGACCGTGGCGGTCGACCGGGCTCGGGTGGTGAGGATCAGACGAGGTCGAAGCGGTCCAGCTCCATGACCTTGGTCCACGCGGCGACGAAGTCGGCCACGAACTTCTCGCGAGCGTCGTCGCTCGCGTAGACCTCGGCCAGCGCCCGCAGCTGCGAGTTGGAGCCGAAGATCAGGTCGACCGCGGTGGCGGTCCACTTGAGCTCGTCGGTCGCGACGTCGCGGATCTCGTAGACGTTCTCCTCCGACTCCGAGGCCACCCAGCGCGCACCGGGCGCGAGCAGGTGGGTGAAGAAGTCGTTGGTCAGGACGCCCGGACGATCGGTGAGCACGCCGTGCTGCACGCCGCCCACGTTGTTGCCCAGCGCCCGCAGACCGCCGACCAGCACGGTCATCTCGGGAGCCGTCAGGTCGAGCATGTAGGCCTTCTCGACCAGCAGCTTCTCCGGCATCAGCTTCTCACCGGCCCGCAGGTAGTTGCGGAACCCGTCGGCGCGAGGCTCGAGCACCCGGAAGGAGTCCGTGTCGGTCTGCTCCTGGGTGGCGTCGGTGCGTCCCGCGTGGAACGGCACGGTGACCTCCATGCCGGCGTCCTTGGCCGCCTTCTCGATCGCCGCGTTGCCCGCGAGGACGATCAGGTCGGCCAGCGAGACCTGCGCGCCGCCGGCGGCGTTGAAGTCGGCCTGGATGGCCTCGAGCTTGCCGAGCACGGCGGCCAGCTGCTCGGGCTGGTTGGCCGTCCAGTTCCGCTGCGGCTCCAGGCGGATGCGGGCGCCGTTGGCCCCGCCGCGCTTGTCGGTGGAGCGGAAGGTCGAGGCCGAGGCCCACGCGGTGGAGACGAGCTCGGAGACCGAGAGCCCGGACTCCAGCACCTTCGCCTTGAGCGAGGCGATGTCGGCGTCGCCGACCAGCTCGCCCTGCACCGGCGGGACCGGGTCCTGCCACAGCTGCGGCTCGGCGACCCAGGGCCCGAGGTAGCGGTCGATCGGGCCCATGTCGCGGTGCAGCAGCTTGTACCAGGCCTTGGCGAAGGCGGTGGCGAACTCGTTGGGGTTCTCCAGGAACCGGCGCGAGATCTTCTCGTACTCGGGGTCGAAGCGCAGCGCCAGGTCGCTGGTCAGCATCGTGGGCTTGCGCTTCGGGGAGTCGGCGGCGGGTCCGGGGATGATGTCCTCGGCGTCCTTGGCGACCCACTGGAAGGCACCGGCGGGGCTCTTGACGAGCTCCCACTCGTACTTGAAGAGGAACTTGAAGAAGTCGTTGCTCCAGCGCGTCGGCGTCGAGGTCCAGGTGACCTCCAGGCCCGAGGTGATCGCGTCGGCGCCCTTGCCGGAGCCGAAGGAGCTCTTCCAGCCCAGGCCCTGCTCCTCGATCGGCGCGGCCTCGGGCTCGGGCCCGACCAGGTCGGGGTCACCGGCGCCGTGGGTCTTGCCGAAGGTGTGGCCGCCGGCGATGAGTGCGACGGTCTCCTCGTCGTTCATCGCCATCCGGGCGAAGGTGTCGCGGATGTCGCGGGCCGACGCGAGCGGGTCGGGGTTGCCGTTGGGTCCCTCGGGGTTGACGTAGATCAGACCCATCTGGACGGCGCCCAGCATCTCGTCGAGGGTGCGCTCCTCGGTGTAGCGCTCGTCCCCCAGCCAGGTGTCCTCGGGGCCCCAGATGATCTCCTCGGGCTCCCAGATGTCCTCGCGGCCGAAGCCGAAGCCGAAGGTCTGGAAGCCCATGTCCTCCAGCGCGACGGTGCCGGCGTAGACCAGCAGGTCGGCCCAGGAGATCTTCTGGCCGTGCTTCTGCTTGACCGGCCACAGCAGGCGGCGCGCCTTGTCCAGGTTGGCGTTGTCGGGCCAGCTGTTCAGCGGGGCGAACCGCTGGCTGCCCTCGCCGGCGCCGCCGCGGCCGTCGTAGATGCGGTAGGTGCCGGCCGCGTGCCAGCTCATCCGGATGAAGAGGCCGCCGTAGTGACCGAAGTCGGCGGGCCACCAGTCCTGCGAGGAGTTGAGCACCTCGACGATGTCACGGCGCAGCTCGGCGAGGTCGAGCTTCTTGAACTCCTCCGAGTAGGAGAAGTCGGGGCCCAGCGGGTTGCTCTTCGACGAGTGCGCGTGCAGCGGCGTGAGGTCGAGGCTGTTGGGCCACCAGTCCTGGTTGGTGTGGGGCCGCCCGGCCTTCGGCTGCGGCGAGGGGATCGCGGGGTTCTCGCTCTCGCTGCCGTGCGCCGCGGCGGAGTCGTGCATCACCGGGCACCCACCCTCGGCCTTGCGGTCCACCCCCTGGGGGCTCTCCGGGGTGGTGCTGTCCTGGCTGTCGCTCATGTGCTTCCTTCCAACTGACGGTTCACTGGGTGGTGCTGACGGCCGCGGCACGTGGGACAGAGGCCCCAGTAGACGACCTCCGCCTCGTCGATCACGAAACCGTGGTCGTCGGAGGCGGCAAGGCAAGGGGCCTGGCCGACGGCGCAGTCGACGTCGGCGATGGTGCCGCAGGAGCGGCACACGATGTGGTGGTGGTTGTCCCCCACCCGGGCTTCATAGCGCGCGGTGGTGCCTGCGGGCTGGATCCGGCGGACCAGGCCCGCCTCGGTGAGGGCGCGCAGGACGTCGTACACGGTCTGGTGCGAGACGCTCGCGTACTCGCGGCGGACCTGCTCGAGCACGTCGTCGGTGTCGAGGTGGGGGTGGTCGTAGACCACGGCCAGCACGGCCAGCCGGGGCTGCGTCACCCTCAGGGACGCCTCCCGCAGCAGCGACTCGTACTGCACCATGGACATGGCCGCCAGACTAGGGCTCTTTCTGGATTAGTTCAAGATTGACCAGCGGGCGGATGGCCTGCGCGGCCGGCTGGGTGGGCTGGGTCGGCTCAGCGCCGGCGGCCTCCCCGTGCGTGAGCCCGGTACCTCGCCCCGGCGCCGTCGTTGGCGACGACCCCCGCCAGTCTCACGCGCCAGGAGCTCCGTGGCCCCCGTGCCGGCCGCACCTGATGCTCGACCCAGATCCGCAGGAGCGCCAGGAGGAGCAGAATGACGATGATGGTGGTCATGGTCCCCTCCTTCACTGGGCCGCCACCAGGCTGGGCCGGCCCGACTCCATGGTGCCTCGCGGTAGGGGGCCGGGGAAGATCCGTCGTCGGCTTTCGCCTGCACGGGTGAGGGGGACGGCCGGTTTTCACCTGTCCGGGCGACCGGATGCCACCGTCGTGGCGCACGTCCGGCGCGGGCGACCACATCGCCCGGGGTCGTGAGGCGTCCGACCCCGTAGGCAGGTTGCGGTGGCTGTCGCTGAGTCTCGGATCGGCAGGCGCGTGACGCTGGGACCTACCGCATGAGGGCGACTGGCCGTGAGGGCCGTGCGCGGGCCCCGAACGCGAGCTCAGGCGAGGGCGGCCAGCCTTCGGTTCCACCACCGCGGCCGACCCTGGGCCTGCTGAACCAGTCCCGCGTACTCGCGGGGGGTCGCCCAGCGCAGCGCCGGGAGCGCCACGGCGCACGCTGCCGCGCCCCACCGCCACCGTCGTCTGGTCTCGACGAGGCCGGCGACGGCGGCGACGCCGGAGACCTGCAACAGCAGGTTGTACGGACCCATCACCGGGCCTCGCATCCCCTCGCACTCCTCCAGCCAGGGCAGTCCTCGACGAGTGGTCCGGGGCCAGCTCGTGTAGTGCCCCAGCACCGCTGCCAGGAAGAGACCGTTCGCCGCCGCGAACGCTTGATCGCCGCGCGGGCTGCGCAGGCGACCGGCCGCCACGTAGGCGGCGCCGGCGGACGCTGCGTAGCCCAGCACGGCGGGGCCCACGCCGAGGCGCGGTGCCAGCGGCACCCCCACCCCCGCCGCCAGCTCATAACCGAGGTGGCCGGCCATGCCGAGGATGCCGATCCGGGTCCAGGGCCGACTCGGCAGGCTCACTCGGGGTCCGGCGCCTGATCCAGGTCCACCAGCAGCCGGGCCAGCTGGGCCGGAGTGACGCCCGCCCGCTGTGCGGCCTCCGCCAGCCGGGCCTGGGCGGTCTCGGCGTCGATCCCCTCTCGGCGGGCCGTGAGCACCACGGCGAGAGCGAGGTCCATCTCCTCGCGGAGCAGCTCCGGGGCCAGCTCGGCCGTGCTGCGGGTACCCTCATCCGCGGATCACATGCCGGTGCCACGCCGGGTACGTCGCCGACCGGGTCTCAGTGGTGGAAGCTGGTGCCCTCCTCCGCCGTCAGCGACTCCTTGGGGCCATGCTTGTCCAGGACCTTCATCGAGCGTCGGTAGTCGTCGAGGAGCAGGGTGGCCATGTCCCGGCTGAAGTCGTGCCGCACGAGCACCCGCTGGATGGCGAGGTCCTCCCGGTCAGGGGGCAGCGTGTAGGCGGGGACCTGCCACCCGCGGGTGCGCAGGCGATCGGCCAGGTCGAAGAGGTTGAACCCGTGGTCCACCCCCTCCTTGAGCTTCCAGGTGAGCCCCGGGATACCGCCGCGGCCGTCGTAGATCAGATCGAACGGACCCATCTTGGCGATCTCGTCGGCGAGGTAGCGAGCGGTGTCGTAGCCGGCCTGGTGGATCTTGCGGTAGCCCTCCCTGCCGAGCCGGAGGAAGTTGTAGTACTGCGCGACGATCTGGCCGCCGGGGCGCGAGAAGTTCAGCGCGAAGACCGCCATGTCGCCGCCGAGGTAGTTGACGTGGAAGACCAGGTCACCGGGCAGGTCCTCCGCGTCGCGCCACACGACCCAACCGACGCCCAAGGGCGCCAGGCCGAACTTGTGTCCGGAGGCGTTGATCGACTTCACCCGAGGCAGACGGAAGTCCCAGATCAGGTCCGGCTCGACGAACGGCGCGATGAACCCTCCGCTGGCGCCGTCGACGTGCATCGGGACATCGAGCCCCGTCTCCTCCTGCAGCTTGTCCAGGGCGGCCGCGACGTCGGCCACCGGCTCGTACTGGCAGGTGAACGTGACACCCAGGGTCGGGACGACGCCGATGGTGTTCTCGTCGACGCGCTTCACCGCCTCCTCGGGGTTCATGATGAGCCGGTCACCCTCCATCGGGATCTCGCGGAGCTCGACGTCCCAGTAGCGGGCGAACTTGTGCCAGCAGATCTGCACCGGGCCGGTGACCAGGTTGGGGCGGTCGGTGGGCTTGCCGTCGGCGCGACGACGCTCCCGCCACTTCCACAGCAGCGCCATCCCGCCGAGCATCGCCGCCTCGCTCGAGCCGGTGGTCGAGGTGCCCATCGTGTCGGCGGCATCGGGGCTGTTCCACAGGTCGGCGAGCATGTGCACGCAACGGGCCTCGAGCTCGGCCGTCTGCGGGTACTCGTCCTTGTCGATCATGTTCTTGTCGACCGACAGCGTCATGAGCTCGTCGATCTCGGGCTCGACCCAGGTCTGACAGAACGTCGCCAGGTTCTGACGCGAGTTGCCGTCGAGCATCAGCTCGTCGTGCACCACCTGGAAGACGTGCCTGGCGACGTGCTCGTCCTGGGGGAACTTGTACTTCGGCATCGCGACCGACAGGTCGGTGGAGGCGAAGACGTCGTCCTCGAGGGCGCCTCGGACGGAGTCCTTGTTGTGCAGCATGAAAATTGCTCCTCTGGTCAGCGCCCGGGGGCGCGGGGGGGGTCGGGGTGTGCCTGTGGCGAGGTGGTCGGGCTCCGTCGCCTATGGGGTGGGGATCGTCTCCTCGGTGTCGAGCTTGCGGAACGCGTGCTTGAACTCGTCGGCCTTGTCGGGGCAGTAGGTCGCGATCACCGCGAGGTCGTAGGCGACGAGGCTCGGGTCCAGCACCACTCGGCGCAGGTTGTTGGCGTTGTTGCCGAACTGGGACAGCGACAGCTGATGTTGGAGCTCGTCGATGTTCTCGCAGCTCACCCCGCCATCGGTGCCGTAGAGCGCCTCCGCCGTCTCCAGGCCTATCTGGGGGAGACCCAGCTCGGCGAGGTTGGCGTTGAGCTGCTCGGCCAGCCCCTGGGCCTCTGCGCTGTCCGGATCGGACGCGGTGCCGGCCGGCGAGCATGCGGCGAGCGCAAGGCCGGCGGCGAGGGCAAGTGCCGCCGTCCGAAGCATCGGGGAACGGACCGCTCGTGAGCGCGTGGAGATCATCGGACTCAGCCCTCCTGGACCGGCGTGTCGGAATGGGTGTGGTCCGGGGAGGAGTCGATCTTCCACTCCGGCTTGCGCAGCTTGTACAGGACGAACGGCCAGACGCCGAGCACGACGATGCCGGCCACGAGGATCAGGATGTAGACGCCCTGGGGCGTGGCATCCGCGTTCCCCGACGGCTCCACGAAGCCGAGGAGGAAGGCCGCCAGGCTGCCCAGGAAGCCCACCGTGCCGACCACGGGCATCAATGGCGTGCGGAAGCCGCGCTTGACGTTGGGGTGGGTGCGGCGCAGTCGCATCGCCGCCAGGAACATGACCATGTACATCAGCAGGTAGAGCTGGACGGCCATGGCTGTGAGGATCCAGAAGACCGACTGCACCGACGGCAGCACCGCGAACAGCACGGCCATAGCGGTCACGATGAGGCCCTGGACGACCATGATCGGAACCTGCATCCCCCGACTGTTGGTGCCCTGCAGACGCGGAGGCAGGTAGCCCTCCTTGCCCACGAGGAGCAGGCCCTTGCTGGGCCCGGGGATCCAGGTGACCACCGACGCGAGGATGCCCACGACGATCAGCAGGGCCATCACCGTGGTGCCCCAGGACATCCCCAGATGGTGGAAGAAGACGTCGAAGGCCTGCAGCACACCCTGCGTGAGGTTGACGCTCGATCCGGGCACCCCGATGGAGATGGCCAGCGTCGGCAGGATGAAGACGAACAGGATGAGGACGACGGACAGGACGATCGCCTTCGGGAACTCGATGCTGGGCCTGCGCATCTCGGTCACGTGCACGGCGTTCATCTCCATGCCGGCGTAGGAGAGGAAGTTGCTGACGATGAGCACGATGCTCGCCAGGCCGGTGAACTTCGGGAACCACTCGGCATCACCGACAGCCGGCAGGTGCGAGGTGCCGCCGTCCTGCCAGTAGATGACGGCGAAGACGATCAGTGCCGCGGCCGGCACGATGGTGCCGATCAGGAACCCCCAGGTCCCCACCTTGGCGAATGCGTCGACGCCGCGGGTCGCGATGAGGGTCGAGAACCAGTAGACGACAAGGATCACCAAGCCGGTGAAGAGCCCGGAGTTGGCCAGGCTCGGGTCGAACACGTAGGCCAGCGCCGAGGCGAAGAAGGCCAGCTGTGCCGGGTACCAGGCGACGTTCTGCATCCACTGCTGCCAGATCGCGAAGAAGCCGATCTGGTCGCCGTAGGCCTCTTTGACCCAGACGAAGACCCCGCCCTTCCAGCCGCTGGCCAGCTCGGCAGCGACGAGCGCGACCGGCACCATGAACAAGATGGCGGGCAGGACGTAGAGGAAGATCGAGGCCCAGTCGTAGGCCGCCATGGCCGGAAGCCCGCGCACGCTGGCCACCGCCGTGGCGATGAGGATCGCCATCGAGGTCCAGCTGATGAAGGTCCGGCCGGGCGCCGACGTCTGTGATGCCGTGGGCTGACCCTCTTCCTGAGTAGCCATCTCAACGCCTTCCGGTGGGTGCTGCGAGGTCGCTCGCCTGTCGTGGTGAGCGCCGACGTCCATGCTCACGAGGTGGGGTGGTCCCCTGCGAGGCGGCTGCTGACTCCATGCCGGTTCTCCCTGTCGACTCGGGCTGCGTGTCCTCCGAGCGTGCCCCTGGCAACCAGGGCCCACCAGTGACAAATGGCCCCCCCAGATCCGGGACCATCCCGGGCCGCCGGCCAGAGGCGTGTCCTCGGCCTGGTCAGCCGGCGGTGGACTGACGTGCCTCGGGGACGGTCGCGACCGCGGATGCGGCGGCGGAAGCGGGCAGGGCCGAGCGCACGCCCCACTCGAACAGCGCCAGCGCGAACAACGTGACCACTACCTGGTCGACACCGAAGGGCAGCACCTCGCGACCGCCGCCGAACCTCCCGAGGAAGGTCAGGACCAGCAAGCCGACGTAGTACGGGCCGAGCCAGACGAGGGACCCCAGCGACAACGAGCGGCCCAGCGCCGGGTCGCGGACCACGCGCCAGATCAGCACCCCGACGCCGACGGCGATCGGGATGGTCAGCTTGATCATCGTCTCCCAGCCGGTCCAGTAGATGATCAGGCTGACCACGACGAACGCGACCCGCGCCAGCACCGGCAGCGCTGCGAGTCGGAACGGTCGGGCCCGCTCGGGGACCTGGCGGCGCAGCGCGACGACGGTGACCGGCCCCAGGCACATCGACAGGACGATGGCGCCGGAGTTGAAGGAGAGCAGCTCCGACCAGCCGTCGCGGAAGGCGAGCAACAGGAGCAGCCCGACGGCGAGGTTCAGCAGCATCGCGCGCATGGGGACACCGTGCCGCGAGAAGATCGACAGGGCCCGCGGGAAGAGGCCGTTCTGTGCGACCGCGACCGCCAGCCGACCGGTGGAGGCCGTCGAGACGAGCCCGGCGCCGAACGGACCGAGGATGGCGTCGGCGACGACCAGCTTCGCGAGCGCCGTCATGCCGAGCGCGGTGAGCAGTGCTGCGAGGGGTCCGTTCGCGCCGCCTCGGTCGAGGGCTCCCCAGCCGTCGCCGAGAACGGCGGGGTCGATGGCGCCGATGAAGCCGATCTGGAGGACGGTGAAGAGCAGGGTGCAGATGAGGATGCCACCCACCAGGGCCACCGGGATGGTCACCTGCGGCCGCTTCGCCTCGCCGGCGAGGTCGAGCGCATGCCGGAAGCCCAGGAAGGCGAAGGCGACCCCGCCCGTGGTGATGGCGCTCAGGACGCCGGCCATCCCCTCGGGGGCGAAGCCCGTCTCGCGGATCGGCGCGGAGGAGAACTCGGTGAGCAGCGCGACCGCGATGACCACCGGGATGACGAGTTTCATCCACGTCAGTGCGGTGTTGACCCGAGTGAAGAGCGCGACGCCGTAGGCGTTGAGTGCCGTGAACGCCGCCAGCACGACGGCGGCGGCGGCGATGCCCGGCAGGCTCAGGGCGCTGTCTCCGCTGGCGGACGCCTTGGCGACGAAGAGCCAGTCGAAGGCCCGCTCGTTGCTGGCGTACTCCAGCATGGCCTGCGTCTCGATCGGTGCGGCGGTCACGTAGCCGACCCAGGCCACCCAGCCGATCGCGATGCCCACCCCCTGCCCGTGGCTGAAGGTGGGCAGCAGCCCGAGGCCGCCCACGACCGGCAGCATGGCGGAGATCTCGGCGTACACCAGCGCGACCGTGATGAGCATCAGGCCCGCGATCGGCCACGCGATGATGGCGGCGGGCCCGGCCTGGCGGGCGGCGAACAGCGGCGCGAACAGGATGCCGGAGCCGACCACCCCGCCGACGGCGACGAAGGTCAGCCCGAGCGGCCCCACCGAGCGACGGGGAGCGTGCGGCTCGTCGCTCGGGCGAACGTGGGGTTGCCGGATGCGGGTCATGACGACGACGTGCCGCTCTCCAGGATCGAGACGATCGAGTAGAGGGTGAAGCAGATCGCCCCCAGGCCCACCAGCACGTGCGCGGCGATGAACACGTTGGTGTCGGTGAACGCGGCCTGGAAGACGAACGCGGCCAGGAACAGGCAGCTGAGGGCGGTGACGATGGGGATGAGCGGGACCCGGTTGGCGAGGCTGAACGTGCGGCGCCACACGAGCGCGAGGAGCCCGACCTTGCTGAGGATGCTGAAGCAGACCAGGCCCAGGCCGATCATCACGTACCCAGGAGTCCGGTAGTAGGGCTCACGGTCGAGGATCAGCAGCACGACGCCCCACACCATGGCGAGCGACCCCATCACGATGACGAGCCAGGGCCACACGACGCGGTCCCGGGGGCCGTAGGAGTCCTGGACCTGGCGCAGGATGCTCCACACCAGGCCGATCAGGCTCGTGCAGATCATCGCGAGACCGCTGACCACGTGGCCCACCGTGAACCTGCTCGGCGAGGTGGTCAGCAGCAGGTTCGTGATCCCGAACCCCCAGGCCACAGCCGCCAGCAGCACCGGGAGCGCACCCAGCACGACCAGCACGACCCCGGAGAACGCCCCGGCTGGAGGCGTCCGGTCGCCGGCCGCCTTCGCGGAGTTGACGGGGATCAGCGAGAACTTCGTCGAGGCGGCGGCGACCGTGGACACGCAGCCGCTGATCAAGCCGAGTCCGAGGATGACGTGGCCGGCGACGTACTCCGGGTTGGCACCCTCACCGGAGGCGCCGGCGAAGACGGTGATGCCGTACGCCACGGTGCCGATCGCCGACAGGTACCCGAGCGCCGGGTAGAGCACCCGATCGACGGCGTTGAAGCGGCCGATCAGCTGGCGGATGATCGTGGCGGCCGTGCAGAACAGGCACAGGCAGATGGCGCCGAGGAACGTGACCACCCGCCCCGCAACAAAGTTGCCCGGCGCATCGCCGGCGTTCCAGACGTAGACGCCGAACCCGACGCAGACGCCCATCATGGCAAGCGGAATGGCTCGGAAGATGACGCTGACCCAATAGTTCACGAGAGCACGACCTTCAACTGGTTGAAGTCGGCCCGCACGCGACCTGACGGCCACGCGTCCACCCGTCGTCCCAGTAGAGCACGGGTGACCCAGTCCGGCGAGGACCACGGCCGGCGAGCGGTGTGCGTTGTCGAGAGGGTGCGTCCCCAATTTTGGGGATATCTGCCTCGTTCACCCCCACTCGACCAACGGTGCGGCGATCATCGCCTGTTCAACCGGGGACCCGTGGCCTGGCCCGGCTGGACCCGGTACCCCCGACGAAGGAGACCGACGATGTCCAGACCCCTCAGGGCGCTCACCGCGGCCGGTGTCACGCTGGCCGTGCTCGGCGCGGCCGCCACCGTCCCCGCGTACGCCGACTCACCCCACCGCGGCCACCACGGCCACCACGCCCACCATCAGGGCCACCACTGGCACGGCGGTGGGGGGCACCACTCGAGCAACGACTCGGTCCGCAAGCTCACCAGGGCTGTCTCGGCCAGGGGTGTGCTCCGCCATCTCCAGGCCCTCCAGCGCATCGCCGACGAGGACGGGGACCGCGCCGCCGGACGCCCGGGCTACGAGGCCTCCGTCGGCTACGTGGTCAAGAGGCTTCGGCACGCGGGCTACCGGCCCACGGTGCAGGAGTTCCCCTTCGACTACTTCGAGGAGAACTCCGAGCTGATCCGGGTCAGCCCCGATCCCACCGAGTTCGTCGACGAGCAGGACTTCCTGCGCAACACCTTCGACACCGGCTCGCCCGAGGGCACCGCCACCGGCGCCCTGGCCCCGGTGGGCCTGGTGCTCGACCCGACCGCACCGGTCGGCACCAACTCCAGTGGTTGCGAGGCTGCGGACTTCGCCGGCTTCGTCGCCGGCTCGATCGCGCTGCTCCAGCGAGGCACCTGCGGCTTCAGCGTGAAGGCGCTCAACGCCCAGGCAGCGGGTGCGGCCGGCGTGGTGATCATGAACGAGGGCCAGCCGGGTCGCACCGGGCTGATCAACATGATCGGCGACGCGACCGGACTGACGATCCCCGCGGTCTTCGCGACGTACGACGCGGGGGCGAACCTCGCGGCCACCCCTGGGGCCACGGTGACCGTGACCGTCGAGTACACGACCGAGGAGCGCACCAGCTACAACGTCCTGGCCGAGACCCGCCGGGGCCGCACGGACAACGTCGTGATGGCCGGCGCCCACCTGGACAGCGTCCAGGAGGGTGCGGGCATCAACGACAACGGCTCCGGCAGCGCCGCGCTCCTCGAGGTCGCGCTGAAGATGGCGAAGGTGAGGCCGGCCAACCAGGTCCGGTTCGCCTGGTGGGGCGCGGAGGAGAGCGGCCTGCTCGGCTCCGAGCACTACGTCGCCGAGCTGAGCGAGGAGCAGGCCGAGGCGATCGCGCTCTACCTCAACTTCGACATGGTCGCCTCGCCCAACTACATCTTCGGCGTGTACGACGGCGACAACTCCGGCGGCACCGCACCCGACGGCTTCATCCCCGAGGGATCGGCGCAGATCGAGGACGTCTTCGAGAAGTTCTACGCCCGCCGCGGGGAGCCGTTCCAGGACAGCGAGTTCTCCGGCCGCTCCGACTACGGACCGTTCATCGCGGTCGGGATCCCGGCCGGTGGCCTGTTCACCGGCGCCGAGGTCGTCAAGACCGAAGAGGAGGCCGCGCGGTACGGCGGCGTGGCAGGCGCGGCGTACGACCCGTGCTACCACCAGCCGTGCGACAACCTCACCGGTGAGGGCCAGGACGAGGCGCTCTACGACCAGCTCGACGAGGACTACTGGCTCAAGGGGAACATCAACGTGGGCGCGCTGGATGTGAACTCCGACGCGATCGCCACGGCGGTGCTCACCTTCGCCAAGGACACCTCAACGGTCAACGGCGTGGTGACCCAGCCCGGCCACGGCCACGGCCACCATGGTGGAGGCTGGAAGGGCCACGGCAAGAAGTGGCAGGCCTGGCAGCGTCAGGACCACGACCGGCACTACGTCGGCGGTCTCACGGCCCGCCGGCGGTGAGCCACTGACCGCTCGTCCGCACAGGTGAGGGCGCTCGCTGCTCGATGACCGGGCAGCGAGCGCCGTCGTGCGACCGACGGGTGATGAGGCCGGGCAGGACGTCAGCCGCGCTGCTCCGACGCCCGCGTGGCGGCCAGGCTCCCGAGTAGGGAGAGCGCCTCCGCGTTCCGCGAGCCCGGCTCTGCGTGGTAGACGATCAGCTCCTGGCCGGGAGCGGTGCGGACGTCGAAGGCGTGGATGCCGAGGGCGAGCTCCCCGACCTCGCGATGGCGGAAGCGCTTGCGCTCCAGGCGCTTGGTGCGCGCCTCGTGCCTGTCCCACATCGCCACGAAGTCCTGGCTCTCCCGGCTCAGCAGGGCGACGACCTCGGTGATGCGCGGGTCGTGCGGGCTGCGGCCGTGGAGCACGCGGAAGCCCGCCACGGTGTGGCGCGCGACCCGCTCCCAGTCCACGTAGAAGGTCCGGGCGTCGGGGTCCAGGAACACCTTCATCATCAGGTTCGGCCCCTGCTGGAACCCGTCGAAGAGGGCATAGGCGAGCGGGTTGCCGGCGAGGACGTCGTAGGCGCGGCCGAGCACCAGGGCCGGCGTGTCGGGCCAGAGGCCCAGCAGGCGCAGCAGCTCGGGGTCGACCCGCTCGGGAAGCGGGGGGCGCGGGGTGCCGGGGGTCAGGCCGGCGACCTGGTAGAGATGCTGACGGGCGTCGTCGTCGAGCCGCAGGACCTGACTGAGGGCGTCGAGCACCTGCGCGGAGGGACGCCGCTCTCGCCCCTGCTCGAGGCGGATGTAGTAGTCGACGCTCATCCCGGCCATGGTCGCGACCTCCTCGCGGCGCAGGCCCGGGACCCGGCGTACGCCGTGGACCCGGACGCCCGCGGACTCGGGGGTCACCTGGGCGCGGCGGGCGCGGAGGTACTCCCCCAGCGCGGTGGTCGGCATGCCTCGATCCTAGGTACGAACGTGGCGCCGTGGGTGGGTGCAGCGCTCCCAGGCACGACACGTCCTAGCAGGGGGCCGCGCGAGGGGGCACCGTCGACGACATGACCGACACCTTTGCCTCACCCCGTCCGAAGATCGTCCTTGTCACCGGCGCCAGCAGCGGCATCGGCGCAGCGACCGCCCGCCGGCTCGCTGCCGAGGGCCACGTCGTAGTCGCGACCGCCCGACGTGCCGACCGCCTCGAGGAGCTGGCGCACGACGCGAGCGCGGCCGGGCACCGGATGGAGGCCCGCGCCCTCGACGTCACCGACCGTGCCGCGTTCGCCGACCTGGTGGGGCGCGTCGTCGCCGACCACGGCCGGCTGGACGTCCTCGTCGGCAACGCCGGCGCCATGCTGCTCTCGCGGCTGGACTCGTTCCTCGTGGACGAGTGGGACCGGATGCTCGACGTCAACGTGCGCGGGCTCCTGCACGGCGTGGCGGCGGTGCTGCCCCGCTTCCGCGAGCAGGGCGGCGGCCACGTGGTGACCCTCGCCTCCATCGGCGCCCACCAGGTCTCGGCCACGTCCGCGGTCTACTCGGCGACCAAGTACGCCGCGTGGGCGCTGACCGAGGGGCTGCGCCTCGAGGCCGACCCCGGCATCCGGGTCACCACCATCTCCCCCGGCGTCGTCGAGTCCGAGCTCGCCGACCACATCACTGACCCGCACGCCGCCGAGCTGATGACCACCTACCGAGCCGCCAGCATCTCCCCCGACGCCGTTGCCGGGGCGATCTCGTTCGCGCTCGCGCAACCCGACGACGTCGACGTCAACGAGATCGTCGTCCGCCCCACCCGGCAGCGCTGACAGACCACCGGCGCCCCCGCAGGACCCACCCGGAAATGAACAACGGACCTACGTTTCCGTAGGTCCGTTGTCGCCGATGTCCTGCGACATCACACGGTCGGGCTGACAGTGTTCTGGTTCAGGACATCGGCGACACATGTCTCAAGACATAGGCGACACCTGTCTCGGGTCATTGGCGACAGCTTCAGGAGGCTCGATGCTCGGCCATGTCGCAGCCCACGTCGAAGGCCCGCCTGGTCATCACCGCTCTGTTCGTCGACAACCAGACCCCTGCCGAGGTCGCCGCCCGCTACGGCGTGCATCGCGCCTGGGTCTACAAGCTCAAGGCCCGCTACGAAGCCGAGGGCGACACCGCACTGGAACCCCGCTCCCGGCGCCCCAAGACCTCCCCCAACGCCCTCGCAGCCGAGCTGGTCGACCTGATCGCCCGGATCCGCAAGGAGCTGACCGAGGCCGGCCTGGACGCCGGACCCGAAACCATCGCCTGGCACCTCGAGCACCAGCACGGACACCGGGTGTCCAGGTCGACCATCAGCCGTCACCTCACCGCGGCCGGACTGGTCACCCCCGAGCCCAAGAAGCGACCCAAGTCCTCCTACATCCGCTTCCAGGCCGCGATGCCAAACGAGACCTGGCAGTCCGACTTCACCCACTACCGGCTCACCCGTCCCGACGCCCGCCCCGGCGCGGACGCGGAGATCATCACCTGGCTCGACGACTGCACCCGCTACGCGCTGCACGTGAGCGCACACCCGCGGATCACCACCCCGATCGTGGTCACAACCTTCCGCGAAGCCCTCGCCCGGCACGGGATCCCCGCGTCCACGCTCACTGACAACGGCATGGTCTACACCGTCAGATTCGCCGGAGGACGCGGCGGCCGCAACAGCTTCGAAGACGAGCTACGACGACGTCACGTCGTCCAGAAGAACTCCCGCCCCGGCCACCCCACCACCTGCGGCAAAGCCGAGCGGTTCCAGCAGACGATGAAGAAGTGGCTGCGCGCCCAGCCCGCCCAGCCGACCACGATCGTCGAGCTGCAGGCACTCCTGGACCTCTTCCTCGACCAGTACAACCACCAGCGACCACACCGCTCGCTGCCCCACCGGGCGACCCCGGCGCTCTACGACTCGATGCCCAAAGCCCTGCCGGGTCCGGCCACCGACCCCGAGACCCACGAGCGGGTTCGACACGACCGCGTCGACAAAGCCGGCTCGGTCACGCTGCGCCACAACAGCCGTCTGCACCACATCGGCGTCGGCCGAACCCACGCCGGAACCTGCGTCATCCTGCTCGTCCAGGACCTCCAGATCAGGATCCTCAACGCGGCCACCGGCGAGCTCCTACGAGAACTGATCCTCGACCCGAGCCGCGACTACCAGCCCACCGGAGCACCCAAAGGCCCCACCCGGCGAACCCCGAAATAAACAACACCCGGACCTGCGTTCGCAGGTCCGGGTGTCGCCGATGTCCTGAGACATCACACGGTCGGGCTGACAGTGTTCTGGTTCAGGACATCGGCGACACATGTCTCAAGACATAGGCGACACCTGTCTCGGGTCATTGGCGACAGCTTCAGGAGGCTCGATGCTCGGCCATGTCGCAGCCCACGTCGAAGGCCCGCCTGGTCATCACCGCTCTGTTCGTCGACAACCAGACCCCTGCCGAGGTCGCCGCCCGCTACGGCGTGCATCGCGCCTGGGTCTACAAGCTCAAGGCCCGCTACGAAGCCGAGGGCGACACCGCACTGGAACCCCGCTCCCGGCGCCCCAAGACCTCCCCCAACGCCCTCGCAGCCGAGCTGGTCGACCTGATCGCCCGGATCCGCAAGGAGCTGACCGAGGCCGGCCTGGACGCCGGACCCGAAACCATCGCCTGGCACCTCGAGCACCAGCACGGACACCGGGTGTCCAGGTCGACCATCAGCCGTCACCTCACCGCGGCCGGACTGGTCACCCCCGAGCCCAAGAAGCGACCCAAGTCCTCCTACATCCGCTTCCAGGCCGCGATGCCAAACGAGACCTGGCAGTCCGACTTCACCCACTACCGGCTCACCCGTCCCGACGCCCGCCCCGGCGCGGACGCGGAGATCATCACCTGGCTCGACGACTGCACCCGCTACGCGCTGCACGTGAGCGCACACCCGCGGATCACCACCCCGATCGTGGTCACAACCTTCCGCGAAGCCCTCGCCCGGCACGGGATCCCCGCGTCCACGCTCACTGACAACGGCATGGTCTACACCGTCAGATTCGCCGGAGGACGCGGCGGCCGCAACAGCTTCGAAGACGAGCTACGACGACGTCACGTCGTCCAGAAGAACTCCCGCCCCGGCCACCCCACCACCTGCGGCAAAGCCGAGCGGTTCCAGCAGACGATGAAGAAGTGGCTGCGCGCCCAGCCCGCCCAGCCGACCACGATCGTCGAGCTGCAGGCACTCCTGGACCTCTTCCTCGACCAGTACAACCACCAGCGACCACACCGCTCGCTGCCCCACCGGGCGACCCCGGCAACGCTCTACGACTCGATGCCCAAAGCCCTGCCGGGTCCGGCCACCGACCCCGAGACCCACGAGCGGGTTCGACACGACCGCGTCGACAAAGCCGGCTCGGTCACGCTGCGCCACAACAGCCGTCTGCACCACATCGGCGTCGGCCGAACCCACGCCGGAACCTGCGTCATCCTGCTCGTCCAGGACCTCCAGATCAGGATCCTCAACGCGGCCACCGGCGAGCTCCTACGAGAACTGATCCTCGACCCGAGCCGCGACTACCAGCCCACCGGAGCACCCAAAGGCCCCACCCGGCGAACCCCGAAATAAACAACACCCGGACCTGCGTTCGCAGGTCCGGGTGTCGCCGATGTCCTGAGACATCACACGGTCGGGCTGACAGGATTTGAACCTGCGACCCCTTGACCCCCAGTCAAGTGCGCTACCAAGCTGCGCCACAGCCCGAATCTCCCGGTCGATGCTGCGTTGACCAGGCGCTGGAACACTACAACAGCGCTGCCCTCACGCGGGAATCGGGCTCACCGGACGGCCATGCTGTCGTCGTCGACCTGGAGTGGCGTGGTGTCGACGGCGACGAAGGCGGCGGCGGGGATGGTCTTGAGGTCCTCGATCAGCCGGGTGGGCCAGCGGGCGTGCTGCTCGCCCTGGAAGAACCACGGCGAGCCGTTGTCGGCGAGCACCAGGCCGTAGGTCTTCAGGGCGCGCACGACCCGTCGGGCGTACGGCGAGAGGCCGGCGGGCGACCAGCCGGCGCGCAGCCGGAACCGCGCCCCCATCGGCGGGTAGGCGAGGCTGTCACGCGAGCCCGCGTCGTGGCGTGCCGGCCACAGGTGGTGCCGGCTCGTGACGTCGGTGGTGAACCGGATCGCGTGGTCGATGCGGTCCTCGCGCACCTCGTTCCATCGCAGCAGCCCGGGCAGGATCGGCAGGCCGGCGGCGTCGGCCGACGTCCAGCCTTCCGGGCGCAGGCGGTTGCTGCGCAGCGACCAGACGGCGCCCGAGCCGGCGCTCCAGCGGCCGTCGCGCACGCGGGTGTCGTAGGTCTCGTAGAGCCGGCAGCGGTCGCGGTCGATCACGACGGCGTGCCGGTCGCCCGCCGACCTGCGACCGCCCTCGATGCGGGTGTCCGCGCCGAGCGGGTAGCCCACCTTGTCCGACTCGTCGGCGTAGCCGAACGACACTTTCACCTTGCGGTGCGAGGACTTCACCACGGTGATCGGGATCCCCTGGTCCGGCCCGGTCCTGTACGACGGTCCGAAGTCGGGGTGCAGGTCGGAGGCCGGCGACATGTGCGAGAGCCAGGCCCGGCTGCGCGGGTGCACCCGCAACCGGCTCACGTCGGCGCGCCACCAGCTGTCGGCGGGAAACTCCGAGCAGCGGGTGCCGGCCACCAGCCTGTCTCCCGGCGCCGGCGACGACGTGCGTGTCCCCTGGGCGCCGGCCACCGGCGACAGCAGGGCCAAGGCCACCGCGCCGAGGGTCAGTCCCACCAGCGTGCGCACCGGCCCAGACTAGGGGAGTCGACCCGCCCTGGAAGGGGAAACCGTCGTTCGTGAGAGATCCCTTGGTCACCGCCGGGAGCTAGCGCTTGCGCTTCTCCCGCGGGCGCTGCTGCAGCAGGATCGGGGTGCCGGCGAAGCCGAACTCCTCGCGCAGGCGGCGCTCGATGAACCGCTCGTACGACGCGTCGAGCTTGCCGCTGGTGAAGAGGATGAACATCGGCGGCGCCGTGCTGGCCTGGGTGCCGAAGAGGATCTTGGGCTGCTTGCCGCTGCGCACCGGGTGGGGGTGCTCGGCGACCAGGCGGCCGAGGAACGCGTTGAGCGTGCCGGTGGAGATCCGGGTCTCCCAGCCCTCCAGCGCCTTGTCGATGGCAGGGACGAGGCGGTCGACGTGCCAGCCGGTGCGGGCGGTGATGTTGATCCGCGGCGCCCACTGCACCTGGACGAGGTCGCGCTCGATCTCGCGCTCGAGGTAGTAGCGGCGCTCCTCGTCGACCAGGTCCCACTTGTTGAACGCGATGACCAGGGCGCGGCCGGCCTCGCGGATGGTCTGGATGATCCGGACGTCCTGCTCCGAGAGCGACTCGCCGCCGTCGACGACCAGCACGGCCACCTCGGCGCGGTCGATGGCGGTGGAGGTGCGCAGCGAGGCGTAGTACTCGTGCCCGGAGGCCTCCTTGACCCGCTTGCGGATGCCCGCGGTGTCGATGAAGCGCCACTGGCGTCCGCCCAGCTCGATGAGCTCGTCGACCGGGTCGACCGTCGTGCCGGCGACGTTGTCGACGACCACGCGCTCCTCCCCCGCCAGGCGGTTGAGGAGCGAGGACTTGCCGACGTTGGGCTTGCCGACGATCGCGACGCGGCGCGGTCCGCCGGCCTCGTGCTCGCGCTCGGGCGGCGGCTCCGGGAGGGCGGCCAGGATCGCGTCCAGCATGTCGCCGGACCCGCGCCCGTGCAGCGCCGAGACGGGCCACGGCTCCCCCAGGCCGAGGTTCCACAGTCCGAAGGCCTCGGCCTCGGCCCGCTGGTCGTCCACCTTGTTGGCGGCCAGGACGACCGGCTTGCCGGACTTGCGCAGGATCTTGACGACCGACTCGTCGAGGTCGGTGATGCCGACGGAGGCGTCGACGACGAAGAGGACGGCGTCGGCGAGCGTCACCGCGATCTCGGCCTGGGCGGCGATGCTCTGCGCCAGCCCGCGCGCATCGGGGTCCCAGCCGCCGGTGTCGACGACCGTGAAGGCGCGACCGGCCCAGTTGGCGTCGTACGAGACCCGGTCGCGGGTGACGCCGGGGACGTCCTCGACGACGGCCTCACGGCGGCCGATGATCCGGTTGACCAGGGTCGACTTGCCCACGTTGGGGCGCCCGACCACCGCCAGCACGGGCACGGGCCCGTCGGGGGTGTCGGGGCCCTGGGTGGTCTCGGAGTTGTCGGGGGTCTGGCTCACGTCGTCGTTCCTGTCACGCCACCGGAAGGGTCGGGCTCCTGCTCCCCTGACGGGAGGGGTCCCGGGAGGCTCCGGCCGGTGGTCACCAGCGCCTCTCGAAGGTCGTCGAGCATGCGGTCGCGCAGCTGCAGCGACGCGGTCTCCACGTCGTCGCGACGGCGCGGCCATGCCGTCTGCTCCAGTGTGAAGGGTGCCCCGAAGACCAGCTCAATCCTCGCGCCCCTGCGCGGGAGCGATCCGGTGTGACCGCCGGGCTCGCGGGTGCCGATCAGGATCACCGGCACGACCGGGGCGCCGGTCACCAGGGCGAAGTACGCGGCTCCGCGGTGGAAGCGGTCGAGGTCGCCGGCGCCGCGGTGTCCTTCGGGGAAGATCCCGACCGTGCCGCCGTCGCGCAGCACCCGCAGGCCCTGCCGGACCGCGCCCGGGTCGTAGACGAAGCGGTCGAGGGGGATCTGCCCGGAGTAGCGCAGGAAGCGGCCCAGCCGGCCGCGGAACATCTCGATCTTGGTCAGGGCGTGGACCGGGCGCGGCGCGAAGATCGCCAGCAGCGGTCCGTCGATCACCCCGACGTGGTTGGCCGCGAAGATCACCGGCCCCGAGGCGGGGACGTGCTCCGCGCCGTGCACGCGTACGTCGTAGCGGCGCCGGAGCAGCCAGCGGGCGAGCGGCCGCAGCCCCTGGAGCATCGGCCGTGGCGGGTGGGGCGTGCGGTCGGTGCGGGGCGGCTGGGTGTGCTGGCTCATCCGACGGCCTGCTGGACGAGCTGCACCACCTGGTCGATGACCTCGTCGAGCGAGTGGTAGGTGGTGTCGACGTGGACGGCGCCGTCGGCCATCACCAGCGGGGCGGTGGCGCGCCCGGAGTCGATCCGGTCGCGCTCGGCGAGCACCCTCTCGGTGGCGGCCACGTCGGAGCCGCCCTCCTCGGCGGCGCGGCGCAGGGCGCGCGCATTGGCGTCGGCCGTCAGGTAGAGCTTCACCTCGGCCTGGGGCCAGACCACCGAGCCGATGTCGCGTCCCTCGACCACGATGCCGCCGTCGGCGTCGATGATCTCGCGCTGGAGCTCCAGCAGCCGGGCTCGGACCTCGGGGACCGTGCTCACCGGCGACACCGCGCCGGTGACCCGGTCGGAGCGGATCTCGACGGCCACGTCGACGCCGTCGACCTCGATGGTGGGGGCCAGCGGGTCGGTGCCGGAGACGATCGTGGGCTCACCGGCGCGCGCGGCGACGGCGTCGGCGTCATGGATGTCCACGCCCTCGCGCAGCATCCACCAGGTCATGGCACGGAACTGGGCCCCGGTGTCCAGGTAGCGCAGCCCGAGCCGATCGGCGACGCCTCGGCAGGTGCTCGACTTCCCCGAGCCCGAGGTGCCGTCCACGGCCACCACGGGCCCCCCGGTGCTGCTCTCCACGGGAGGTGACCCTACCGGTGAGTCACCCAACCCCGTGATTCGAGAGAGTCCAGCAGGTGCTCGGCGCGATCCTCGTCGACGATCAGCTCCACCAGGCCCACGGGACGACCCGGGTCGTGGTCGATCCGCACGTCCTCGATGTTGACGCCGCTCTCCCCCGCGTCGGCGAACAGCCGCGCGAGCTCGCCGGGGTGGTCGGGGACGGCCACGAACACCGCTCCGGTCGGACGCGGCGTGCCGCCGTGCTTGCCCGGGATCGCGCGGGTCCCGCGGACGCCCTCGCCGAGGACCCGCTCGACGCCGGCGCGGTCCCCCGCGGCCAGGGCCTCGATGACCGCGTCGAGACGGGCGCGGACCCCCGTCAGGAGGGCACCCACGGCCGCCGCGTTGGCAGCCACGATCTGCCCGTAGAGGGCGGGGTCGCCCGCGGCGACCCGGGTGACGTCGCGCACGCCCTGGCCGGAGAGCGCCAGGTGGCCGGCCGGGGCGCCGGCCAGCGCCCCCGCGGCCAGGGACGCCATGAGGTGCGGGACGTGCGAGGTGCGGGCGACGGCCTTGTCGTGCTCCTCCGGGGTCAGCCGGACCGGCACCGCCCCGCACAGCGCCGCGAGCTCCTCGACCAGCCCCACCGCGGCGGGGTCGGACTCCGGGTGGGGTGTGACGGCCCAGGGCCGGCCGTCGAAGAGCGCCGCACTGGCCGCCAGGGGGCCGGAGCGCTCACTGCCGGCCATCGGGTGCCCGCCGACGTACCGCGCGATGCCGGGCACGCCGGCCAGCGCCGCCAGGGGGGCGGCCTTGACGCTGCCGACGTCGGTCACCACCGCGTCGCCCGCGAGCGCCCGCCCGATCTCCTGCGCCAGGTGGTCCGGCGGCACCGCGACCACGACCAGCTGGGGCCGGTCCCCGGGGGCGCTGGCACGACCGGCGCCGAGGCCGGAGGCGGTGCGCAGGTGGTCGTCGGAGGGGTCGGTCAGCAGCACCTCGAGCCCGGCCCGGCGGCAGGCCAGTGCGATGGAGGTGCCGATGAGGCCGGCGCCGACGATCTCGACCGGACCGACGAGCGTGTCACTCATGCCGGTCACTCATGCCGGCCGCTCGTCGCAGTCACTCATCGGGGACCGACCGCACGCGGCTCAGGTCGGTGCGCAGCGCGGCGGCGCCGTGCAGGTAGACGTGGGTGATGTCGGCGCGCGGCAGGTCGGTCTCGATGTGCGCCATCATGCGCACCACCCGCGGCATGGAGCCCGCGATCTCGAGCTCCCGCGCGCAGATCAGCGGCACCTCGCCGAACCCGAGCTGGCGGGCGGCGTACGCCGGAAACTCCGAGACCACGTCCGAGGTGGCGGTGAAGATCACGGAGATGAAGTCGTCGACCTCCAGGCCGTTGGACGTCATCACGTCCGTGACCATCTCCGAGACCCGCTCGAGCAGGTGCTCGCGCTGGTCGACATCGAGTTGGGTGGCGCCGCGGACGGCTCTGACTGGCACCCCACGATGCTATCGGGGCTGGTAGCTCCCGAATGACCAGTGGTTGCCCTCTGGATCGATCACGCTGCCGCCGCGACCGCCGTAGTCCTGGTCGACCATGGGCCTCAGCACCCTCGCTCCGGCAGCGACGGCCCGCTCGAACAGGTCGTCGGGGTCGTCGGTGACCAGGTACGCCGCGGAGCCGCCAGCGTTGTCGACGGCGGCGTCGGGGCGCTCGGAGCCGAACATCACGCCGCCTCCGGCCCACACCCACTCGGCGTGCACCACCACCGAGGGGTCGTGCTCGTCGCGGTAGGTCGCGTGCTCGGTGAAGCCGAGGGCGCCGAGCCAGCGCATCATCGCGTCCGCGTCGCGGAAGCTCATGCTCTGCCAGTGCCGGATGTCTGCTGCTCTGCTGGTCGTCGAGGTCATGCCCCACCCTCACCCGACGGGTACGCCGCCGGCTTGGACGTCTGGGAACTCCTCGCGCAGCCACGTGGTCGGGGCACAGCCCGCCAGCTCGCGCCACTCGCGGGCCAGGTGGGCCTGGTCGGCGTACCCGCACCTGGCCGCGACCTCGGCGAGCGTGCCGCCGCGCCGCGCCGCGGCCAGCACCTGGTCGCGGCTGGCCTCGAAGCGGGCGACGCGCTGGTACTCCTTGGGGCCGAGCCCGGTCTCGGCGACCACGAGGTTGCGCAGGTGGCGCCGGCTGTAGCCGACCTCCTCGGCCACGTCGGCGACCGCGGCACCTCGGGCCAGCCGGGCGAGCGCGCGCCCCACCTCGGCCCGCGCCGCGGGAGCTCCCCCGGCTGCGAGGGCGGTGGTGAGCGCCTGGTGCAGGGTGGCGACGCGCTCGCTCCAGGTCCGCGACTGATGCAGCTGCTCGGGCAGGTGCCGCAGACCGGGGACCAGGTCGTCCAGGGTCAGCAGCTGCCCCGCGATCGCCGCGGCCGGCAGCCCGAGCAGCGCCCGTGCGCCCGCGGTCGTGAGCGCCAGGAAGAACCCCTCCTGGTGACCGTCGTGGCGGATCTCGGCGGGCGCCGCGTGCAGCCCGGCCACGCTGGACCAGACCGCGCGCCTCGACCCGGGATCTCCGCTCCACGCCACGTCCAGCGGCGCCCCGATCGGCAGCACGAACGTCAGCGAGGTCCCCGGCAGCCCGCGGTGGACACCCGGTGGCCCGACCACGTCGTAGGCGCTCAGCCAGGCGACGTACGGCCGCAGCGCGGCGGGGACGGGTGCCGGGGCGTCCATGGCGTCACGCTACGCCGCTGGCGCCCCGAGTGGATGGATACCCGGTCAGCCGGGTATCCATCCCTTACGCCGCACTGCGCGCGCGTGTCGGTCGCTTGTCAGGGGTTGCAACCCCTGACAAGCGACGGGATACCCGGTCAGCCGGGTATCCATCCACTGCCTACAGCTGCGCCCCGTCCAACAGCTCACCGAGCTCGTCGAGCGTGAGCTCGCGCAGGTGGCCGGGCTTGAGGGTGCCGAGCGAGACCGGGCCGATGGCGGTGCGGGTGAGCTTGCGGACCGGGTGGCCGACCTCGTCGAGCAGCCGACGCACGATCCGGTTGCGGCCCTCGTGGATGACCAGCTCGACGATCGACTTATCCGGCGCCGCCGCCACGACCCGCGCCGACGACACCGTCACCGGGCCGTCCTCGAGCGTCACCCCGCTCAGCAGCCGGGCGACGGTCGCCTTGCCGACCTCACCGCTCACCTCGGCGACATAGGTCTTGTCCACCTCGTACGACGGGTGGGCCATGCGCTGGGCGAAGTCGCCATCGTTGGTGAGCAGCAGCAGCCCCGACGTGTCGGTGTCGAGGCGGCCGACGTGGAAGAGCCGCTCGGAGCGGTGCTCGACCAGGTCGGAGATGGTGCGCCGGCCCTCGGGGTCCGACATCGTCGACACCACGCCCGTGGGCTTGTTGAGCACCAGGTAGACCAGGTCCGACACCGGCGGCAGCCGCTTTCCCGAGACCCGGATGACCGCGGTGCGCGGGTCGACCTTGGTGCCGAGCCGGGTGACCACCTCGCCGTCCACCTCGACCTCCCCGTCGAGCATCAGCTCCTCGCACTTGCGGCGCGACGCCACCCCCGACTGCGCCAGCAGCTTCTGCAGCCGGATCAGGCCGTCCTCGTCGGTCGCGACCTCGCGGCTCACGGCTGCCGCTCCGGCTGGGGCTCCGGCTGGGGCACCGGCTCGGCACCGCCGGCGGGTCCCTCGTGCACGCTCTCGGAGGCCGCCATCTCGGCCAGCTCGTCCTCGAGGTCGTCCAGGTCGGGCAGGTAGGGCGCGAGCTCGGGCAGGTCCTCGACGGACGTCACCCCGATCCGCTCCAGGAAGTAGCTGGTCGTGCGGAAGAGGTTGGCACCGGTCTCACCGTCCTGGCCGGCCTCCTCGACCAGGCCGCGCGAGAGCAGGGTGCGCATGACGCCGTCGACGTTGACGCCGCGGATCGCGGAGATCCGCGCGCGCGAGACCGGCTGCTTGTAGGCGACCACGGCGAGCGTCTCCAACGCCGCCTGGGTGAGCCGGCCGCGCTGGCCCTCCAGGACGAACGCCTCGACGACCGGGGCGTACTCGGCGCGCGAGTAGAAGCGCCAGCCGCCCGCGACGTTGCGCAGCTCGAAGCCGCGTCCCTGCGCGGTGTACTCCTCGGCCAGCTCGCGCAGCGCCGCGGAGACCTCCTCGGCGGGGTAGCCGACGGTGGAGGCCAGGCTCACGTCGTCGAGGGGCAGGTCGGAGACCATGAGCACCGCCTCGAGGGCGGGGCGCAGCTCCGCCAGCGGTACGGCGAGCAGCTCGCCGCCGTCGTCGGTGGGCGCCTCGGGGCGGGTGTCGCTCATGGGGTCTCCTCGTCAGCGGGGGCGCTCGCCTGCGGCTCGGGCGGCGCCCCGTCGAACTCGTCGGTGATCTCGATCTCGTCCTCGTCGGCGCCGGTCCACCGGATGGTGAGCTCGCCCAGCGCGGTCACCTGCTCGAAGGACACCGCCCCCTCGCGGAACAGCTCGAGCAGCGAGAGGAAACGCGCCACGGTCGTGAGCCGGTCGGGCGAGTCGCCGCACAGCGCGCGGAAGGTCATGGTGCCGGTACGGCGCAGCCGGTCCACCACCAGGGCGGCCTGCTCGCGCACGCTGACCTTGTTGGCGTGGATGTGCTGCAGCGACACCTCCAGCACCTGCTTGGGCGCCAGCGCCTTGGCCGCCAGCTCGGCGAACTGCTCCAGGCCGAGCCCGATCAGCACCTCCGGCAGCAGGTTGGCATAGCGCTCCTCGAGGCCCACCGCGCGCGGGTAGCGGCGCGACTCCTCGGCGAGGCGCACGTCCAGGAACGCGGCGACCTGCTTGAAGGCCTTGTACTGCATGAGCCGGGCGAAGAGCAGGTCGCGCGCCTCCAGCAGCGCCAGGTCCTCCTCGTCCTCGACGTCGCCCTGCGGCAGCAGCCGGGCCGCCTTGAGGTCGAGCAGCGTCGAGGCGACCAGCAGGAAGGAGGTGGTCTGCTCCAGGTCCCAGACCGGTCCCCCGGCCTTGACGTGGGCGATGAACTCGTCGGTCACCCGCGAGAGCGCGACCTCGGTGATGTCGAGCTTGTGCTTGGAGATCAGGCTCAGCAGGAGGTCGAAGGGGCCCTCGAAGTTGTCCAGCCGGAGCTCGAATCCCGGCGTGGCCTCACCCGTCTCGCCGGGAGCGGCGAGCGCGGTCATCGGGGAGTCATACCTCGGTCAGCCGCCGCACCAGCCCGCTGTCGTCGCCCTGGGCGTCGAAGTCGGCCAGCACCAGCGCCACCGCCTCGCGCACCAGTCGGCCACGGTCGACGGCCAGCCCGTGGGCGCTGCGCAGCGTGAGCCGCGCCTGCTCGATGTGCAGCAGCTCGTCGGAGGTGACGTAGACCGTCATCTTCTCGTCGTGCCGGATCCGGCCGCTCGGCTTGGGGACCGCGGGCTCCGGCGCCTCCCTGGCGTCCTCGGTGACCTCCGGAGCGTCGGGGACCGCGTGGACGGCGGTCGGGCGGAAGAGGTCGTCGGCGGTAGGCATGCTCACGCGTCGAGGCACCGGGCGAGCACCTCCTTGGACAGCTGGCGGTAGGCGTCGGCGCCGCCGGACGTGGAGGCGTACGACGTGATCGGCTCGCCGGCGACGGTGGCATCGGAGAACTTCACGGTCCGCCGGATGACGGTGTGGAAGACCTTGTCGCCCCAGGCCTGCACGAGGCGGTCCATGACCTCGCGCGAGTGCAGCGTGCGGCCGTCGAACATGGTGCCGAGCACGCCGTCGATCTCCAGGCTCGGGTTGAGCCGCTCGCGCACCTTGTCGATGGTCGTCTTCAGCAGCGCCACGCCGCGCAGGGCGAAGTACTCGCACTCCAGCGGGATGATCACGCCGTTGGAGGCGGTGAGCGCGTTGACCGTCAGCAGGCCCAGGGAGGGCTGGCAGTCGATGAGGATGACGTCGTACTTGTCCATGGCCGGCGCGAGCACCCGCTGCAGGGTCTGCTCCCGGGCCACCTCGTGCACGAGCTGCACCTCGGCGGCGGACAGGTCGATGTTGGAGGGCAGCAGGTCCATGCCGGGGACCCGGGTGGGCACCACGACGTCCTCGACGCTCACGTCGCGCTGCATGAGCAGGTTGTAGATGGACAGCTCCATCTCGTGCGGGTTGAGACCCAGGCCGACCGACAGCGAGCCCTGCGGGTCGAAGTCGACCAGCAGCACCTTGCGGCCGTGCTCGGCCAGGGCCGCCCCCAGGTTGATGGTCGTCGTGGTCTTGCCGACGCCGCCCTTCTGGTTGCACATCGAGATCACCCGCGCGCGAGTCGGCCCGGAGACCGGCCGCGGCTCGGGCAGGACCGGCATCGGCCGACCGGTGGGGCCCATGACGACCTCGGCGACCTCGATGCCCTCGAGGACCGGGTCGGGCGCCAGCGTGGTGGACGGCGCCTCGTTGCTGGCGGCCATCTCGGGCACTCCCTCGCGCTGGGGACGCTCGAAGGGAAGGGGGTCGGACACGTGCTCATCTCCTGCTGCTGGGGAAGGGACCGGCACGCGGGGTGGCATGTCGAAGGCACTGCTGCCGGCGGATCCGGGGTACGTCCCGTTGTCGCTCATGTGCCACTCCTCGTGGTCGGCCCAGGATGTCGGTCAGGTGGTCCGGTGGGGCTCTGCTCCCCATCACACAATGTCGACACGACGACATTGCGCAGGCTCGCCGGGGACTCTAGGTCCGGTGCCGACGGCGGACCAAGACGACGGCGAGATCCCACAGGCGCAAGGGCGATCTGTGCATGACCTGTGCACTCGCGCCCGCTCGACTGCACAGGCGAAGGCCGGCCTGTGCACTTTCCTGTGGAGGAGCGAGGACCACTGGTCCAGCGTCTCCTCCCGGATCAGTCGCCCGGATCGGTCGGCCGGATCAGTCGCCCAGGCAGCGCATCGCGGTGGTCGTGAGCGCGAGCTCTCCGAGCTCGTCGGACAGGTCGAGGTCGACGACCGCCTCGATCACCCAGTCGTGGTTGCCCTCGGGGTCGTGGATGGTCTGACGGACCTCCCACCGCCGACCGCTGCGCTGTACGGCGAGCAGTGACGGGCCCCGGGCGTCCGGGCCGAGGTCGACGCGGTCGTGCTCGGCGTAATACTCCTCGATCGCGGCGTCCCAGGCGGAGCGCGTCATGAGCACCTCGCCGGGCGGGTCGGTCCGGTCCGCAGCGGCGCGCTCCAGGGCCATCAGCCCGTCCAGGTCGTCGCGCGCGACCAGCTCGACCCGGCGGAACATCGCGTTGCGGATCATGATCGTGAACGGCCGCTCCTGCGCGCTGATCGGCCGGTTCATCGGCGGCGGCGTGCCCTCGGCGACCGTCCGGGCCACGTGCTCGGGGTCCGAGAGCGCCTCCCACTCGTCGAGCAGCGAGGAGTCGGTCTGGCGCACGGTCTCCCCCAGCCACTCGATGAGGTCGTCGAGCTCGGGCGTGCGGTGCGCCTCGGGGACCGTCTGGCGCAGGGTGCGGTAGGCGTCGGTGAGGTAGCGCAGCACCAGCCCCTCGGAGCGCGCCAGCTCGTAGCGGCCGACGAAGTCGGTGAAGCTCATCCCCTGCTCGTACATCTCGCGCACGATCGACTTCGGGTCCAGCGCGTCCTCGCGCAGCCACGGGTGGGTGCCGCGGTAGATCTCGTAGACGCCCTCCAGCAGCTCGGCGAGCGGCTGCGGCCAGGTGATGGCGTCCAGCAGCAGCATCCGCTCGTCGTACTCGATGCCGTCGGCCTTCATCTCCCCGATCGCGACGCCGCGCGCGGCGCGCTGCTGGGCGAACAGGATCTGCCGAGGTGCCTCGAGCACCGCCTCGATCACCGAGAGGATGTCGAGGGTGTAGGTCTCGCTCTCCGGATCCAGGACGTCGAGCGCGGCCAGGGCGAAGTGCGCCAGCGGCTGGTTGAGGGCGAAGTCCTCCGGGAGGTCGACCGTGAGGACGTAGCGCCGGCCGAACTCGTCGGGCTCGTCGAGGCGCGTCACCGTGCCGGAGTGCACCAGGCTCCGCATCAGGCGCAACGCGCGCCGGCAGAGCCGGAGCTGGCTGCGGCGGTCCTCGTGGTTGTCCTCGAGCAGGCTGCGGAGCACCGGGAAGGCGTCCTCCTCGCGGGCGAGGACGTTGACCAGCATCGCGTTGTCAACCCTCATCCGCGACTGCAGCCGCTCGGACTCGCCGTTGACCAGCTTGTCGAAGGTCTGCTCGGTCCACACCACCATGCCCTCGGGGGGCTTCTTGAGCTGCGCCTTGCTCTTGCGCTTGGCCTGCTTCTCCGCGCTCATCGTGGCGTTCTTGGCGTCGGCCTTCTTGCGGGCGCGGTCGTTCTCGATGACGTGCTCGGGCGCCTGGACCACGACGTAGCCCGCCGTGTCGAACCCGGCCCGTCCGGCACGGCCGGCGATCTGCAGGAACTCCCGGGTGCGCAGGATCCGCTGCCGGCTGCCGTCGAACTTCGCCAGCCCGGTGAACAGCACCGTGCGGATCGGGACGTTGATGCCCACGCCGAGCGTGTCGGTGCCGCAGATCACGGTGAGCAGCCCCGCCTGGGCCAGCTGCTCCACCAGGCGCCGGTAGCGCGGCAGCATGCCGGCGTGGTGGATGCCGATCCCGCGGCGCACCATCTTGGACAGCGTCTTGCCGAAGCCCGACCCGAACCGGAACGCGCCGATCACCTCGGCGATGGCGTCCTTGTCGGCCTGGCTGAGCTTGCCGATGGCCGAGCTCGGCGAGAGCAGGCTGGTGGCGTGCTCCACGGCGTCCTTCTGCGTGAAGTGCACGACGTAGACCGGGGCCTGCCGCTCCTCGACGAGCCGCTGCACGGTCTCGTCGAGGGGGGTGAGCGACCACTCGAACGACAGCGGCACCGGGCGCTCGGCGTCGTCCACGACGGCGGTCTCGCGGCCGGTACGCCGGCTCAGGTCCGCGGCGATGTCGCTGACGTCGCCCAGGGTCGCCGACATCAGCAGAAACTGCGCGTGCGGCAGCGCCAGGATCGGCACCTGCCAGGCCCAGCCGCGGTCCGGCTCGGCGTAGTAGTGGAACTCGTCCATCACGACCAGCCCGACGTCGGCGTCGGCGCCCTCGCGCAGGGCGATGTTGGCGAGCACCTCGGCGGTGCAGCAGATGATGGGCGCGTCGACGTTGACCGAGGCGTCGCCGGTGAGCATGCCGACGTTCTCGGCTCCGAAGACCGCGCACAGCGCGAAGAACTTCTCGCTCACCAGCGCCTTGATGGGCGCGGTGTAGAACGACACCCGGTCCTCGGCGAGCGCGGCGTGGTGCGCGGCCTCCGCCACCAGCGACTTGCCGGAGCCGGTCGGCGTCGCGAGCACCACGTTGTCGCCGGAGAGCAGCGCGAGGATGGCCTCCTCCTGATGCGGGTAGAGCTCCAGGCCGCGTGCGGCGACCGCGGTGGTGATCTCCTCGAGGAGGTCGCTCACCGCTCGTCCAGCACCGTCGGGACGTGGTGCCACCCGGCGCCGGCGGTCAGGGCCGGACCGTCGGAGGGATGGGCGCAGGCGCGTGGGGGGCTCACGAGGGACATTCTCCCCAACGCCCGCGGACTCAGTCGCGCGCCCGGGGGTGCGCGGTCGCGAAGACCTCGCGCAGGTTGTCGACGGTGACCAGCGTGTAGACCTGAGTCGTGGTCACCGAGGCGTGACCGAGCAGCTCCTGAACGACGCGGACGTCGGCGCCGCCGTCGAGCAGGTGCGTGGCGAAGGAGTGGCGCATCGTGTGCGGCGAGACGTCGCGCGTGATGCCGGCGCGGTCGGCCGCCTTGACCAGCACCGCCCACGCCGATTGGCGCGAGAGACGACCGCCGCGGGCGTTGAGGAAGAGCGCGCCACCGACCCTCCCGGAGCCGGTGGCCACCAGCTCGGGCCGGGCCCGCACCAGGTAGGCCGACAGTGCCTCGCGGGCGTACGAGCCGATCGGCACCAGGCGCTCCTTGCTGCCCTTGCCCCGCAGCAGGACCGTGCCGTCGACGTCGTCGAGGTCGTCCACATCGAGGCCCACGGCCTCCGAGATCCGGGCCCCGGTGCCGTAGAGCACCTCGAGCAGCGCCCGGTCGCGCAGTGCCAGCGTCGTGCCCGGAGCACCCGCCGCCTCCAGGATCGCCTCGACGTCCGAGAGCGGCAGCGCCTTGGGCAGCCGCTTGGCCGGGGTCGGCGGCTTCACGCCCCTGGCCGGGTCCAGCGTGGCCAGGCCGTCGGCCACGGCGAACTTGTGGAAGCCCCGCACCGCGACCACGGTCCGGGCGGCCGAGGTGGCACTGAGCGGCTGGTGGTCCTCGTCCCCCTCGCGCAGCCGCATCAGGAAGCCGGACACGGTCGCCTCGCTCACCTGGTCCAGCCGCTCGACGCCCTCGGCCGCGAGGTGTGCCCGGTAGCGCCGCAGGTCGCGACGGTACGACGTCAGGGTGTTGGCCGCGAGGCCCTTCTCCACCGACAGGTGCTCGAGGTAGGTGCGGATCGCCCGCTCGATGTCCTTGCCGACATCGGCCGGCCGGTTCGTGTCGCCCAACTCAGCCCAGCACGCTCTCCAGGGCGACCGCCTCGATGCCGACGGCCTCCCCGACTGGCCCGTTGGTGAGCTGTCCGGCATGGGTGTTGAGCCCCAGCGCCAGGCTGTGGTCCTGACGGCTCGCCTCGATCCAGCCCCGATCGGCCAGCTTGACGGTGTAGGGCAGCGTCGCGTTGGTCAGCGCGTACGTCGAGGTGTTCGGCACCGCACCGGGCATGTTCGCCACGCAGTAGAACGTCGAGCCGTGCACCTGGTACGTCGGGTCCGCGTGCGTCGTGGCGTGGGTGTCCTCGAAGCAGCCGCCCTGGTCGACCGCGATGTCGACCAGCACACTGCCCGGCTTCATCCGCGAGACCAGCTCGTTGGAGACCAGCTTGGGCGCCGCCGCCCCCGGGATCAGCACCGCACCGATCACCAGGTCGGCCTCCAGCACCTGCTGCTCCACCGCCAGCTTCGAGGAGGCCAGCCCGTGCACCCGGTTGCTGTAGCGCCAGAACGACATCCGCAGCTTGTCCAGGTCGGTGTCCAGCAACGTCACGTCCGCGCCCATCCCCAGCGCGATGTTCGCGGCGTTCTGTCCCGAGACCCCCGCCCCGATGATCACGACCTTGGCGTTGGCCACCCCACCGACACCACCCATCAGCACCCCCCGGCCACCCTCGGCCTTCAGCAGGCTGTGCGCACCGACCTGCGGCGCCAGACACCCCGCGACCTCCGACATCGGGTACAGCAACGGCAGCCCACCCGAGGGCAGCTGCACGGTCTCGTAGGCGATCGCGGTGACCCCGCTCGCCAGCAGGGCCTCGGTCAGCGGCTTGTCCGCCGCCAGGTGCAGGTAGGTGAACAGCGTCAGCCCCTCGCGCAGTCGGTGGTACTCCTCGGCCACCGGCTCCTTGACCTTGAGCACCAGGTCCACCGAGCCCCACACCTCGTCGGCGGAGTCCAGGATCCGCGCCCCGGCCGCGACGTACTCCTCGTCGTCGATCGACGAGCCCACCCCCGCGCCCCGCTCGACCACGACCTCATGGCCGTGCGCGGTCAGCTCGTGCACCCCCACCGGAGTGATCGCCACGCGGTACTCGTGGTTCTTGACTTCCTTCGGCACGCCGACCTTCACCTGAAGCTCCTTCCGCCGGGCGGCGCAGTGGCGCCACGCGCGACACTATCGCCCGGAGCCACCGGCGACACGGACGATGACCGGACGGCTCATGAGGAGGTGAGCCCGCGTGCCTGCGCTGTGAGGACCGCGATCGCCACATGGGCGTCGGCGACCGCGCCGGAGAGTACGGCGTCGCGCAGCTCCTCGAGCGGCACCCAGCCGACCTCCATCTCGGCCTCCTCGTGCGCGAGCTCGAAGTCGCCTCTGCCCACGTCGGTGAGTCCGCGCGCCAGGTAGTAGTGCGCCCGCTCCTCGGTCAGGCCCGGAGAGGAGAGCATCGTCGCCAGGTGGGTCCAATCGCCCGCCTCGAGCCCGGCCTCCTCACGCAGCTCGCGACGCGCCACCTCCGCCGGCTCCTCGCCGGGGACGTCGACCAGCCCCGCCGGGAGCTGCACCAGCCGGCGGCCCACCGGGTGGCGGTACTGCCACAGGCATAGGGCGCGGTCCTCCTCGTCCACGGCGAGGACGACCGCCGCGCCTGGGTGCTCGACCACCACCCGCGTGAACGGCCGCTCCTCGGGGCGACCCGGCCGGCGTACCCGGTCGGCGCGGACGCGCACCACCCAGCCGCCTCCGTCGTACACCTCGGTGCTGTCCTCGACCGGCCAGTGCTCCTCGACGTCCGCGATCTCCGGGTTGCTCACCCCACCGACGCTATCGGTCCGCCCCTCGCCAACGCTGACCCGTCACAAACTTTCTGACGGGTCAGCGGGGATGTCGTGCAGTTGGTGACGGGTCAGTCGTCGTCGGCGCGGCGCAGGGCGCTCTCGTCGATCGGGAAGCGGAGCTCCTTCTGGCGCTCGATCGCCGCGCCGATGAGGCCGGCGAACAGCGGGTGCGGGCGGGTGGGCCGGGAGCGCAGCTCGGGGTGGGCCTGGGTGGACACGTAGTAGGGGTGCACCTCGCGAGGCAGCTCGACGAACTCCACCAGGCCCAGGTCGGTGTTGGTGCCCGAGAAGACCAGGCCGGCCTCCTGGAGCTGGTCGCGGTAGGCGTTGTTGACCTCGTAGCGGTGCCGGTGGCGCTCCTGGATCGTGGCCTCGCCGTAGGCCTCGCGTACGACGGTGCCGGGCGCGAGATCGGCGGGGTAGAGGCCCAGCCGCATCGTGCCGCCCAGGTCGCCGGCGCCCTCCACGATGGACTTCTGCTCGGCCATCGTCGCGATCACCGGCTCGGGGCAGTCCGGGTCGAACTCGGTGGACGCGGCCTTGGACAGGCCGGCCACCGATCGTGCGTACTCGATGACCATGCACTGCAGCCCCAGACACAGACCCAGCGTCGGGATGCCGTGAGTGCGCGCGTAGGTCAGGGCCCCCAGCTTGCCCTCGATGCCACGGACGCCGAAGCCCCCGGGCACGCAGACCGCGTCGACGTCGTGGAGGTGCTTGTGGGCCCCGGCGGGTGTCGCGCACTCGTCGGAGGCGACCCACCTCAGCTGCACCTTGGCCTCGTGGGCGAAGCCGCCCGCGCGCAGCGCCTCGGCCACCGAGAGGTAGGCGTCGGGCAGGTCGATGTACTTGCCGACCAGGGCGACGGTCACCTCCTCCTTGGGGTGGTGCACGCGGCGCAGCAGGTCGTCCCAGACGGTCCAGTCGACGTCGCGGAAGGGCAGGTCCAGACGGCGTACGACGTAGGCGTCGAGGCCCTCGCGGTGCAGGACCTTCGGGATGTCGTAGATCGACGGGGCGTCCGCCGCGGTGACGACGGCCTCCTCGTCGACGTCGCACATCAGCGAGATCTTCTTCTTGATCGACTGCGGCAGCTCGCGGTCGGCGCGGCAGACGACGGCGTCGGGCTGGATGCCGACCTGGCGCAGCGCGGCCACCGAGTGCTGGGTCGGCTTGGTCTTCAGCTCCCCGGAGGGCCCGATGTAGGGCACGAGGGAGACATGCAGGAAGAAGCAGTTGGCGCGACCGATGTCGTGACGCACCTGACGGGCGGCCTCGAGGAACGGCAGCGACTCGATGTCGCCGACCGTGCCGCCGACCTCGGTGATCACCACATCGACCTCACCGTCCCCGGTGCCGGAGCCCATCGCGAGGATGCGCTCCTTGATCTCGTTGGTGATGTGCGGGATCACCTGGACGGTGTCCCCGAGGTAGTCGCCCCGACGCTCCTTGGCGATCACGCTGGAGTAGACCTGCCCGGTCGTGACGTTGGCGATCTGTCCCAGGTCGGTGTCGAGGAACCGCTCGTAGTGGCCGATGTCCAGGTCGGTCTCGGCCCCGTCGTTGGTCACGAAGACCTCGCCGTGCTGGAACGGGTTCATCGTCCCGGGGTCGACGTTGAGGTAGGGGTCGAGCTTCTGCATGGTCACGCGCAGGCCGCGCGAGCGCAGCAGGCGGCCTAGGCTGGAAGCCGTGAGCCCCTTCCCGAGCGAGGAGGCGACGCCTCCGGTCACGAACACGTGCTTGGTCGGCGTGGGGCTCTTCACGGAAGACCAGGGTATCCCAGAATCGGTGATCTATCCGCGTCCACGCGCCGACTGGGCCACCTCGAGCAGCTCACGGGCGTGCGCCAGCGCGGTGTCGGAGTCAGTGAGCCCGGCCAGCATCCGCGACAGCTCGCGCTCGCGGCTCTCGTCGTCGAGGACCGTCAGGCCCGAGCTCGTGACCGAGCCGTCGCTCGACTTCTCGACCACGACGTGCCGGTCGGCGTAGGCGGCGACCTGGGGCAGGTGGGTCACGACCAGGACCTGCGCGGTGCGGGCCAGCTGCGCCAGGCGGCGTCCGACCTCGACGGCCGCCGCACCCCCCACGCCCGCGTCCACCTCGTCGAAGACGAAGGTCGGCACGGGGCTGGTGCCCGCCAGGGACACCTCGATCGCGAGCATCACCCGGGACAGCTCGCCCCCCGAGGCCCCTTTGCCGAGCGGGCGCGGCTCGGAGCCGGTGTTGGCCGCGAGCAGGAGCTCCACGTCGTCGACGCCATGGGCGGAGTAGCGCAGCCACCTCGCGCCGATCCGCAACGGCGCCCGGCGCCCCTCGCTGGGCTCGGCCTCGGTCTGGGTCACCGCGACGGTCAGCCGCGCGTGCGGCATCGCCAACAGGCTCAGCTCCTCGCTGACCTGGTCGCCGAGCCGTCCGGCGGCGTCCTGTCGCAGGCGGGAGAGCTCGGCGGCGGCCTGGGCCAACTGGGTGCGCAGGGTCTCGCGCTCGCCCTTGAGCTCGGCGATGCGGTCGTCGGTGGAGTCGAGGTCCAGCAGCCGCTGGGACGCCTCCTGCGCCCACGCCAGGACCTCCTCGACGCTGTCGCCGTACTTGCGGGTGAGCGCGGTGAGCGCGGCCCGGCGCTCGGAGACCACGGCGAGCCGGGCGGGGTCGGTGTCGATGCGGGAGGCGTACGACGCCACGTCGGCGGCCACGTCGGAGAGCAGGTAGGTGACCTCGGCGAGCCGGTCGGCGAGCTCGCCCGCCTCGGCATCGTGCTCGCGCACGCCGTCCAGCGCGGTGCGGGCAGCCGACGTCGTGGCCAGCGCGTCGGGTGCCTCCTGCTCGCTGCTCAGCGCCTCACGCGCCGTCTCCGCCGCGGCACGAAGGGTGTCGGAGAACCCCAGCCGCGCCTCCTCGGCGGCCAGCTCCACGTCCTCGCCGGGCTCTGGTGAGACGGCCTCGACCTCCTCGAGCCCGAACCGCAGCAGGTCGGCCTCGCGAGCCCGCTCCCGAGCGCTGGAGACCACCTCGACCAGCTCGGACTCGACGTCCTCCAGCCGCGCGTGCACCCGCGCGTAGGAGGCGGCCGCAGCGCCCAGAGCCTCGCCCCCGAACCGGTCCAGCGCCTCACGCTGGGCCCTCGCCTGCAGGAGGCGGTGCTGGTCGGACTGGCCGTGCACCGCCACCAGGGGCTGAGCGACCTCGGCGAGGGTGGCGACCGGGACCGAGGCGCCGCCGACGAACGCGCGGGACCGGCCCTCGGCGGAGACGTTGCGGGCCAGGACGACCCGGTCGTCCTCCACCACTCCCCCGGCGTCCTCGACCGCCTCAGCCAGGCCGGGCAGGTCGGAGACGGTCACGACGCCCTCGACGCGAGCGGTCTTCGACCCGGTGCGGACCGCGCCCGTGTCGGCGCGCCCGCCCAGCAGCAGGCCGAGCGCGGTGACGATCATGGTCTTGCCGGCGCCGGTCTCGCCGGTGATGACCGTGAGCCCGGGCCCGAGCTCGAGCGCGGAGGAGTCGATCACCCCGAGGGATCCGATGCGGATCTCCTCGATCATGCCTCCTCCCCGCGGAAGCGGCGCTCGGCCGGGCCGCGCCAGCCCTCGACGGGCAGCCCGAACTTCGCCACCAGGCGGTCGGTGAACGGCGCCTCGTGCAGTCGGACCAACCGGACCGGCTGGGTGCCGCGGCGCACCTCGATCCGGGCTCCGGGTGGCAGGTCGACCGTGCGGCGGCCGTCGCACCAGAGCACGCCGGCACCCTCGGTGCGTGCGAGCACCTCGATGGCCACGACCGAGGTCGGAGCGACGACCAGGGGCCGGGCGAACAGGGCGTGAGCGCTCAGCGGCACGATGCACATCGCCTCGACGCTCGGCCACACGATGGGGCCGCCGGCGCTGAAGTTGTAGGCCGTCGAGCCGGTGGGGGTCGCACACACCACGCCGTCGCAGCCCCAGCGAGACAGCGGTCGTCCGTCGATGCCGAGGACGACCTCGAGCATCCGCTGGCGGGCGGCCTTCTCGACGCTCGCCTCGTTGACCGCGAAGGTGCTGGTGACCAGCTCACCGTCACGGTAGACGCGGACATCGAGCGTCATCCGGTCCTCGAGCGTGTAGTCGCGAGCGACGATCGCGGCGAGCGTGGACTCCACGTCGTCCTGCTCGGCCTCCGCGAGGAACCCCACGTGGCCCAGGTTGACGCCGAGGACCGGGGTAAGGCTCTCGTGGGTCACCTCGGCGGCGCGCAGGATCGAGCCGTCCCCGCCGATCACCAAGGTGATCTCGCAGTCCCTGCTCGCGTCGGTCTCGGACTCCGTGAGCTCGATGCAGGGGTCGTAGTCGACCGGGTCCAGCCCCAGGTCGGCCGCCTCGTCGGCCAGGAGCCGCACGATGATGCCCTCGCCGGTGAGGCCCTTGCAGAAGGCACGGGCGACGTCGCGGGCCTCCTCGCGCCCCGTGTGGGCGAGCACGAGGACCCGGCGCACGGGCGAGTGGTCGGTCACGGCTCCACCCTCTCACCCGGCACCCCCGGCGCCGTGGCTCGGCGCACGCAGGTGTGGATCTCTTCTTCGGTGAGCGTCGCGGGGCCACGCCGCAGCCAGAGGAAGAACTCCACGTTCCCCGAGGGCCCGGGCAACGGGCTGGTCGCCACGTGGACGGCGCCCCAGCCCCGCGTGGCGGCCGCCTCGGCCACGCCGATGACCGCCTCCGCCCGGAGCCCCGGGTCGCGCACGACCCCGCCCTTGGGGATGCGGTCCTTGCCCACCTCGAACTGCGGCTTCACCATGAGCGCCAGGTCACCGTCCTCACGGGTCACCCCGATCAGCGCGTCCAGGACCAGCGGCAGGGAGATGAACGACAGGTCCCCCACCACCAGGTCGACCGGACCTCCGATCAGCTCGGGCGTCAGCTCCCGGACGTTGGTGCGGTCGTGGACCACCACGCGCTCGTCGTTCTGCAGGCGCCAGACCAGCTGCCCGTACCCGACGTCGACCGCCACGACCTGCGCCGCCCCGGCGCGCAGGAGCACGTCGGTGAACCCGCCGGTGGACGCGCCGGCGTCCAGGCAGCGCCGCCCGGCCACCTCGAGACCGAGCGGCCCGAACGCCGCGAGGGCGCCGGCCAGCTTGTGGCCGCCGCGGGAGGCGTAGTCGGGGCGGTCCGGGTCGTCGCTCACCACGATCGCGACGTCGGTCGTCACGCCGGTCGCCGGCTTGCCGGCGACCGCGCCGGACACCTTGACCCGACCCGCCGCGATCAGCTCGCTGGCGTGGTCCCGGCTCCTGGCCAGGCCCCGGCGCACCAGCTCGGCGTCGAGGCGGAGTCGGCGCGGTGGCATGGCGCCGCCTACGCCGGGTCTGCGGGCAGGGGCTTCGTCATCCCCGTGGGAGTGCTCGCCTCGCTCGTCGTCGCCGGGGGCACCTCGTCCAGGGCCCGGCGCAGCTTGTCGTGCGCCTGCTCGAACGCCGCGACGTGCTCCTCCACGGGCCGGTCGCGCAGGTCCTCGATCTCGGCCAGGACGGCGTCGACCCGCTCGTCGCCGGTGCGCACCCGCTCCCGCTCCGGCAGGTCGTGGGAGACCTCGAGGTCACCGGGCTGGTCCCCGGCGTCGTGCTCGTCGTGCACGGGCTCCTGCGTCATGGCTCCGAGGCTACCGGCCGCCGGGGTCCGCCCGTCAGGGCGCCACCAGGTCGTCGGCGACGGGCACGTCCCCGCCCCCGTCGACGTGGGCCCACGCCGCGCACGCGACGACCGCCCACCACGCCTCTGCCTCCCCGGAGCCGGACACCTCCAGGCGTCCGTCGGCGACCCGCGCTCGCCACCCGCCGAGCTCCCACCCGTCGTCGGCCCGGCTGGGCGCCTCGTGGGCCCGCAGCAGCCCACCCAGGTCGCGGGCGAGGTACGTCGGTCGCTCCTGCGGGCGCGCCGCGACCAGCTCGGGCAGCCCGGTGACCCCGGTCAGCACCAGCAGCGAGTCGATCCCGGCATTGCGGGCGCCCTCGATGTCGGTGTCCAGGCGGTCCCCGACCATGAGCGGGCGGCGCCCGCCGACGCGGCGCACGGTCTCGTCGAGCAGCGGCCGCTCCGGCTTCCCGGCGACGACCGGCGAGACCCCCGCGAAGCGGGACAGGGTGTCCACCAGCACGCCGTGGCCCGGCGCGACGCCGTAGGCGGTGGGGATCGTGTAGTCGGTGTTGCTCGCCACCCACCAGAGCCCCTCGCGCACCCGCACCGCGGCCCGCATGATGTGGCGCCAGCGCACCTCCGGCCCGTAGCCGGTCACCAGCGCCACCGCGTCGTCGTCCTCCACGTGCGTCGCCACCAGGCCCTCGGCGGCGAGCGCCTCCTCCAGGCCGGCGGCGCCCAGGAGCACCACCCGGGCGCCCGTGCCGAGGCGGTCCACCAGCACCCGGGCCGCGGCCTGCGCGGAGGTGACCACGTCCTCGGGCCTCGCCGTGACCCCCAGCTCCTGCAGGTGGGCCGCGACGGCCTGCGGTGGCCGGGCGGCGTTGTTGGTGATGAAGGCCAGCCGCATCCCGGACTCGCGCACCCGGTCCAGGTGGCCGGCCGCGCCCGGCACGGCGTCCGGTCCGATGTAGACCACCCCGTCCAGATCGAGCATCGCCAGGTCGTAGTCGGTGGACAGGCTGGTGCCGGACACGCCGAGCATGCGGGCCTCCTCGTGAGGTGGACTGGTCCGCGCACCCTACGATGCGATGATGGAGTCCAGCGCCGTGGTCACCCCGCCGTACGTCGGCGGTCCGCTGCGCCTGGTCCCCTTCCGGGCCCTGATGTTGGCGCCCTCGCGCATCGGAGACCCCAGCTCGGCGCGTGCCTTCGCGCGTCCGTATCGGGACGTCGCGGCGCGCCTGGAGCGGTGGCGGGCCCAGGGCCAGCTGACCAGGGACGAGGAGCCCGCGCTCTACCTGCACGAGTACACCGCGGCAGGCATCACGATCCGCGGCCTCGTGGGCCTGCTCGACGTCTCGCGACGCGCCGCCCGCGCCGAGGACCGCGCGATCCTGCCGCACGAGGGCGTCTACCCGGCCCAGGCCGACGACCTGGCGGACCGGATGTCGCAGATGCAGCTGAATCCGGCGCCCATCCTGCTGGTACACCGCGGCCCGGCTCCGTTGCGGGCCCTCCTCGCCCGCGTGCAGCGCCACCCTCCGGAGCACGACTTCACCGACCGCAACGGCCAGCAGCACCGGGTCTGGCCGATCCGCGACCCCGGCGACCTCGCCGCCATCGCGGACCTGCTCGCGGACGAGACCGCCCTCATCGCCGACGGCCACCACCGCTACGCCGCCTACCTGCGGCTGCACACCCGGGACCCGGGCAGCGCCAGCGACTACGGGCTGGCCATGCTCGTGGACCAGGAGGACACCCCGCTCTTCCTCGGCGCGATCCACCGGGTGCTGACCGGCACCTCCGTCGACGACGTGCTCGCGGCGGCGGCCGGTGTGGGCATGGGCGTCGAGGAGACCACCGCGGAGGCGGCCGTCGCCGCTCTCGACCCCGATCACCTGGTCGTCACCGACAGCGACCGCTGGGCGGTACTCAAGGTCACCGTGCCGCCGGACCGGACGGCCGTCCAGCTCCTCCACGACCAGCTCATCCCCGCGCTCCCCTACGGCCCGCGCGACATCCGGTACCACCACACGGTCGACGACGCCCTGGCTCAGGTCAGTCCCGATGTCGGGGTGGCCGTGCTCATGCCGGCCCCGCTCGTCGACCGGATCCTGCGGATCGTGCGCAACGACCGGCTGCTGCCCGAGAAGGCCACGTCGTTCCAGCCCAAGCCCAGCCTCGGCGTGCTGATCAGGTCGCTGCACGACGGATGAGCCGTCCGGCGCTGACCTCGACCTCCACCAGGGAGGCAACGCCGTGACCGGAGCGGAAGAACCGACGCCGCAGGCTGCCCTCCACGGCCACCCGGTCACCCGCACGCCAGCCGGCGACCGAGCGCCTGAGACGCCCGCTCCACACGCAGCACTCGAGGGCGTCCACGCTCTGGTGCGGCCGCGCCGCCGCGGGCGCCCGCGGCACGACCACCCGGAACGTCCACACCGAGTCGCCACTGGGCAGCTCCTTCAGCTCCGGGTCGCGGGAAATCCGCCCCACGAGCCGCACCTCGTTGGCGACCTCGACGCCGCCCTCTGTCGTCTGCGCCGACATGCGCACCACCTCCGAGAGGAACGCTCGCAGGGTTCGCCGACCATGGCTGCCCATAGCCGCACCCCCTGTGGAGAGGGAGCGTCACAAGGCACCGCTGTGGACACCTGCCGGCCCTTCCGCGATTGACGTGTGAGAGCGATGACCGACAACGCGGCCGAGATCGGCAACGCCGTCCGTCAGGTGTCTGGCCAGCCCACCCAGCTCCGTCCTTCCCGGATCCATTCGTGACGCGCTGCGAGCACCACCTGCGCGAGAACGCCTTCGAGGCGCTGACCACCGACAATGGTCTCGCGCTGGGGTTCCAAGCGGGCTGAGGCCCTCAACGAGGCCTTCCAGACCCTCGCCGGCTGGGACAAGTTCGCCGCGAACGTCCAGCACCCCAAGGTCGTGAGCTCGCGAACCTGGGTAGCCGCCAACTCCGACCTCGTGATCCACCAGGTCGGGCCTCGCCAAACTGCTGCCCAGCACCACTCGACCGCCGCCCTCGACGTCCAACTGGGGGTCGTGCGCGACTACCTCGACTCGCGGTCCTTCGTCCTGCGCAACCAGCGCCGTACCACCCTCATGCTCGGCCCGGTCCGCCTCCACCTCAACAGCACCGACGACACCAGCCGCTACGCCAACTTGTTGCGTACCTGGCTCACCGACCGCCACGGCGTAGGCCTGCCCCACCGAGACGGCTACGACCCCGGAACCAGCGTCCACAACGACCGGAAGGACCGCGCTCTGCCCTCGCTACGGCGCTAATCGGGTGTCCCCGCGGCACAGGGCCGAATTCAGCGCGCGGGCGGGTCAGAGCCCACTCTCGGAAGGGCAACTCAGCGAGACTGACGCGCTCAGCCAACCAGTTCTGGTGGCCAGACAATCGCGAAGCGCTCGAGGACGATCTCGTCCTGCTCTGACCACTCCGCGCCTCGGGCGGAGCAGGCGCGCTGCCAATAGCAACGGTGCTCGGACTGCCAGCTCGACAGGGATCGATCGTCCTCGCCCTCGTCGTAGGCGAACCGCTCATCGACTTCGTCGAACGTGCCGATTCGCAGTTCGATGCTGCGCAGCACCACGCGAGGCGACCCGGAGCCGTCGCACGCCACCCAGTGGGACCCGACGCGTGGGAGGTCGTCGCCGCGTGCGCGGAACTCCGTCACCAACTCGGACGTGGCCCGCTTCGGTCCGTCGGTCACAGCCGCCAAGAGCTCATCGGCCAAACGGCGGGAGTCGCCGAACTGCTCGACGGTGTACTCCGGGCATGCCCGTACCCGTTCGGGGTGGGCAGCGGCATACGCCGCCCACATGGCACGAGCAGCTGCGATGTCCACCGCGGCGGCTGGCGGGGTGTCCACGTTAGGTACTGCTCCTTGAGTCGACTAGGGCGACGGACTGGAACTGTCGCCGACGAACGGCTCGTAGGTCGCGTCCCCTCATGCCGCAATCTGCGCGGATGGATACACAGTCATATTGCACGGATGACCGCGGCTGGGCTTCAATTATCCCACCTCAACCGCCAGAGGGGGCCGCCGGCTCGTCGAGCGATCACCGGATCAGGCTTGACGAGAACCTAAATGAAAGTAGGGCCATCCACGAATGGATGGCCCTACTTCAAGAATTGTCCGGCGGCGTCCTACTCTCCCACAGCCTCTCGGGTGCAGTACCATTGGCGCTGTCAGGCTTAACTTCCGGGTTCGGGATGGGACCGGGTGTTTCCCTGACGCTATGGCCGCCGTAACTCTATGACCCCATATTACCCGGTCTGGTCCCCCGTGTTAGTTGGGGGGCCACCGGGTGGGGTGGTCTTGTAGTGGACGCGTGCATACGTTGAGTAGCAGGTGGTTGTGGTTTTGGTTGAGGGTTTGTGGGGCAAGCCCTCGGCCTATTAGTACCGGTCGGCTAGGCATTGCTGCTGTATACCTCCGGCCTATCAACCCAATAGTCTGTTGGGGGCCTTAACCCACAAGGGGTGGGAAACCTCATCTTGAAATGTGCTTCCCGCTTAGATGCATTCAGCGGTTATCACTTCCGAACGTAGCTAACCAGCCGTGCCCCTGGCGGGACAACTGGCACACCAGAGGTTCGTCCATCCCGGTCCTCTCGTACTAGGGACAGATTTTCTCAAGTTTCCTACGCGCGCGGCGGATAGGGACCGAACTGTCTCACGACGTTCTAAACCCAGCTCGCGTGCCGCTTTAATGGGCGAACAGCCCAACCCTTGGGACCTACTCCAGCCCCAGGATGCGACGAGCCGACATCGAGGTGCCAAACCATCCCGTCGATATGGACTCTTGGGGAAGATCAGCCTGTTATCCCCGGGGTACCTTTTATCCGTTGAGCGACGTCGCTTCCACATGCCGACGCCGGATCACTAGTTCCGACTTTCGTCCCTGCTCGACATGTCTGTCTCACAGTCAAGCTCCCTTGTGCACTTACACTCGCCACCTGATTGCCAACCAGGCTGAGGGAACCTTTGAGCGCCTCCGTTACATTTTAGGAGGCAACCGCCCCAGTTAAACTACCCATCAGGCACTGTCCCTGATCCAGATCATGGACCTAGGTTAGATATCTAGTACGACCAGAGTGGTATTTCAACGTTGACTCCACAACCACTGGCGTGGCCGCTTCACAGTCTCCCACCTATCCTACACAAGCCGAACCAAACACCAATACCAAACTATAGTAAAGGTCCCGGGGTCTTTCCGTCCTGCCGCGCGTAACGAGCATCTTTACTCGTAGTGCAATTTCGCCGAGTCCACGGTTGAGACAGCGCCCAAGTCGTTACTCCATTCGTGCAGGTCGGAACTTACCCGACAAGGAATTTCGCTACCTTAGGATGGTTATAGTTACCACCGCCGTTTACTGGGGCTTAAGTTCTCCGCTTCGAACCCGAAGGCTCTAACAGGTCCCCTTAACCTTCCAGCACCGGGCAGGAGTCAGTCCGTATACATCGTCTTACAACTTCGCACGGACCTGTGTTTTTAGTAAACAGTCGCTTGGGCCTGGTCTCTGCGGCCCTCCCCGCTGCCGACCGTAAAGGTCATGACGGTTCGGGCCCCCCTTCTCCCGAAGTTACGGGGGCATTTTGCCGAGTTCCTTAACCATGGTTCGCTCGATCGCCTTGGTATTCTCTACCTGATCACCTGAGTCGGTTTGGGGTACGGGCGGCGTATAGCTCGCTAGAGGTTTTTCTCGACAGCATAGGATCACCCACTTCCCCCATACGGGGTCGGCGTCACGTCTCAGGTCCGTCATCAAAGACAGTGTCCCGGATTTGCCTAGGACACACCCTACCTGCTTACCCGTGGACAACCATCGCCACGGTTGGGCTACCTTCCTGCGTCACCCCATCGCTTGACTACTACCGGTTCGGATCCCACGCTACGCTCACCCGTCTCGCCCCGAAGGGTCCGATCAGATGAGTTTCAGATGGTTAGCATCACCGGGCTCGTCATGGGCGCTACTTTGCCGGTACGGGAATATCAACCCGTTGTCCATCGACTACGCCTGTCGGCCTCGC